>JBBIKA010000150.1:0-10686 GCA_037445695.1 Chloroflexota bacterium
CCACGAGCACGGCGGCGACGCCGACCGCCACGGCCACGCCGACCGCCACGCGTCCACCCACCCCAACCCCCACCCCGACCGTCACGGCCCTGCGCTTCCTCTACCTGCCGCTGATCCTCCGGCAGTGGCCCCCGGCCGCCCCACCCACTCCCACCTCGACCGCGAGCGCGGCGCCCTCTCCAACGGAGACGGCCACCCATACCCCAATCCCCAATACCCCGACCCCCACGCCCACCGCCGGCCTCTGCCCCGGCCCGGAGCCGCCGCTCGTCACCGACCTCCAGGTGCGCCAGCCGCCCGCGCTGGTCGAACCCGGTCCGCGCGCGCCTTTCCGCGACCCGATCTTCGGCCGCTGCGTGGTGCGCGTCACCGATCGAACCGGTGACAAATCAGAGCCGGGCGGGCTGAAGAACGAGTACTCGCGCGTCCAATCCTTCAACGCCGACGAGACGCGGCTGCTGGCCATGAGCACCCAGGGCGGCTGGTATCTCTACGACGCCCAAACCTTCCAGCCCCTTGGTCCGTTGCCGCTCGGTGTTGATCCCCGCTGGAGCGCGACCGATCCCAACCTGATCTACTTTTCGGAAGAGACGCGGCTGATGTCGGACAACCTCGCCACGCAGCAGACGGCCGTCGTCCACGAGTTTGCCGACGATTTTCCGGGCCAGAACCTGGCGGCGGTGTGGACGCGCTACGAGGGCAGCCCCTCCCGCGACGGCCGCTGGTGGGGCCTGATGGCCGAGGATGGGGACTGGCTGACCGCCGCCCTGCTGGTCTACGACCTGGCGACGGATCGGGTCACGGCGACGCTCGACACGCGCGGCTGGCCGGCCGACGCGCGCGAGATGGACAGCGTCACGATCAGCCCGCTCGGGAGCTATTTCCTCGTCTACATGGACCTCTACTGCGAGCCGGGCCAACTGGGGACGCCGGCCAACCCCTGCGGCCTGATGGTCTACGACCGCAATTTGCAGAACGGCCGCGGCTTGCTGCGCATCGTCGGCCACTCCGACACGGCGCTGGACGCGCAGGGCCGCGAGGTGCTGGTCTACCAGGACATTGACACGGACCAGATCGCCATGCTCGACCTGGCGAGCGGCGCTGTCACGCCGCTCTGGCCGATTGACTTCACCTACACGGCCATCGGCCTGCACATCTCCGGCCGCGGGCTAGATCGGCCGGGCTGGGCGGTGATCTCGACGCACGACGGCGACGCGGCCTCGCACACCTGGATGGACGACCAGGTCTTCTTGATCGAGCTCAAGGCCAACGGCCGCGTCGTGCGGCTGGCGCACACCCATTCGCTGGTGGATGCAAGCCAGGAACACGACTACTGGGCCGAGCCGCAGGCCAGCGCCAACCGCGATCTGAGCCGCGTCCTCTTCACCAGCAACTGGGGCCGTTCGGGCTCGGAGGGGGTGGAGATGTACCTGATCGCGCTGCCGGCGGGCTGGCCCATGCAACTGCCCTAGGGTTGATCAGCAAGCTCCGGTGGGTGATCTGCCGATCGTGTTCACCGGCGAAGCGCCGGACGCAGAGGACGGCCCGCTGTCCGGCGAACGGCTGGTGGGGGCCTCCGATCGCGACGGCTTCCTGGGCGAGGGCAACGAATTGGCCGTGGCCACGCTCTCCCCGGCGCTCACCGCATCACCCTGCGGCCGACCGATCAAGGCGGTCAGGCAGCCGAGGCCGCGCTCCGCGTCACCGTGCGCAGGGGAGGGCTCTACCTGCCTCTGATGTTGCGCGGGTCATAGCCGACGCTGCGACGGGGGCGGGCGTTCCCCGGCGCGGGCGAGCGGGGCATCGCCCGCGCCGGGGTGTGCATCAAATTGGCAAAAAGGGGCTTGACAGACAAAAGACTGTATGCTACATTACCGATAGTTGGCAAGGGCATAAGCCTCAGCTTCTTGCCGGGTAATTCCAGGTAAAATAAGCCAGAAAGTGCAACCTTATATACTGTCCACGAAGCTCTTGAACAGTTCTGACGATGGCGTCCATTTGCGCAAGGGGTATCATCCAGTGATAATGTGGACAACTTTGTCCTGGAGGTACCCCCATGAAAGGTCTAACCGATTATCTCACCGAGCAATCCTGGGAAGACACGATTATTGCTACCTTCGTTTTCGTTGATGATCATTTGCCGGAAGCGCAACAGCGGGCTGGCTTTCAGCGACGTCGGGGACCGGAGCCTGAGCACGATGATAGCGTCATCATCACCATCGCTCTGGTCGCCGAGTACTGGTTTGCCGGCGATGAAGACAAGGCGTTGGCCTTTCTGCGCCAGTACCACCGCGATCTGTGGTCGAGCGGCCTCCCCGATGTGGGGCGTTTCAATGTGCGCCGTCGCGCCTTGACCCTGGTGATGGAGGAAATCCGGCGCCAACTGCGCGACCAGGGGCGGGCCCAACGCCCCCCAGCCGACCATGCCGGTACGGAGGGCAGCGACCTGGAAGCGCGCATTCGCCTGGTAGATAGTGCGCCGGTCATCTTGGCCAGTCGGCCGCGTGGCCATGCCTCTCCCATAGCTGAACCGGAAGACCGGCATGCATGGTTCGGGGTCTGCACCAGCCAGCAATTCAAGTTCTTCGGCGGCCGTTTCCATGCCACCGTGGACTACGATCAGATGCTGGACGAGTGTGTTGGCACCGGGCTCCTATAATGATCTCAAGGTGCTGCCAGCCCTCTGTGACGGCTACCGCAATTTGATCTACATCGGCGATAAAGGCTACGTCGAAGCCAAGACCGAAGACTGGCTGTGGGAACGCGGCCGCCACCTGTTGCTGCCGCTGCGCCGTGACAACCAACATCACCAATGGCCGGTGGGCATCCAACGCATCTTGGGATGCCTGCGCCATCGCATTGAGACGGCGTTCAGCGTCCTCACAACGGCCTTTACGCTGCGGTTCCCGCACGCGCGGTCATTGACAGGCTGTCTGGCGCGCCTGGCCAGCAAGGCACCGGCCTATACCCTCAGCTTCTTCCTGGCCCAACGTGCGGCGGCACAACCTGTAAACGCGTTGGCTGCCCGATAATTTGGGCTTCAGAGCTGCTGCTCAAGGCCTCTTGGGACCATCCCGCCGAGAAGGCCTGTTTGAAGTTGCCTGCCATTAGCTTGATCTTTTTGTGCCAATGGCAGGTTAGAAAAACCCACAGATAGAATATTATATCAAATTTGGAGTCGTTCAAAAACGGAAGAGGTTGGACGGACCGATGTCTGAACCGCTGATCTTGACCCTGGTGATTTTGGCGGCGGCGATCATACTGCTGTTGACCGATCGCCTGCGCGCCGATCTGGTGGCGCTACTGGTCGTTGTGAGCTTGGGCCTTGTTGGCGTTTTGACCCCGCGCGAGGCTTTTTCGGGATTCGCCAGTTCGGCGGTGGTAACGATTATTTCTATCTTTGTGCTCGCCGAGGCGCTGCGCGTCACGGGGGTGAGCGACCGCGCGGGCGCGCTGCTGGTGCGTGTGGCCGGGGCGGGTGAACGCCGGCTGGTCGTGGTGATCATGCTGGCCGGCGCGCTGCTTTCGCTCTTCATGAACAACATCGCGGCGGCGGCGGTGCTGCTGCCGGCGATTTCCGGCATCTCCCGGCGCAGCAAGGTCGGCGCCGGCCGATTGCTGATGCCGCTGGCCTTTGCCACCATTCTCGGCGGCATGGCTACCCTTTTCACAACGACCAATATCGTGGTGAGCGGCGTCTTGCGCGGCCAGGACCTGGCGGGCTTCGGCGTGTTTGACTTCGCGGCGGTTGGCATTCCGATTGTGGCGGTGGGCATAGCTTACATGGCGTTGTGGGGGATCCGCCTATTGCCTGCGCAGTCGGGCATGGTGTCCGATCCTTGGACCGAGGAACCGGCCAATGGAAACGGCCTGGCCGATATCTACCGTCTTCGCGAGCGTCTTATTCAGGCGCGCCTGCCGGCCGGCTCGTGTCTGGTCGGCCAATCGTTGGTGCAGAGTGGCCTACGCGAGAGCTATCGGGTGAATGTGCTTGCCATCCGGCGCGGGGAGCAGTTGCTCTCGGCGCCGGCGGCCGACACCGTGTTGGCCGCCGGCGATATTCTGCTCCTGTTAGGCCGGCCCGATGAAGTGCACGTGCACGATGTCGCCGGCTGCCTGGAAGTGTTGCCTCTGCGGCCGGAGCACCTGGATGATCTGCTGGGGGCCGATCTGGTGCTGGTAGAGGCGGTGTTAACCCCGCGCTCGGCCCTGCTCGGCCAGACCCTGCGCTCGGCGCGCTTTCGGGAAAAGTACGGCATGACGGTGCTCGGCATTTGGCGGGCGGGCCGGCCGATCCGCACCGGCTTGGGCGACCTGCCGCTGGCATTCGGCGACGCGCTGTTGCTGCAAGGCCCGGCCAGCCAGGTCAGCATCCTACGGAGCGAGCCCGATCTGATTGTATTGGATCGGCAGATCGTGCGGCCGATGGCGGTCGTGCGGCGGCAGGGTTGGCTGGCCGTCGCGATCCTGGCTGGCTCGTTGTTGCTGGCAGCCTTCAACACGTCCCTCGTCGGCGAGATCATGCTTGGCGGCGCATTGCTGACGGTGTTGACGGGCCTCCTCACCATGGACCAGTTGTATAACGCCATCGAGTGGCGCACCGTGTTCCTGGTAGCGGGCATGTTGCCGCTGGGCCTGGCGCTGACCAAGAGTGGCGCAGCGACATTGCTGGCCGGCTGGCTCGTCGCCGCGTTGATCCCCTTCGGCCCCCTGGCGCTGATGGCTGGCCTGTTCCTCTTCACCACCCTGTTGACGCAGACCATGTCGGGCGCGGCCGTGGCGGGCGTGATCGCGCCCATCGCGATTCAGGCCGCAGTTCAGGCGCATCTCGATCCGCGCGCGCTGGCCATGGCGGTCGCACTGGCCACTTCAATGGCGTTCATCACGCCCCTGGGCCATCCTGTTAATATCCTGGTCATGGCGCCCGGCGGTTATCGTTTTCGTGACTATCTGTGTGTCGGCCTGCCGCTTACGTTGTTGCTATTCGGGACCATCATGCTTTGCCTGCCGGTGTTCTGGCCTTTGGCCGGCCGGTGACGGTCCGGCGTCGGGTTACAGTGCCCCGCGCAGCAGCCTCTCCTTGCTCTGCATGTAGTGCTGGAAGTTCGCCCAGCTCACATCCGGCGGCACGGTGTGATCCACTGTGGGAATGTAGCCGCCCTCTTCGATCAGGGGGCGCAAGGCGCGCAGATGCGCATCTATGGCTTCCGGCCCCTCGGCCAGGACCCGCTTGTCCACGCCGCCCCACAGCCGCAGGCTCTTGCCGAACTTTTTGCGCAGCCGCACCGGGTCCTGGTCGGCGGCGCGCTCCAGCGGCCAGAGGATGTCCCCGCCGGCATCCATGAAGAGCGGCACGAGGGCCTCCGGGTTGCCGTCGGTGTCAATGGCGACGTAGCGACAGCCGTGCGTTTTGTAGAACTCGACCACGCGTTTCAGTCGGGGATAGATGAACGTCTTGTACAGCTTGGGGCTGATCAGGGGGCCGTTCTTCATCGAGAGGTCTTCGTTGAAGCAGACGTATTCGACCGTGGTCTGTTCCAGGATCGGCCGGGCCGCCTCGATCAGGAAGTCGGCGTGGAATTCCATGATGTCGTGCACCAGTTGGGGCTGGTCGAAGAAGGCATAGGAGAGCGGTTCCGTGCCCATCAGGTCGCGCGCAAACCAGTAGAAGCCGAGGGTGGTGCAGTTCGGACCGAAGATCAGGGGGAAGTCGCGGCTGCGCCAGCCGGCCACGCGGGTGATCCACCAATTCGCCTCGTAGCGTTCGGGGCAGATGCGCAGCCGATGCTTATAGGCCTGCCAGCTCGCCATGTCGGTCACGGGGAAGCCGATGTAGGTGTCCATGGACATGCGGCCCCCGCGCACCGTGCCTTCTTTCAGCGCCTTGCGGATGCGGCCCCAGTTGTCCCGGAAGGTGATGGTGCGCTCGTCCTCTTCGAGCGTCTCCGTCTCGAAGGGCGGGATCGGGTCGCCGCGGAAGCGGATGAATTCGCGCGGATCCATGCCCTGGGCCGCGTCGCCGGAGAACCAGTCCCAGTGATAACGGGTCGGGTCGAGCCCTTCGGCCTCCCAGCGGTCGCGGGTCTGCGGCCAGACGCCGAGCTCCCAGTTGGGGACGCGGTCTACCGGCTGATATGCCATGACGGCGAGAAAACGTTCGAGATGGGTGAGCATGGTAGCTTCAACGATGGATGTTTTTCTTGGATTCGAGTCGGCCGCCGAATCAGTTAGGGATTGGGGATTGGCCGCCGAATGAATTCGGGGCGAAGGGGCGTGCCGCCGCGATGTCGGCCGGCGCCGACCGGATGACGTCCACGCAGGTGGACGCCCGGCGGCACGCCCATTAGCTGCGATTTCAATCGCCCCGCACGCTGGCACGTCAGACCGACGCAATCGCCGGATCGTCCAGCCGCACGCGGCGGCCCTCGCGCGTCGAGACGTAGGTGGCGAGCACCATGCGGAGCACATCGCGGCCCTCTTCGGCGGTGGCAATGGAAGGCCGCCGGCCGGCGAAGAAGTCGGCCAGCGGCCCGGCCAGGCCGGCGATGCGGGCGCTGTGATTGGTCGGACTGGGGATGGCGCTCGGCGTCCAGTCCTTTTTGTCGAGCGTGTACCACTTTTGCCCGACCGCACCGGCCGGCCGCGGCACGTTGCAGCTCGGCACGTCGCCGTAGTTCTGCACGATGCTGCCCTTCTCGCCGATCACCTCGACGGTGTTCTCGGCCGCCACACACGTAAAGGAACAGACGACCTCGGCCAGCGTGCCATCGGCGTAGCGATAGATCGCGATGCCGTTGTCGTTCGGCGCCAGCGGGTTGAGCAGCGAGACGATCTCGGCCGTCACCGTTTCCGGCGTGCCCAGCAGCCAGGCGATGAAGTCCACCGGATGCGCGGCGTCGTCGGCCCAGATGTCGCGATTGAGCTCCGCGTTGAAGTGCCACATGCTGGGAATGTCCCAGAGCTGGGTCGGCAGGCCATGGCGCCGCCGCACCATGAAGATCTTGCCGAGCGCGCCGCTCGCGATCAGCTCCTTGATCTCGATGTTTTGCGGGTCCACGCGCATCTGCCAGGCCATGGTGAAGGGGACGCCGTGCCGTGCAACCGCGGCGACGATGCGATCGGCCTGCGGCAGGGTGAGCGCGATCGGCTTTTGCAGCGCGATCATCTTGCCCGCGGCCGCGGCCTTCTCGACCGCGTCGGCATGCATCGAGGTCTCCACGCCGATCACGACCGCCGGCATGTCGGGCCGGGCCAGGAATTCGTCCAGGTCGGCGTAGCTCTGAACGCCGAAAGTGTCGCAGTTCTTCTTCAGCCGGGCCGGGTCGTGATCCCACCCCGCCACCAGATTGATCCCCAGCGCCGGGTTCTGCTTCCACTGGTTGCAGTACATGCCGACGTGGCCGTGGGCAAAGCCGAGGATGCCGAGGTTGATGGCCATACTATTCTCCGTGAAGCGTAAGACGTGAAACGTCAAACGGCAGATAGGTGCTGAAGCCAACCGATGGCTCTCGATACTTCGGTCCGGCAAGAGACGCACTCCAGATATTCGCGAACAGCCAGCCGTAGCCGAGGACTGCACGCCGTGTTATGCGCACACAGGCGCTGAGGCCGTCCAGCGGTTGAAGACCGGGTCGCGGCGCTGCATCATGGCCGTCCGGGCCTCTTCCCACATGGCCGCCCAAACGCGCCAGTCGCGCACCACCCGTTCGGGATGCGCCCGGCTGCGCGCCAGGAACGCCGGAAACGCCGGCCTGCCCGTCGGCTGATCGGCCGGCTGATAACGCAGGTCGAAGCTCCAGCGAATCCCCTGGCTGAGATTGGTCAGCGAGGCGTGCTGCGTGAGCCGGTGCAACAGCAGGATGCTTCCCGGCCGCATCGGCATGGGCACGCCCGGTCCGGCCAACAGCCGCTCCGGGATCTGCACGCCGCCCACGCCCGGACAGTGCGTGACCAATTCCCCCCGGTGGCTGCCCGGAACCACGGTCAGACAGCCGTTCTCGATCGTCGCGGGCGTGATCGGCAGCCAGATCGTGAGGATGTCGCTGTGGTCGGCTTCGGGCAGCGCCACGCCCTGATCCTGATGCCACGGCGTCCGGGCGGTCAATCCGCCCCGCAGCTTCTCCGGCACCTGCTCTTCGGGCGGCTTCAGGCGCACGTGGTGGATCGGGTTCACCACGATCTCCGGCCCGATGATCTGTTCGGCCACATCGAGCAATTTGGGATGGGTCAGCAAGTTGAAGACCGCCTCGCTGTGATGTATGGGCGTGTCGGCGGTCACGCCGCCCTGCGGCAACGAGAAGTCGAAGTATTGGATCCAGTTGATGCCGGCCCGGCCGGCATCCAACGCCACGTTGGCGAAGCGCTGCTCGAACGGCAGGCCGCGATAGTCGCTCGGGATCAATCCCTGGCTGAACCAGCGGCCGGCCAGGGTGTCGAGCAATTCATCGTAGTCCCACATGATCGGGGCGAGGTCCGCCTCCGGATCGAGCACATCCTCCAACAGCACATAGCCTGACTCGTTGAACTGATCCAAGATCTCAGAGCGATACATGGCATCTCCCTCACTTCAATAGAATACTTGCAACTGACAACTCGCTATCCGCCATTATCGCTGTTTGGAGGCGGCCACAACTGTAATGAATGTTCCGATGGATGAGCCGCAAGCGCCGGCTACTCGAATTCCTGTTCATTCGGGTGCAGCGCGGTCTTCAAGTTGACGCGCGCGCCGGCCGGCTTCGGGACGGGGCCGGCTAACAGCGGATCGGCCGTGGCGCGCATCCAATGCTCCAGCCTGGTCGCCAGCTCCTGTTGGATGCCCGCGTATTCCGGCCGGCCGGCCAGGTTGTTCCGCTCGGCCGGGTCGAAGACCAGGTCGAAGAGCATCTCGGCCGGATCGTGCCGCGCTTCGGCCAGGCCATGGCGCAGCAGGTATTGCTTGCTGTAGCCGTCGTCTATGTTCGGCTTGACGACCAGCGCAAAATCGTCGAAGTAGCGGATGTATTTCCAGCGGTCGGTGCGGATGCAGCGCATCGGTTCGTAGGCCGCATGATAGGTGACCTCGGCGAAGATGGCGTCTCGGACCGTCTGGACATCGCCGTTCAGCAGCGGCAGCAGCGATCGGCCCTCCAGCCAGGCCGGCTGCGGGACGCCGGCCGCCTCGCACACGGTCGGGTAGATGTCGAGATGGGAGACCAGCGCATCGCACGCCTGCCCGGCGCGGCGGTTGCCCGGGTAGCGGATGATGAGCGCCACGCCGATCCCGGCATCGTACAGGTGACACTTCATCCTGGGAAAGGCGATGCCGTGATCGGTGGTGAAAAAGACGAAGGTGTCGTCGGCCAGGCCGCTGGTGGCCAGCGCATCCAGCACGATGCCGACGCACGTGTCGGCGCAGCGGGCCATCGTGATGAAGCCGGCCATGTCCAGCCGGATCGCAGGATCGTCGGGCAGGGGCGGCGGAGGCAGCACGTAGTGCGGGTTGATGTCGGCGTCGGGCAGCGGGAAGGGCCGATGGGTGCAAAACATGCCGAAGGAGAGGAAAAAGGGCCGTTCGTGCGGCCGGCGCAGGTAATCGGCAACGGCCAGCGCGTTGGCCAGGTCGCGCGCCATCATGCGTCGGCCCTGCTCGTGCGGATCGGCCGGCCGGGCCGCGGCCGGCGTCGCCTCGGCGTGCAAGATGCGCGCATAGCCGAGCCCGGCCGCGGCGTCCGCGGTCGTTTCGTGCTGGATGCCGCACAGGATGTTCATCGGATCTCGACCCCTCCACAAACGATTTGTCCGGCGACGCCCGGCAGTTCGAGGATCAGCCGGTAGGCGCCCGCGGGCGTCTTCGGATTCAGGTTGATGTCGTGATCCCCGCGCACGATCTCGTCGGCCGACCAGCGCGTGGCCGGCCACAGGGCGAAGGCGTCGTTGGGCCGCGCCATGCTCTCGCCCCACACCTGGCCGGCCGCGTCCACGACCCGGAAGCGCGGCCGCAAGTCGGTGGCCGGCGGCGCGGCAGCCACGCGCCAGTAGGTCGTCACGTGGATCCACGCGCTGGGCGGGTGGAAGAGGTCGTCGGTGGGGCGGAGCGCGGCCGGCCGGTACAGACAGGCCAGCGGCTGCAAGCCGCCCAGCGGGGGAAAGTCGGCGTTGGGCTGCACGTCGGCCGGCAGCTCCGCCAGCCGATAGTGTTGATTGTAGACGTGAATGGCGATGCCGGTCGGGAAGACCTCGGTGATGAGCGGATAGCGCGCGGCGAACCAGCCCAACACCAGGTTGTTCGGATCCAGCTCCTGGTGATGCGATTGCACCACCCACACCGCGTCGAACGGCGCCAGCCCGGCCAACGGGCCGTCCACCTGGCCGACGTCGCCGATCCGGTCGGTGAACGGGACGAAGATATTTTGCAAGCCGCCAAAATAGCGCCGGAAGGCAACCTGGACGTAATCGGGCTGGATCAAGATTGCGTCGTTGGGGCCGGCGTGCGCCTGCACGAACGCCGCGGCCTCGCGCCACGCCTCGCGGCGATTCTGCGGCGCCCAGTCGTAGGGCAGCGCGGCCGCCGTGACGCCGACGGTGAGCGCGGCCGCGGCCAGCCCGGCCGGCCGGCGCCAGGCCCACAGCCGGTCGAGCGCCCGGCCCATCGCCAGGCAGAGCGCGGGCGCCAGGGCGATCTGGTAGCGTGCTTCGGCGAAGGTCCGG
>JBBIKA010000151.1:0-10681 GCA_037445695.1 Chloroflexota bacterium
TCGCCATCGGCCGCCACCGCCACGCGCAGCAGCGGCCGGCCGACGGCCACCGCGGTCGCCATGCCCCAGCCCGGCGGCGCCGGCGGCCCGACCTGGACGATCATGCTCTACCAGGACGCGACCGACAAGGCCCTGGATAAAGACATTTTCCTCGATCTCAACGAGGCGGAGCGCGCCGGCTCCGGCGAGCGCGTCCAGATCGTGGCCCAGATCGAGCGCTATCAGGGCCCCGGCCGCGCGGCCGGCTGGACGGGCGCCCGGCGTTTCCTCGTCACCCGCGACCCCGACCTGAACATCGTGCGCTCGAAGCTGGTGGCCGAGCTGGGCAACGTCAACATGGCCGACCCCAAGACGCTGGTGGATTTCGCGCTGTGGGCCATCAAGGCCTATCCGGCCGACAGGTACGCGCTCATCCTTTCGGATCACGGCATGGGCTGGCCCGGCGGCATGACCGATCCCAACTCGGCGGGGACGCACGCCACCAACGCGCCGCTGGCCGCGCAGATGGGCAACATCCTCTATCTGAACGAACTGGACCAGGCGCTCGGCCAGATCCGCAAGGAGGCCGGGCTGGACAAATTCGAGCTGATCGGCCTGGACGCCTGCCTGATGAGCCAGCTCGAGGTCTACACCGTCCTGGCGTCTCACGCGCGCTATGCGGTCGCCTCGGAAGAGACCGAGCCCGCCCTCGGTTGGGCCTACACGAGCTTCCTCCAGGCGCTGAACGCCAATCCGGCCATGACCGGCGGCGACCTGGCGAAGCTCATCGTGCAAAGTTACATCGTCCAGGATCAGCGCATCGTGGACGATCAGGCGCGTGCCGAGTTCACCGGCCGCGGCTCCTATCTGGGCGAGGCGGGAGCGCCCTCGGCGCAGGCCGTGGCGCGCGAGATGCAACAGGACGTCACCCTCACCGCGCTCGATCTGGCCGCCCTCCCCGACCTGATGCAAAGCGTTAACGCCTATGCCGTGGCGCTGCAACGGGTGGATCCGCGCGCCATCGCCAAGGCGCGCAGCTATGCCCAGCCGTTCACCAGCATCTTCGGCAGCAAGACCCCGCCTTCGTACATTGACCTGGGGCACTTCGTCCAGCTCCTGAAGCGGACGACCGAGGACCGGGCGGTGGCCGCGGCCGGCGACCAGGTGTTGGCCGCGCTGCGCAAGGCCGTCATCGCGGAGAAGCACGGCCCGGAAAAGCCCGGCGCGACGGGCGTCGCGATCTACTTCCCGACCTCGCAGCTCTATGCCCATCCCTACGCGGGACCACAGTCCTACACCGCCATCGCCGGCCGCTTCGCCAGGGAATCGGCGTGGGACGAATTCCTGACCTACTTCTACACCGGCCGGCGCTTCCAGTCCGGCGACATCGGCGGCGCGGCCGTGCCGCAACGTTCGGAGACGGTGCGCTCCTTAACGGCCGGTGGGATCCAGGTTGCGCCGATCACGGCAACGCGCAAGTCGGTGGCGCCTGGCCAGACGGTGCTCCTCAAGACCACGGTTGGCGGCCAGAACATCGGGTACATCAAGTTGCTGGTCGGCTTCCTGGACAGGGCCGGCAGATCCATCAACGTGGCCGACACCGACTATCTGGAGAGCGCGGAGGTCGCCGAGCTCAACGGCATCTACTATCCGGTCTGGCCGGAGACGGCCTCCTTCAACCTGGAATTCGAATGGGAGCCGGTGGTCTTCGCGATCAACGACGGCCAAAAGCGGGCCGAGGCGCTCTTCATGCCCGCAACGTTCGGCCGGTCGCGCGAGGAAGCCACTTACACCGTGGAAGGCATCTACACCTTTGCCGAGACGGGCGCAGCGCGGCCGGCCCGACTCTACTTCCGCAACGGCGTGTTGCGCCAGGTGTTCGGCTTCACCGGCCAGGAGATGGAGGGCGCCCCGCGCGAGATCCTGCCGACCCCCGGCGACACCTTCACCGTGCTGGAGCGCTGGCTCGATCTGGACGCGCAGGGCCGGGTGACGAAAGTCGCCTATCAAAAGGGCAAGACGTTGACCTTCGGCGACCGGCCGTTCAAGTGGCAGACGCTCGATGCGGCGGCCGGCGACTACATCGTGGGCTTTATCGTGGAGGACCTGGACGGCAATCAGACCGCGGCTTACACCCAGATCACGGTGAAATAGATCGGCCACTCGGCGCAAAGGCATGGAGGAACGATGACCCTGGAAAAACGCAACCTCTATCGGTTGCCGTGGTCTATGAACGACAACCCGATTGCGTGGTTGGAGATCACGGACGTGTGCAACATCCACTGCGAAGGCTGCTATCGCCAGCGCATGACCGGCCACAAGACGCTGGCAGAGATCGAGACCGAGATCGCCTTCTTCAAGAAGTGGCGCAACCCCGACAACGTCTCGATTGCCGGGGGCGAGCCGCTCATCCACCCGCAGATCATCGAGATCGTGGCGCACATCGCCCGCAACGGCCTCAAGCCGATCATCCTGACGAACGCCGTGGCCCTGACGCCGGAGCTACTGCGCGAGCTGAAGAAGGCCGGCCTGGCGGGCTTCACGGTGCACATTGACAGCCATCAGAACCGGCCGCGCTGGAAGGGCAAGACCGAAAAGGAGCTGAACGAGCTGCGCCAGCAGATCACCGACATGGTCGCCGGCGTCGGCGGGCTTTACCTGGTCTTCAACTCGACGGTCTACCCTTCCACCTTTGCCGAGATCCCCGACGTGGTGCGTTGGGGCCAGCAGAACTTCGGCCGGGTCCATGGCCTGGTGTTCATCACCTACCGCACCGCGGCCAGCGAAACCAGCATCGCGACCGATGCCTTCGATCGGCAGGTGGACCTGCGCAGGCTGAGCTATGTGAAAGACCGCTTCGACGAGAAGTTCATTACCGCGCCCGAAGTGTACGCGCTGCTCAAGGAGACTTTGTCCGCATATGAAGCGGCCGGCTACCTGGGCGGCAGCATCCGGCATGACTCCTATAAATGGCTCGCGGCCGCGCTGATCGGCTCGCGGCGCGCGGTCTATGGCTCGGTCGGCAAGGTGGGGATGGAGATCGCGCAGGTGGGGCATCACCTGCTTAAGGGCACCTACCTGGCCTACCTCTCGCAGGCGAAGATCGGCCGCAAGGTGTTCCTGCTGGCGCCCTGGGATCAGACCGTGCGCCAGGCGGCCCGGCGCTGGTTGGCCGACATCGTCCGGCATCCGACGCGGCTGTTCGACGGCATCTACGTGCAGAGCATCGGCATCATCCAGGCGCCCGACCTGTTGCCCGATGGCCGCGCCGACATGTGCGATAGCTGCCCCGACATCACCTACTACGAGGGCCAGCTCGTCAACTCATGCCGGCTGGACGAATACCGTCTCTTCGGCGGCTTCCTGACAGTGGTCGAGAAGAAGCCGGCCGGCGTGGAGAATCTCTGATCTCTCACCTGGGCTGCTCGCCTATGGCATTCCAGCTCACTCCCATCGGCTTCATCCGCAGCCTGTGGCGCATCCTGGCCGGCCGGCCACACATCCCGCCGTCGCTCGGGGATAATGCGCTGCTCCTGACCATCCTGCGCCGGCGGAGCGTGCGCAGCTTCAGCGACCGGCCGATCCCCGATGACGTTTTCGCAGCCATCCTGGAGGCTGGCCGGCTGGCGCCTTCGACCGTCAACCTGCAGACCTGGTCGTTCATCACCTTTACGGCCGCCACGTGGCGGGCGACCTTCGGCGCCGGGTTGCCCTTCGGCGGCCAGCGCGCGGTGTTGGTGTTGGCCGATACCGGTCGCTACGCCGACCTAGCCGAGGCCTTCCCCCGTACTCCGCTCGTGGAGTACACGATGGCGGTCATCAACGCATCGCTGGCGGCCATGAACATGAACCTGGCGGCCGAGGCGCTCGGCGTCTCCTCGGTGATGCTCTCCGAGACGGGGCGCAGCGGCTTCCTGGATGTCGGCTATCTGCGAGAAACTTTGCAGCTTCCTCCGGGCGCCGTCCCGCTGATGACGATCGTGTTCGGCTATGCGCGCGGCCCCTATCCGCCGATGCCGCCCAAGCTGCCGCTCGACCAGATCTGCGCCGAGGCGCGCTATCCGCGCACCGATCCGGCCGCGGTGACCGAATGGCTGGCGCAGATGGTGGCGGGCTACAAGGCCAGCCATCTGCTGTCGTCGTTCGACGCCCAACTGAAGGTCTATCGCAGCAAGGTTGGCCGCGCCGAGGCCGACCTGCGCGCGCTGGTGTTCGGCGGAAACTCGGCGGCCGATTGATGGTAACGAGCACCCTCACCCCTCCCCCCGGCCCCCTCCCGCTCCCCAATTTGGGGAGCGGGAGGGGGTTAATAAGGGTGTGGGGGCGACGGCGAAGCCGTCGCTCCCAAACTCCCATGATCTCCCCCTCCCCCAATTTGGGGGGAGGGGCCAGGGGGGCTCACGGCATGGAGAATCCGATTTATGAGCCTCATCCACATCGTGTTATAATGAGGCGTGCCAATACATCAGGAGGCGTGTTCTTGGAGCATCGTCCGAAACTGCGTTGTAGCGTAGGGGTGACCGCCTATAACGAAGAGGCGAACATCGGCCCGCTGCTGGATGCCTTGCTGAACCAGCACTTGCACGACGTTGAGATCACCGAGATCATCGTGATCGCCAGCGGCTGCACCGATAACACGGTGCCCATCGTCGAACGGTACGCGGCAGAAAACCCCCTCATCAAGCTGATCGTCCAGCCCAGGCGCGAAGGCAAGACGGCAGCGATCAACCTCTTCCTGGCCCACGCGCGGGAAGACATCTGCGTGCTGGAAAGCGGCGACACCCTGCCCGCCGAGGACTCGGTCGAGCATCTGGTGCGCATGTTCACCGACCCGTCCGTGGGCATGGTCGGCGCGCACAAGGTGCCGGTCAATACCCCCGACCACCTGGTAGGCCTCTTCACGCATTTGCGGCTGCGCCTGGAACATCAGCTCTGCCTGGAGATCCCGCGGCTGGGCGAGATGATCGCGTTTCGCAAGGTGCTGGACCGCATCCCCCCCGACGTGGCCATGGACGAGGCGTTCGTCGAGGCGTTCATCATCCAGCGCGGGATGAGCGTGCGCTACGCGCCCGATGCCGTAGTCTACAACACCGGGCCCGATACCATCAGCGATTTCGTCCGCCAACGGCGGCGCAACCATGCCGGCCATCTCTATCTCAAGTCCAAGTACGGCTACGCGGTCTCCAGCATCCAGAACACGCGCGTGGCCCGGGTTGCGCTGAAAGAGCTGTGGGGGGCCATCCGGCTGATCTGGGCGCTGTTCCTCTTGGCCGTGCTTGAGGGCTGGTCGCGGCTGTTGGGCTGGTACGATTTCGCTATCAAGAGAGAGCGGCATGTGGTCTGGGATATGGCCTGGACGCAGAAGGCCAACGTCGAGGCCGAACGCCATCAGGCGGCCGAGAGCGACGATCGGCAGCCGACCGCTCTGGCGCGCAAGGCATGAAAGACCATTCTGGAAGCCCGCTCGATGCGCGATAAAGCGACAACTCTCCTCAAGGCCCTCATCAGCCTGGTGCTGATCATCATCGTCTTCAGTCGGGTGGATTTGACCGCGGTCACGGCGCAACTGGCCGCGGCGCGGCCGTGGCCGGTGCTGGTCGCGCTCCTCTTCTATCTGCTGGCCATCGCGGTCAACGCGGCCAAGTGGCTCGTATTGTTGCGCGCCCAGGGCGTGCGCGTGCCGTTCGGCGAGCTGCTGCAGATGCAGTTCGTCGGCTTTTTCTTCAACAACTTCCTGCCGGCCAACGTGGGCGGCGACGTCATGCGCGGCTATACCCTGGCACGCTACACCGACCGGCGGACGCATGCGGCGGTTTCGGTGGTGGTGGATCGGATCGTCGGGCTGCTGGCCTACATGAACACCGCGGCGCTTGCCGCGTTCATCTTGGTGAGCGTGGTCGGCCGCCGCGATCTGGAGGCGGTGGAGGGGGTCGCGGCGCTGGCGCTGGTCGTGCTGGCGATCGGATTCGGCGTGCTGCTGAGCCGCCGGCTGCGCGGATTGCTGTCGCGGCTGTTCGGCTGGCGCTTCCTGCGGCCGCTGGCGCCGATCTGGCAGGGGATCTCCGACGCGCTCAACGCGTACCGCTTCCGATATTCCGCGCTGGCAGCCGCGTTCGGCATCGGCCTGCTCGGCATCCTCTGCACGACCATCGTCAACTGGGCCTTGTCGCAGGCGGTCGGCGGGCTGATGTCGCTGCCGGCGATCCTGCTCTTCAACCCGCTCATCGCGCTGGTGCTGATGTTGCCGATCTCCATCGGTGGCCTGGGCCTGAACCAGGCCGCCTATCCCTTCTTCTATGGCCTGGGCGGCGTGCCCGCCGATCACGCAGTCGCGGTCTCGGTGCTGATGCAAGCGGTTATCGTGACGGGTAGCCTGCCCGGCGGCTTCTTCTGGCTGCGCGGACGGCAAACAGGATTAAACAAGGAGCAACAGAATGCCTGAACCCCGCATCGCCCCCTATGGCTCCTGGCGATCCCCCATTACCCCCGACCTGATCGTCGCGGGCACGGTCGGGCTGAGCAGCGTCCGCCTCGACGGCGATGACGTTTACTGGATCGAATCCCGGCCCACCGAGGGGGGACGCAACGTGATCGTGCGCCGCACGCCCGATGGCCGCACTACCGACGTGACGCCGGCCGGCTTCAACGCGCGCACGCGCGTCCACGAATACGGCGGCGGCGAGTATCTCGTCCACAACGGCGTCGTGTATTTCGCGAACTTTGCGGATCAGCGCCTCTATCGCCAGGAGGCCGGCGCCGCGCCCCGACCGATCACGCCGGAGGGCGCGTTCCGCTATGCCGACGCGGTGATGGACGCCCCCCGCGGCCGGCTGATCTGCGTGCGCGAGGATCACACCGCGGCCGATCGCGAGGCGGTCAACGCGCTCGTCGGCGTAGGCGCGGACGGCGACGGGACGGCCGGCCAGGTGCTGGTGAGCGGCGCCGACTTCTACGCCAGCCCTCGCCTCAGCCCCGATGGAAGCAAGCTGGCGTGGCTGGCCTGGAACCACCCGAACATGCCCTGGGACGGCTGCGAGCTGTGGATGGCCGACGTGCAGCCCGACGGCACGCTGGCCGGGGCTGCCCTGATCGCCGGCGGCCCGGCCGAATCCATCTTCCAGCCGGAATGGTCGGCCGATGGGGGGCTCTATTTCGTCTCCGACCGGACGGGCTGGTGGAACCTCTATTGCTGGCGCGACGGCCGCGTCGAGCCGCTCTACGAAATGGCTGCGGAGTTCGGCTTGCCGCAATGGGTCTTCGGTATGTCCACCTACGCCTGCGTCGCGGCCGATCGCCTCGCGTGCGCGTACACGCAAGGCGGCGTCTGGCGCCTGGCCCTGCTCGATGCGACCACGAAAACTTTCACGCCGTTCGCTCTGCCCTACACGGAGGTCGGCGGGGTGCGCGCGGCCTCCGGTCGAGTCGTCTTCACGGCCGCCTCGCCCACCGAGACCACGGCGATTGTGAGCCTCGATGTCGCCTCCGGCGCGGCGACGGTCTTGCGCCGATCGAGCACGGTGGCCGTGGATGCGGGCTATCTGTCTGTGCCGCAGCCGATCGAATTTCCCACCGAAGGCGGCCTGACCGCGCACGCGTTCTACTATCCGCCGACCAACCGCGATTTCCGGCCGCCGGCCGACGAGCGGCCGCCGCTGCTCGTCCTCAGCCACGGCGGGCCGACCGGCGCGACCTCGTCTGCGCTGCGGCTGGGCCTGCAATACTGGACCAGCCGGGGCTTCGCGGTGGTGGACGTCAACTACGGCGGCAGCACGGGCTACGGCCGCGCCTACCGGGAGCGGCTCAACGGCCAATGGGGCATCGTGGATGTGGACGATTGCGTTAATGCGGCGCGCTATTTGGCGGCGCGCGGCCTGGCCGACGAGCAGCGCCTGGCCATCCGCGGGGGCAGCGCGGGCGGCTACACCACCCTGGCCGCGCTCACCTTCCGTCATGTCTTCAAGGCCGGCGCCAGCCACTTCGGCGTCAGCGACCTGGAGGCGCTGGCGACCGACACCCACAAGTTCGAGTCGCGCTATCTCGACCGGCTGGTCGGCCCCTATCCCGCGCGCCGCGATCTGTACCTGGCGCGCTCGCCGATCCACTTCACCGAACGGCTGGCGACCCCGTTGATCCTGTTCCAGGGGCTGGAGGATCGGGTGGTGCCGCCAAGCCAGGCCGAGAAGATGTTTGCGGCGGTCAAGGCCAAGGGGTTGCCGGTGGCCTACGTGCCGTTTGCCGGGGAACAGCACGGCTTTCGCCGCGCCGAGAACATCAAGCGGGCGCTGGAGGCCGAGCTGTATTTCTACGGCCGGGTGTTCGGCTTCGAGCCGGCGGATGCAATCGAGCCGGTGCCGATCGCCAACCTGTAAAGCTATGGAATTTCCGATCTCCCATGCTGCGGCGGCCAGGCTCTACGCGGCGGCCGGCAGCAGCCACGACTTCGGCCACGTGTTGCGCGTGACCGCCCTGGCCGAGCGCATTGCGCGGGCCGAAGGGGCCGATGAGGCGATCGTGCGCACCGCGGCGCTGCTGCACGACATCGCGGAGAGCAGCGGCCGGGCCGATCATCATCTGCGCGGCGCGGCGCGGGCGCGCGAGCTGTTGGCCGATCAGCCCGCGGCATTCGTCGAGGCGGTGGCGCACGCCATCGCGGCGCATCGCTTTCGCGCGGGGCCCGACCCCGCCACGCTGGAGGCGCAGGTCGTCTTCGACGCGGACAAGCTGGATATCATCGGCGCGCTCGGCGTGGCGCGCGCGTTCGCGTATGCTGGCGAGCACGGCAACGCGCTGTGGACCACCCCCTGGCGCGCCATCGCGGCCGCGGGCGGCGATGCGCTCAACGGGCCGGCGGCCCTCGGCGCAGCCTACACCCCCAGCCATGAGTTCGTCTACAAGCTCGACCGCATCGGCGAACGGCTCTACACCGCCACGGCGCGCGCCATCGCCCGCGAGCGCCAGGCGTTCATGCGGGCGTTCTTCGATCGGCTGGATCTGGAGGCGCAGGGAGAGGCTTAGGCGTTTCGGTCGCAGGCGCGGCCCATATCCATCACAGGGTGTCTTTGGAGTGCGTGGCCGGGGCATCGGGCGCCGAGAGCGCCACGGTCTGGGCTTTCACGCCATTGAAGGGCCGCCGCAGCAGGCCGAACAGCCATTTGATCAGGGAGACGACGGGGAACAGAGCCCAATCAATCAGCTCGTTGATGTTGCCCATGCCCTGTGCCAGCCAGCGGAAGAGGGGCCGCAGCCACCAGAGTGGCTTGAAATGGGCGTAAACGACGCAGAGCAGGAGCGTCGCGGCCGAGATCAAGAATTTCTGCCACGACTCAAAGTGAAGGCCCGCGAATTCCGACAGGAGCAACTCGACGCCGATATTGAGCACGACGATATACGCCGCGGTTTCCAGGATCGGCTCGCGCTTGATCAACCAGGTAAAGATGCCCGCGGCAAAGCGCATGGTCAGGATGCCCAGCGCTACGCCGAGCATGACGACCTCAAGCTGCCTGGAAAGCGCGACGGCCGCGACAACGTTGTCCAGACTGAAGGCCAGGTCGGCCAGTTCGACGTTGAGGACCACCAGCCAGAAGCGCTGCTCGCGCAGCCGCGCGCGGTCATAAGCGATCTCTTCGCCGGGCTGATCGGGCATGGAGAGATGATCGAAGGCGAGCTTGACGAGATAGAGGGCGCCCAACACTTGCAGGAAGGGATTGCGAATAACCCAAGAGGCCAGCACCAGCATCAGCCCGCGGCCGCAATAGGCGCCCAGCAGGCCGACTTTGAGAGCTGCGCTCTGCTGCATGCCTAATACGCGATCGGTGAATTTTTGGAGAAAACGCAGGAAGCGAGGATAGGGCACCGGCCTGGAATCGGGCAACACGGACACCATAGCGCCCAATACCGCGGCATTATCAATCGAAAGAATCCCTTCGAGGAAAATCAACTGAATGACGACCGACAGGACACCGATAAGACCGGATGTGGACATATCCTCGCCTCGCAATTGAAGAGCATATTCCCTTTGTCGGCAGGGCCCTGAGCCGGATATGACCGCAGTTCCGCTGCCGCAAAGTATCACCGCATGAAAAAATTGTACTATAGCTTTGCCCAAAACGCCAAATAGCTCTTTGTTCGTGATGACGACTGATCTCAAATCTACTGGAGGCTGAGATGGCTGATCTCAACATACAGCGAGGGCTTTACTTCGAACAGTTCGCGGTCGGCGACAGCGTGACGACGGCCGGCCGCACGATCACCGAGGCGGATATCGTGGGCTTCGCCGCGCTCAGCGGCGACTGGAACGCGATCCACGCCGACGCCGAGTTCGCCAAGGGCACGCTGTTCGGCCAACGGGTGGCGCACGGCCTGCTGGGGCTCTCGGTGGCCTCAGGGCTGGCCGTGCGCACCGGCTTCGTCGAGGGCACGGTGATCGCCTTCCGGGAGATCGGCGAGTGGAAGTTCAGCCGGCCGATCTTCATCGGCGACACGATCCATGTGCGCGCCACCGTGACCGAAACCAAAGCCCTTCCCCGCCTGGGCGGCGGCAGCGTGACGTTCAATGTCGAGGTGGTCAACCAGAACGGCCAGGTGGTGCAACACGGGACGTGGACGATGCTGGTGAAGGCGCGGGCGTGAGCCAGGGGTCAAACGGCTACGTGCCAGGCACTTTCATGAAAGTTAAAGAATTAAACCGGTCATCGCGTTCGCC
>JBBIKA010000152.1:0-10610 GCA_037445695.1 Chloroflexota bacterium
AGACAATTACCGGTTTAATTTTTCAACATTCATTACGGTCGGGCGGGCCACCGCGGGACGGGCCGGCGCGGCGGGCACCGGAGGCTGAAGCCGTCCGGCTACATTGCAAAGTTCTTCGTTCGGGCTGTATTATACACGCGCAAGTTCGCCCCCGAAAAACACGGCCCGGCCGTACCAGGTCGAAACCCGCCCCGCACGACCGGCCTGGGCTTTCTTCATTTGACCGATTCGCCTTTCGCTTGTTACAATACCTTCGTGGCAACGCAACTATTTACGCCTGAGCAGCGTCATGGTGAAAGGAGCGCATCCGGGCGGCCGCGGCTCGAGGGGGGCGCCGGTCCGTTGATCGGCTTGCGGGTCTTCCTGGGACCGCAGATCTGGCGGATCGCGCCGGTGTGGGCCATGTTGGCCGGCGCGCTGACGGCCCGCGTGCCCTTGTGGGAGGGCGCCACGCCGTTGCGTTTGATAGGCGCGGCAGTCCTGGCCGATTCGCTGTGGGGCCTGCTTTGGCGGCTCATGGCGGCCGACGCGGGCACCTTGTCGGCCGAACCGGTAACGGCTCCCTTCCTGCCGTATTATCAGACCCGCTCGCCGGCCGGAGGGGCCTTGCGCCTGATCCGACACATGATCGCGGGCGGAAGCTGGCATGAACTGTTCGTCGCGCTGGCCTCGGCCGCGCTCCTAAGCTTGCTTTTGGGCTTGCCCGCCCTGGTCTTGACCATCATCGCCTGGGCCACCATGGTGTGGGCGTGGCTGCTGGTTCAGTCGGGCCGTCGGCCGGCCGCCTGTGATGCGCTGTTGAACGTCGGATGGCCGTGGCTGCTCGGCTGGTCTTTGCTGGCCTTCTCGCCCTCACTTCTGACCCCTCCCCTGATTGGGGGGGAGGGGTTGGGGTGGGGGTTGGGGCCGGGATGGGAGCTGGGGCTGGCGTTCACGGTGTTGCAGTGGGGTGCGCGTCGCGCCTACTTGTCGGACGGCCGGCACATGGCCGCCATCTGGCTGGGCCAGGCGAGCGTTCTTGCCGTGCTGATCGGCCGGCAGCAGATCGCGGCTCTGGTGTTGAGCGTCCTGCTGCTGTTGCCGTCGTGGTGGCATCTCCGCCGGGCCGCACGACACGAAACCGACTGGAAGGATGCGCTGGCGCATAGCAACCCATGGTGGCTGGCGGCGATGCTGCTATCTGCATTTCTGATGAGGTGAGTCAAGGTGCCTGATTGGCTGGGCGAACTGTGGCGTACCAACTTTATCGGCCTGCTCGGCAGCATCCCGCCGCCGACGATCATCAGCCTGGTGGATATCCTGCTGGTCGCCTTGATCTTCTACGGCGTCTTGCGCGTGTTTCAGGATACCCAGGCCGTGTCGCTGTTGCGCGGCATTGTGCTGGTGATCCTGGTTGCTTCGCTGGCGGCCAGTCGGCTGACCGCGTTCAACTGGCTGGTGCGCAACTCGTTGCCCATGATCCTGGTTGCGATCCCGGTGATCTTCCAGCCGGAGTTGCGCCGCGCCCTGGAGCGATTGGGCCGCACAGGCGCCTTGCTCGGCCGCACCGGCCGCGAGACCGTCGCGCAGCAGGTCATTTTCGAGATCGTCCTGGCGCTCGAAACGCTCGCCCGCGAACAGACCGGCGCGTTGATCGTCTTCGAGGGCGATACGGGCCTGGAGGAGTACATGGAATCGGGCGAGCGGGTGGACGCCAGGGTATCGGCTCGACTGCTCACGACCATCTTCTTTCCGGGTACCTCCTTGCACGACGGCGCGGTGATCATCCGCGGGGATATGGTCGTGGCGGCGGCCTGTGTGCTGCCGCTCGCTTCCCGGCCGTTGAACGATCCGACTCTCGGCACCCGCCACCGGGCCGCCGTGGGGATCACCGAGCAGAACGACGCGCTGGCAATCGTGGTCTCGGAGGAGACCGGGGTCATCTCGGCCGCGCGCAACGGCCGGCTCATCCGGCACCTGGATAGCCAGCGGTTGCGCCGCATCCTGGAGGAGTTCTATCATCCTCGCAAGCTCTTCGAGCGCGGAGCGATGAGATGAGACGATGGATCTCGCGCACGGGCTCGGCCGTGCTTTCGTTGCTGCTGGCCGTCACCGTGTGGGTGATCGCGGTGCGCGAAGAAAACCCGCGCGATTGGTTCGGCGAGCCGGTGCCGGTCAGCCGCGTGGGCCTGCCGGAGAACCTGATCGTCTTCGGCGAGATGACCAGCCAGGTACGGATCGAGATTCGGGCGTCCAAACAACGCTGGCGCGATCTGACGGCGCGCGATTTCACCGCCTGGGTGGATCTGTCGAATGTCCAGCCGGGCGAATATGATGTGTGGGTCCAGGTGAAGCCGCCCGACCCCGACGTGCAGATCTTGACCGTCAATCCGCCGAAGGTGCGCGTGCGCATCGAGGCGCGCCGCGAAAAGCCGGTGCCGGTGCGCGTCAATGTGCTTGACGCGCCGGCCTTCGGCTATGACTGGCAGACGCCGGTGATCTCGCCCACCCAGGTCACGGCCTTCGGCTCCGCATCGCTGGTGGAGCAGGTCGAGGTGGCGGCCGTAGACATCTACCTGCGCGGCACGCGCAGCACGATCGAGCGCATGTTGCGCGTGGTCCCGCGCAATTCGGCCGGCGAACAGGTGGCCCAGGTCACCCTGTCGCCCCAAGAGGTCTCGGTCTCGATTCCGGTCGTGCCGTTGCCGGGCTACCGGGAGATGGCCATCCTGGTGGAACCGATCGGCCAGCCGGCCTTCGGCTATCGCGTCAGCGGAGTCTCGGCCGACCCGAAGCTGGTCATGCTCTACGGCGACCCGTCCATCATGGCCGGCCTGAGCGGCTATATCACCGTGCCGGTGGATATTTCCAATGCAAAGGCCGATGTGGCCGAGCGAGTGCCTTTGCGTTTGCCGGAAAACGTCTCGGCGCTGGGGACGCAGAGCATCAACGTGCTCGTCAATATCCAGCCGATCACCGGCGCGCAAACGGTGCGGCGCCGGCCGGTGATCCAGGGCCTGGCGCCCGGCCTCACGTACACGTTGAGCCTGGATGCGGTCAATGTGTTTTTGACCGGACCGATATCTAAATTGGACGAGCTGAAGCCGGATGCGGCTCCGGTGATCCTGGACCTGACCGGCCTGGGCCCCGGCGTGCATGTCGTCGAGCCGAAGGTGCCGACGCCCGAAGGCATTCGTGTGGAAAGCCTGACGCCGCAGACGATCGAAGTCATCATCGGCGCACCGGCTACGGCCGAGCCCGGCAGTTCATTGGCGCCGTTTGGCCGGCCTACGATCGCAACGGTGACGCCCTCGCCGGGCACCATCAACAGCCGGGGGCCGTAAAAGTAGATAGGATAGGCAAGGCATGCGTAAACCGATCGTCGCCCTGGTAGGGCGACCGAATGTAGGAAAATCTACTCTGTTCAACCGCTTGATCGGCGAGCGCCGGGCCATCGTCCAGGATGAGCCCGGCACGACGCGCGATCGATTGTACGGCGAAACGGAATGGGCGGGCAAGGCGTTCGTCGTGGTGGACACGGGCGGGCTGGACATCGCGTCGACCGAGAAGGCCCCTCAAAAGGGGGATCGGCCCGAGACGCTGAGCACGGCCTCGCGCGATTTCATCCACGAGATCCGGGCTCAGGCCGAGATCGCCATCGAAGAGGCCGACGTGATCGTTTTCATGGTGGACGCGCGCGACGGCCTGACCGCGGCCGATCGGGATGTGGCCGACGTGCTGCGCCGTTCGGGCCGGCCGGTGATCCTGGCCGCCAACAAGGCCGACAACGAGGCGCGACGCCAGGCCGCCCTGGAGTTCTGTGAGCTGGGCCTGGGCGAAGCCTTCCCGATCTCCAGCCTGCACGGCACCGGTACCGGCGACCTGCTCGACGCGGTCGTCGCCAGCTTCCCGATCAGCGAGGAGACGCCGGAGAGCGAGGCCGTGCGCATCGCCATCGTGGGCCGGCCCAACGTGGGCAAGTCATCGCTCCTCAACGCGCTCTTGCAGCAGGAGCGGGCGATCGTCAGCCCGATCCCCGGCACGACGCGCGACGCGCTGGACACGCCGCTCCGCTGGGAAGGCCAGGACGTGGTGCTGATAGACACGGCCGGCATCCGGCGACGCGGTCGGGTGGAGAGCGGCACCGAGAAGTACAGCGTGATGCGGGCCATCCATGCCATCGAGCGGGCCGATGTGGCGCTGCTCGTCATTGATGCCACGACCGGCGTCACCGCGCAGGACGCGCACGTGGCCGGCTTCATCCTGGACGCCTTCAAGAGCGTCGCCATCATCGTCAACAAATGGGACGCGGTCGAGGACAAACAGGCCGGAACCGCCGACGAGTTCGCACACACGATACGCCAGGAGTTGCGCTTCCTGGATTACGTGCCGGTGCTCTTCGTGTCGGCGCTCACCCGGCAGCGGGTGAACAAGATCCTGCCGCTGGCCCTGGAGATCGCCGAACAGCGCCGGCTGCGCATCCCGACGAGCGAGCTGAATCGGCTGATCCGGCAGGCCGTCCAGGAGCACCCCGCGGTCAACCGCCGCGGCCGGCAGCTCAAGTTCTTCTATGCCACCCAGGCCGAGGTGGAGCCGCCGACCTTTGTCATGTTCGTCAACGATCGCGAGCTGGTGCATTTCACCTACGCGCGCTATCTGGAGAACCAGATCCGGGCCGTGCATCCGTTCACCGGCACGCCGTTGCGCCTGGAGTTCCGCAACCGCCGGGATCCCGAGGAGTGATCCATGAAGACGCGGCTGGCGCGGCTGGCGGCTTGGTTGCGAGAACGCTGGCTGGAGACCGCCCTGACGATCGGACTCATGGGGGTGTTGGCCTGGTACGGCATGGTCGGGTACGGCTTTCTGCCGAAGCCGCCGCCGACGCCGATCCCCACCCGCTTCGATGGACTGGCCGCCTACGCCTACGTCCTGGCCCAGATGGAATTCGGGCCGCGGCCGACCGGTTCGGAGGCCAATCGTAAGCTTGGCGACTACATCATCGAACAGCTTCGGGCGACCGGCTGGGAGGCGTTCGAGCAGCCGTTCACCTATCGAGGCGTCACGGGCCGCAACATCATCGGCCGCAGCGGCAGTGGGCCGCTGACCCTGATCGGCGCGCACTACGACACGCGGCGGCGGGCCGACAACGATCCCGATCCGGCGAAGCGCAACGAGCCGGTGCCCGGCGCGAACGACGGCGCCAGCGGGACGGCGGTGCTGTTGGAGCTGGCGCGCTCTTTGAACAAACAGCGGCTGCGCAACGAAGTGTGGCTGGTCTTCTTCGACGCGGAGGACAACGGCCGGCTGGACGGCTGGGACTTCATCGTCGGCTCCCGCTATATGGCCCAAAACCTGACGACGTTGCCCAAGGCGGTGATCATCGTGGACATGGTCGGCGACGCCGACCAGCAGATCTATAAAGAGCGCAACTCGTCCGCGGCACTCCAGGACAAGCTGTGGGAGATTGCCGCCGGGCTAGGCTATGAGCAGTACTTCATCCCGGAATACAAGTGGGCCATGACGGACGATCACACGCCGTTCCTGCAGCGCGGGGTGATGGCCGTGGATCTGATTGATTTCGATTATCCCTACTGGCATACGACGATGGACACGAGCGATAAGCTCATGCCCGCGTCATTGGAGCGGGTGGGCCGGGTCATTCAAACATATCTGGAGGCCGGGAATTAGAAGGCAGTTTGAAACGTGCCAGGGAAACGTGCCAGGCACTTCAAAGGTGCCTGGCACGTAGCACCATCACGTAGCACGATTGACCGAGGTTAGCTATCGCGACACGCATGCATATTGTGGAGCCCCCGCCGGAAACGGCGATCCTGGTGGGTGTGGAGATCAAAGGACAGCCGGCGCCCCCTGGCCTGCCCGCGGCCGCTGCCGCAGGCAGCAGGCTGTCGGCCAGGACAGGCTGGCGGCTCTCTGAATCGTTGGCCGAACTGGCGCAACTGGCCGAGACGGCCGGGCTGCGGGTGGTGGCCACCCTGGAACAGCGCCTGGAGCGGCCCAATCCGGCGACGTTGATCGGCTCGGGCAAGGTCAAAGAGCTGGTGGCGTTGCGGGCCGAGACGGCCGCGCAGGTGATCATCTTCGATGAAGAGCTGTCGCCGGCGCAACAGCGCGAGCTGGAGCGGGCGATCGGCGACGAAAACGTCAAGGTGCTCGATCGCACCGCGCTCATCCTCGACATTTTCGCGCAACATGCCCATACTCGTGAGGGTGCGCTCCAGGTCGAGCTTGCGCAATACGAATATCGCCTGCCGCGGCTCACGCGCGCGTGGACGCACCTGGCGCGCCAGGTCGGCGGGGCGGCCGGCCGGGGCGGAACGGGGGGCGTCGGGTTGCGCGGCCCGGGCGAAACGCAGCTCGAGGTGGACCGCCGGGAGATCGGCCGGCGCATCGCGCATCTGAAGCAAGAGCTGGAGGAGGTGCGCAGTCAGCGGGCGCAGTATCGGCGCCGGCGCTTCGAGGAGGGGGTCCCGGTGGTGGCGCTGGTGGGCTACACCAATGCCGGCAAGTCCACGCTGCTCAACGCGCTCAGTGGCGCCAACGTGTACGTGGCCGACCAGCTGTTCGCCACGCTCGATCCGACGACACGGCGGATCACGTTGCCGGGCGGCCGGGAAGTGCTGGTCACCGACACGGTGGGGTTCATCCAGAAGCTGCCGACGACCCTGGTGGCGGCATTTCGGGCCACCCTGGAGGAGATCGCGGAGGCTGATCTGATCTTGCATGTGGTTGACATAACGCATGAACATGTAGATCAACAGGTCGCAACCGTGCTCCAGGTGTTGCAGGAGCTGAACGCGGTAGACCAGCCGATCATCACCGCGTTGAACAAGATAGATCGGCTGCAGCAGGCGGATGACCTGCGCAGGCGTCTTATTGACTTGCCAAATAATATTGCGATTTCGGCTCTAACAGGGGAGGGCTTGCCGGCGCTCGTCAGCCGCATCGAGGAAGTACTGACCGAGGAACTGGTCCCCATGTCGCTCTTGTTGCCGTATCAGCGCGGCGATCTGTTGGCGTTGTTCCATCAGCGCGGGCTGATCGAGCGCGAGGAGCATCGGCCGGAGGGCACGCATGTGCGGGGCAAGATCCCGGCGCGCCTGGCGCCGCGTTTTGATCCGTACCGCCTGCGATGATTATGTCATGTATGGGGCGTTTGGCGCATGTTCACACTATAGATGTTATGTAGACCGATGGTCCAATAGGCCGGCAAACTCGACATAACCGGCAGGAATTCGGGATACTCGCTTGCAGACACGTCATTTCAGATCTGTTATCGTTGTTTTGATCCTGGCCGTGCTCCTGGCCGGCATGTTCTGGGGCGGCTACCTCGCCGGCACCTGGTGCGACCGGCAGGCGACAGAGCGCGAGGCCGACGACCTGGGCATGCTCCGCCAGGTGCGCGATCTGCTGAAGAGCCGTTTTGTCGGCGACATTCCCGACGACCGGACTCAGCTTTACAGCGCCATACGCGGGCTGGTCGGCGCCTACAAGGACCCGTACACGACCTTCCTGGAGCCGGCGCCCCGCCGTCTGGAGCGCGACGAGATCCGGGGCCACTTCGGCGGCATCGGCGCCACGTTGAGCCGCGACGAGGCCGGCGCCCTCGTGCTGATGGTCATGCGCGAACGGCCGGCCGCCCGGGCGGGCGTCCAGGATGGCGACATCCTGCTGGCCGTAGACGGCCGACCGATCACGGCCGACATGCCCGTGCGCGATGTCGCCGATCTCATCCGCGGCGATGAAGGCACGCCGGTGCGGCTGACGTTGCGGCGGCAAGGCGTGGCCGAGCCGTTCGATCTCGTCGTGATCCGCGAGCGGATCGAGGTGCCGAGCGTTGAGTGGCGAGTGTTGAACGCGGCCGATCATATTGGTTATGTAAAGATAGCGATCTTCGGCGAACGCACCGACCAAGAGCTACAGACCGGCCTGAGCGAACTGGCCGGCCAGGGGGTCAACCGGCTGATCCTCGACCTGCGCGGCAATGGCGGCGGCCTGGTCGAGACGGCCGTGGACGTTGCCAGCCGTTTCCTGGCCGATGGTGTGGTGCTCTACGAGACGCGGCGCGGGGGCCAGGAGCGCTTTTATGCGGTCAAGCGAGTGAACAGCCCGGCGCAACGCTGGCCGCTGGCCGTCCTGGTGGATGCCGGCACGGCCAGCGCCGCGGAGATCGTGGCCGGCGCGTTGCAGGATGCCGGCTGCGGGGTGCTGATCGGCGAGAAAACCTACGGAAAAGGCTCGGTGCAAGAGATCCACGAGCTGGCCGACGGCTCTTCCCTGCACGTGACGGTGGCGCGTTGGCTGACGCCGGCTCGCCACCAGATTGATCGGGTCGGCCTGACGCCCGACCTGCCGGTGAACATCGCGGCGGCCGATCGCGAAGCCGGCCGCGATCCGCAGCTTATCCGGGCGCAGGAGTGGCTGCGCGAAAAGTAGGGGCGCAGCAATGCTGCACCCCTACCACGCCCCTACCCTACCCCGACTGTGGGCGTCGCCGATTGCGATATGCAAATTATTTTGTCATAAGGTTAAGTATAATGCGAAACGATAATCTTTCCGTCACCCTGATCAAGATGTTCATCGGCCTCGTGGTCGCCATGATCCTGGTGACCGCTGCCTTCGGCGCGGGTTATAAAGCGGGCGCGGCTGCCCGCCCGATACCTGACGCGGCCGTCCAGGCGGAGCCTACAACGGCGGTGATCGCACTCACTGCCGAAAGCCCGGCCGAACCGCTGCGCGCCCCATCGCCGGCGCCGAGTACCCCCCTGCCCACGGCAACGCCGACCCCCGCCCCCGCGCCCGCGCCGGTTGCCGGCGGCGACGATCCGGTGGATGAAGCCCTGATCCGCGAGGTGTGGGGCATCCTCAAAAAGCAGTTCTACGGCGACCTGCCCCAGGGCAAAGAGGTGACGTACAATGCCATCCGCGGAATCGTGGAGCGGCTCGGCGATCAACACACCGCCTTTGTAGATCCGAAGAGCGCCGCGCTGTTCAACTCGGACATGGAAGGCAGCTTCGAGGGGATCGGCGCTCAGGTGGAGCTGGCCGAGGGGGGCGGCGTGCGCTTGCGTTATCTTTTCCCCAACCAACCGGCCGAAAAGGCCGGGCTGCAGGTCGGTGACGTGATCATCGCGGTGGACGGCAAGGATATCACCAAGCTGAGCCTGCTGGAAGCCATCGGCCTGATTCGCGGCCCGCGCGACACCCGGGTCGTGTTGACCATCCGTCGTGGCCAAGAAGAGCCTTTCGACGTGACGGTGACCCGGGCGCGGATCGAGATCCCGGTGGTGGAAACGAAGACATTGGCAGACGGCAAGATCCAATATGTGGCGCTGAGCGAGTTCAGCAGCATCGCGCCGAACCGCCTGGCCGACGCCATCAACAAGGCGCTGGCCACCAAGCCGACCGGCTTGATCCTGGATCTGCGCGGCAATCCGGGCGGCTTGCTCGACGCGGCCGTACGGATCGGCAGCTACTTCGTGCCGGACGGACCGATCCTGATCGAACGCACCCGGGATGGCTCGGAGAAGGTCTACAATCGCGTCGGACGCTACCTGCTGGGTTCCACCCCGCTGGTCGTGCTGGTAGATGGCGGCAGCGCCAGCGCCTCCGAGATCGTCGCCGGCGCGATCCAAGATGCCGGCACCGGCGTCTTGATCGGCGAAAAGACGTTCGGCAAGGGGTCGGTCCAATTGCCCAACACCCTGAGCGACGGTTCGCAGCTCCGCGTGACGATCGCGCACTGGTTCACGCCGAAGGGCCGCGGCATCCACGGCACCGGGCTCGAACCGGACATCAAGGTGCCCCTCACCAAAGAGGACGCGGCCGCCCAGCGCGATCCGCAGCTCGATCGGGCGATCCAATATCTGCTCGAGAAGAAGTGAACGCAGGTTCTGCTTGGAGGTCTGTGTGTCCAGAAAAGGCGCCGGCGACGGAGAAAGGGTCGTCGCGACCAACCGCAAGGCCTATCATGATTATTTCCTGGAAGACACCTACGAGGCCGGCATCGTTTTGACCGGCACCGAGATCAAATCGGTGCGCGCCGGCCGGATCAACCTGCGCGACGGCTTCGTGCAGATCCGCCAGGGCGAAGCGTGGCTGGTCAACGTCCATATCTCGCCCTACGACTTCGGCAATCGCGAGAACCACGAGCCGCGCCGCGAGCGCAAGCTGTTGCTCCATCGGCAGGAGATCCGGAAGCTCCAGAGTAAGGTCTCGGAGCGCGGCTGGACGATCGTGCCGCTCAAGATGTATCTGAAGGACGGCCGCGCCAAGGTGGAGATCGCGCTGGTGCGTGGCAAGCGGCTTTATGACAAAAAGGACGCCATCGCCGAGCGGGATGCCGACCGTGAGTTGCGCCGTGCGGTGAAAGAGTGGGAACGGGAGTGAGGCAAGGGGGAGAAGTCCTTCTATTGCGGGGTTTTGGGGCCGCAAAGCGGCCCCAAAACCCCGCTCTTGACAGGGCTTTCCCCTCTCCCGCTTGGCGGGAGAGGGGGTCAGGGGGGTGAGGGCCCGCTCCCAAAGCGCAATGCGCGGGATAACGGTGAACAGTTACCCACAAGTCGCGATTTGCATAAACTATATGTTTGCCCTATAATAAATAACGTCGAGGG
>JBBIKA010000153.1:0-10531 GCA_037445695.1 Chloroflexota bacterium
GGGGATGGGCGAGTGGCCACCGCGCGGCGGACGTCGTCGGCGTGGAGGACCAGGTGGGGCGCGCCGGTGGAGCAGATGACGATATCGGCCACGGCCAGGTTCTCCGCCAGAGCATCGAAGCGGACGGCACGGCCCCCCAGCCTGACGGCCAACTGCTGCGCCCGGTCGAAGGTGCGATTGGCGATCAACACGCAGCGCAGGCCGGCCCGCACCAACGCCTGGCCCGCGATGCTGCCCATCTTGCCCGCGCCGATCAGCAGCGCGGTGCGGTCGGCCAACGAACCGAACATCTCCTGCGCCATCTCGACCACGATGGTCGCCACCGAGAGCGCGGTCCGGCCGATGGCGGTCTCGCTGCGCACCCGCTTGCCCGCCTGCGCCGCATAGCGGAACAGCGCTGAGAGCACCGGCCCGGTCGTCCCGGCCGCGTGCGCGGCCTCGTACGCGGCCTTCACCTGCCCCAGGATCTCGTTCTCGCCGATCACCAGTGAGTCCAACCCGGCCGCCACCCGCAGCAGGTGGCGCGCGGCATCGTCGCAGCGCCGGACGTACAGGTAGCCGGCCAGGTTATCCGCCGCGAGGCCGCTTCGGCCGGCCAGGAAGCGGCGGATGACCGCCTCGGCGTCGGCTCCAGCCCAGGCGTAGACCTCGGTGCGGTTGCAGGTAGAGAGGATGGCCACCTCGGCCGCGGCGTCGTCGCAGGCGCACGCGTCGGCCGCCAGCGCAGCGCGCAGCTCGGCCAACGCGGCCGCCAGCCGCTCCGGCCCGAACGCCAGCCGCTCCCGCACTTCGACGGGGGCGATGGTGTGGTTGAGGCCGAGGAGGAGAAGGTCGGACATAGGGATTAGGGATCAGGGATTAGGGATTGAAGATTGGCGGCGCGCAGGAGGGCCGTGGCCCAATCCGGCGCGGCGGCGATGTGCAGGTGAGTGTAGGAGGCCAAAACGTTGCGGTAGACCAGGCCATCCCGCCCCCCGCCGATGCCGTTGCCGCGATTCAAATGATAGGCCGTCGTCAGCGCGTCTCCTGCGGAGTATGCAGTACGCAATAGCGAGTTGTGAAACTCGTGCCCGCGCAGCACCGTGCCGATCGGGAAGAACGGGTTATCGGCGTCCACGATGGCTTCCACGTAGCCGTGCCCCTGCGGTTTGGCGGTCATCTCCACGTCGCACGGCAGCACGCCGGCCATCTCGGCGCTCCGCTCGCCCCAGATGATGCGCCGCGCCAGGTACATCAGCCCGCCGCACTCGGCGTAGATCGGCAGCCCGGCCTCGGCCGCGGCCCGTACGCTGGCCCGCAGGCCGGCGTTGGCCGACAGCTCATCCATGAACATCTCCGGGAAGCCGCCGCCGATGTAGAGCGCGTCCACCGCGGGCAGCGCGGGGTCTCGAAACGCGTCCACGAAGACCAACTCCGCGCCGGCCGCTGCCAACGCCTCCAGGTTCTCCGGGTAGTAGAAGGAGAAGGCGCGGTCGCGGAAGATGGCGATAGAGGCCCGCGCTTTTGATTTTTCGCTCTTTGTTTCGGGGATTGGGGATTGGGGATTGGGGATTGGGGGCGCGGCGCGCGCAATGGCCAGGATGGCATCCAGATCGAAGTGACGCTCGGCGGCGGCGCGGCAGGCGGCGAGGGCGGGGAGGAGGCCGGCGTCTTCCCCGCGCGGGACGAGGCCCAGGTGGCGGTCGGGGATGCTCAGCGCCTCGTCGCGAGGCAGCGCGGCGACGACGGGGATGCCGCAGTGGTGCTCGACCGCCGCGCGCAGCTTTTCCTCGTGGCGGCCGCGCGCGACGTTGTTGAGGATCACGCCCGCGATGGGGGTGTCCGGCTCGAAGGTCTGGTAGCCGTGCACCAGCGCGGCGACGCTGCGGCCCATGCGCGCGGTGTTGACGACGAGCAGGATGGGCGCGGCGAGCGCGCGGGCGACCGCGGCGGTGCTGCCGAAGGAATCATCACCTAACCCCCCAGCCCCCTTTCCCGCTGCGCGGGACGCAAGCAGCCCTACGAGGGAAGGGGGGGCCAACTCCCCTCTCCTCTCAGGAGAGGGGTCGGGGGTGAGGTGGCTCCGTGCAGGAGAGGGGTCGGGGGTGAGGTTTATCCCATCATACAACCCGTGATTCCCTTCGACGATCGCGATATCCGCCCCGGCCGCGCCGGCCAGGAACGCGGCGATCAGCCGTTCGTCGTCGCCGCAGAAGAACGGATCGAGCGAACGGCAGGGCCGGCCGGCCGCCTCGCTCAGCCACGAGGGGTCAATGTAGTCCGGCCCCTTCTTGAACGGCTGCACGACCAGCCCGCGGGCCGCCAGCGCGGCGCACAGGCCCAGGGTCACGGTGGTCTTGCCGCTGCGCCCCTGCGCCGCGCCGATGATGAGACGTGGGATAGCCATGTTTGCCCTGCAGAATGGACGCTGACTACGCGGACGACGCAGCGGCTTTGGATTGCGGGGCCGCGTCCCCGCTTTGCGATCGCAAGCGGCGATATATCGCTGCAAACCAAGAGCGGCGTCGTGCCGCCGCAAGCCAAAACGATGGAACATCAGAAGGTCAACACCAGGTCGGCGGCCAGCCCCTGCGTGATCAGGAACGACGGCCCCACCAGGTTCTCAACCTCGTCAATCAAGTCGTCCGGCGTCATATCGCAGAGCTGGAGCGCGGCGTCGCACACGTAGAACGTCACGCCGGCCGCCAGGGTCTCGTCCACCCACTCGCGCATCGTGCGGCCGCCCTCTTTGGCGCGCACGGTCTCGATCAGGTCGCGTTTGAGCAGCAGCGGCGCCTGCAACACGAAGCAGATGCTCGTCTGATGTCCCTGGGCCGCGGCGTGCTGGGCGAACAGGAACGGGGCCGGGGTGCGCTGCGGCAGCTCCGGCCCGCAGGTGGCGACGATGAGGACCTGTCCCATTCTATCCCTTCTTTTCCCAAACGATAGCCGCCGCAACCAACTCGCTAAGGTTCTGAACCTTAACGCCCAACTTATAGTGCTTATTCAGCTCCATGAGTTGGTCCAGGCAGTTATGGCACGAGGTGGCCACGATCTGGGCCCCGGTAGCCTTGATCTGGTCAGCTTTGATCTTGCCGGCCGCAATGCGCGCTTTGGCGAATTCGGTCATGGACAACATGCCGCCGCCCCCGCCGCAGCAGAAATTGTCTACGCCATGTGGCTCCATCTCCACGAAGTCCATGACCGTATGCCTGAGAATGTAGCGCGGCTCTTCGACCACGCCGCCGCTGCGGACCTGATTACATGGATCGTGATAGGTGACCCGTTTGGTGTTGCGCGTAGGATCGAGCTTGAAGCGGCCTGCCTGGATGTATTGCGCCTGAAGTTCAACGAAACTCATCACCTTGAACGGGTAGCGATGGCCGGCCCAGTTCTCGCCCTCCCAACGCTGCGAGCGGAAGCCATGGCCACACTCAGCCATCACCAGGACATCGGCTGCCAGATGGTTTACGGCATCCTCCAGCCGTTTGGCCAGTTGATGGCCGGCAACCGGATCGAAGGAGAAGAGCGCGTAGTTCGTGGCATCCCACCCTTCGGTGCTGACGGTCCAATCTTCCCCCGCGGCATTGAAGATCTTGGCTGCCGCCTGAATCAAATGAGGGAAATACTTCACCTCGCGCGGGTTGAAGGTGTAGACGACGCGCGCGTGCGGCTTATTGATAGGAATCCTGACCGAAGGGTCATCTACCTCGGCCTGAAGCTCTTCTTCCATCCATTGTAGCGTGTCCACAAAATCCGCTTCGCTGACCCCCATGTTATTGCCGTGCTCCAGGTGGACATTGACGGTCGCCTGCAACCCTTTCGGCGTCATGCCCAACTCTGTGAGAACGCCGCGCGCCAAGCCGAGAACCTGGGCCGGATCAACGCCCATGGGGCAATTCACCCAACAGCGCCGGCACATCGTACACGCGCCATAAGCCAATTCCACCCATTCCTGCAACAACTCCGCGTCCAGGTCCTGCGCACCGACCCAGCCCGGCGCCACGCGGCCCAACCAATCCACCGTGCGCTTGTAGACCTTCCGCACCCGATCCATCTTGTAGACCGGCGACATGCGCGGATCCTCGGACGTCAGGTAGTAGTGACAGGTCTCGGCGCATTGGCCGCAGTGCACACAGACCTGCAAACTGGCCACAGCCTGTCGCGTCAGGCGTTTCTTGAAGGCTTCCATTGCCCGTTGCGTGAGTTCTTTGTCTTCTTCAGCCATCGGCGCCTCTCAACGTACAATTCCACGTCGGCCCAGGTATGAGCCGTAAAAATAGCGTGCAAAAGGATAGTAAATATAGTGCGAGATCTTGGTAAACGGCACCACTGCGATGATGACCGCCACCAGGATGAAAAAGACCTCTGTCCACACCGGCAGGTGTAGCGTGGCGGGAATGCAGGTGATGAAGAGCAGGTTGGCATAGGCCAGCGCGAAATAATCGTCGGCCGAGCTGATCGCTCGCATCTGCGGCAGGCGAATGCGATTGACCAGACGAACGATGCCGGCAACCAGCGCCGCCGCCTGCGAGGCGATGACCACCGCAATCACCGGCGGCGTGAGCCACTGCGGCGCCAACGAAATCACGAACGACATGGCGATCATGATGGCGACGCCCACGTGAAAAACGGCAAATTCCAGCCAATGAATGAAGCCTTTGCGGGTCGTCTCCATGGACCATGGCCGGAAGAGGGTCGTCATCGCGGCAATGGCGCCTTCCATGCTGCTTCCCTTGGGCAGGGCCAGATCGCGAGCCAACCGGAAGCGCATAATCCATATCAGGCGAATGACATAGATCACCAGCATGAACGCCAACGAGTAAAGATGAAGGTATTCGATCAAAGTTTGGCCTCCTTCAAACTCCCCATATTTTGTAACAATATCGGCACGGGTCGGGCGGGGCCGGCAGGTCGCCCGCGTCGCCACCGGTGGCAGAAGCCAACAGCGCCGAGTAGCCGGCGCTGCGGCGCGCAGCGAACCTTGCGTTGAAGTTCCGCCGCGGCCGGCCCTCCCACGCGGCCATGAACCCATCCTCGACCCGGCCGAAGCTCACCGGCGTCAAGGGATACAGCTCGCCCTCGAAATAGCGCGGGGCCGGTCCGACCACCGGCATGCCCAGATACACGCACGGCGTCACCTCGCCCCGACAGTTGACGAACGCGGTCTCGGTGGGCCGTGCGTCGCATTCCATCACCGCGTCGCCGGCGGTCAACGGATAAGCCCGGAACGCTATCCCCAACCGGCCGGCCTCCTGTTCGGCCGCGGCCACCAGGGCCAGGTGAGCCGGATCGGGCGTCGTGGCGAACACGCGCAGCCGATCCATCTCCGGCGTAAAGGCATAGGTCAGGTTGGTTGCCACCACCTCATCCGCGCCCAGATCGGCCGCCAGGCGCACAAACGCGGGCAGCTCATGCAGATTGGGCCGCATCATCAGGTAGTGCAGCTCCAGGAACAGGCCGCTGCCGGCCGCCGCGCGCACGGCGGCCAGTTGCCGCACGTTGGCCGTCAGCCGGGCGAAGTCCGAACCGATCCGCAGCGACTCGTGAGTGTGGGCCGTGGCGCCGGCGAACGAGACCGACAGGATATCCACGCGGCCGTCAATGATCTGCGCAATGGCATCTTCGAGCAGCAGGCTGCCGCAACTGGTGAAGCCCACCCGACAGCCGGCCTCTTTCGCCAGATGCACCATGCGCCACAGATCGGGGTGCAGCAGCGGCTCGCCCCAGCCTTGCAAATACACCGTCTCGAAGCGGGACAGGTGCGGCCCGATCTGATCCCGAAAAAGCTCCCACGGCAGATCGCGGCACTCCCACTGCGCCCCCAGGCCCTTCGGTTCGGCCGGCGCGGCGCCCCGATTCGGACAAAACACGCAGCGCATGACGCACCGGCTGGTCACCTCCACCTGGAGCACCGGCCAGCGTTTGGCCTCGGGCCGCGCGGCCGTAGACCGTCGAAACAGGCGGCCGAGCCAGGCCCAAGGCAAAGGTCCAGGCAAGTCGCTCGTAGGCTGCTCCTCCCAATCGGCTATTTGTACTTCCCACCACTCCACATGCTGCAAGCTATTCAAATAGGTCAGAATGTCTGCCCATACGCTCGAAGATGATTTCGTCGCCGTCCAGCTTGTAGATTAGCAACCAATCCGGCTCAATGTGGCATTCGCGTCGATTCTTGAAATTGCCCCGCAAAGGATGGTCGCGATAGCTTTCCGCCAACATCTCTTCGTTGATCAGCGCGGTCAAGACCTGTTTGAGTTTCTCGATGTCTTTCCCACGGCGTTGTTGCAGGCGCAGATCACGCTCGAACTGCGTGATGTAGCTGGGCTTGCGCATCAGATCCCCAACTTAGTGAACATGTCTCCCGCATCCTCGCAAGGCACGATGTTTTCGCCTGCATCTGTCTCCGCAAAGGTGCGCAGCGTGACTGCATTTGGCACACGTACTTCAAACGGCAAGCCGCGATTGAGCCTGACCTGTTGATAGAAGAGCGTGATGGCTTCGGTGGTCGAAAGCCCTAGTTCCTCAAACAGCTCTTCCACTTCGTTTTTGAGAGCAGGGTCAATGCGCGCCCGAATCATAGCAGACTTATTCATGGTCACCTCCTGCCGATAGTGTACCACAAATGGGATACAAGAGGCAAGTCCTGAAGGGTTGCTTTGGGCGCCTGACTCTACTTATACTTCACCGTGATCTTCTGCGCTACCTCGTACGCCTGCGCGAACGCGACTTGCGCCATCGTCCTGTCCGCCGGCAGCACCGCCCGCGCCAAGGCCAGCGACGCCTCGGCCGGCGCCAACGGGTCGCCGCTGACGCGCGCGGCCAACGCCAGGTCGCGCGCGCGCGCGAAGAGCGCCGGATCCTGTGTTGCGCCGGCCGCCGCGATCAGCACGGCCGCCTTGTCCGCCTCGCTCGCCAGGCGATCCACGATCTGGAGCGCCGCGGCCCGGTCGCGCGCCGCCAGCGCTATGCCCAACGCGCGCAGCGGATAGCCGTCGCGCACGCCGGCAGCGTCGGCTGCGGCCGCGGCCAGGTCATCCAGGGCTACCCGGGCCAACACGCGCTCGTGGGCCGAGGCGATCTCACCAACGAGCGCCGGATCGCGTCGCGTCACTGCGATCATCCGCAGGGCGCGATCGCGATGGGTCGGATCGGCGATCTGGCGCGCGGCGTCGGCATTGCCCCAGGCGGCCGCGATGGCCGATTGGATGCGTGCCTGCACGATCGGATCGGCGATGGTGGTCGCGGCGCTCCAGGCGGCCTGATGATCGCCCAGGCGCAACCACGCCAGCGCGCGGGCGTCTCCGTAGGCGGTCGAGATCCGCTCCACCAGGCCCGCGTTGCCCGAGGCGGCCGCCAGATCGCTCAGCGCGTAGGCCAGCTCGGCGCCGCCAACCTGGGCCAACGCTTGCTCGGCCTCGGCCAAGAGCGGCCGCTCGCCGGAGGCCACGCCGATGGCGGCCAGCGCCCGGCTACGTCGGGCCGGATCGGCCACCTGGCGAGCCGCTGCGGCCGCCTGGCCGTAGAGCGCCGGGTTGCCCGTGAGCCGGGCCACCTCGCGATAGGCCCAGGCGCGCAACGCGGGATCCCGGACCTGAGCGGCCGTCTGTGCGGCCCGGCCGGCATCCATGCCGGTCCATTCGGCGGCGATGGCGCGCAGATCAAGATCGCGATAGATGCCGGTGCGGCCCTCGGCCGCCGTCTGCGCTTCGGCCAAGATCTGGGCGGCGCGCGCCGGATCGACGCGGCGCCATTCGGCCGCGATGAGGCGCAAGGCCCACGCGCGGCCGCGCACGGCATCCAGTTGCTCGGCCACCAGCCCGGCCTTCTCCTGAGCCAGCGGCGTCGAGCCGACCGCCGCTTCGCGCGCGGCCTGCGCCTGGCCCCACAGCGCATCGGCCATGTCTTGCGCTTGGGCCGCGGCGGTCAACGCGGCCGCCAGCGCCTCTTGGCTCTGCGCCGAGTTCAGGGGCGCCCAGGCCGCGGCGACGCGCGCCAGCATCCAGGCGCGGGCCATGGCTCGTTCGGCCGTATCGGCCACCCGACCCGAGGTGTCCAGCGTCGCCTGCACGGCCTGCTCCTCGGCCGAGGCCGTCTCGACGGCCGCGGGCGGCGTGCGGAAGAGCGGCAACGCGAAAAAGACGAACACCAGGCCGACGGCAGCCACCATGCGCCAGCCGGGCCGCCAGGAGCGCCACCAGCCCACGGCCCGCTGGAAGCGCAGCGTGTTGTGCAGGCCCCAGGCCAGCGACCCCAAAACCACCAGCGTGATGAGCACGCCGGCCAGCAACACTCGCTGTCCCCGCGCGGCGTCGAACCGCTGGGTCAACTGTGCATACACCTTGTTGCCGCGGAAGCGCAACAGTTGGGCCTGCGCCGTGTAGGCGTCCAGGCTGGTGGGCGTCGTGTCCAGCAGGCGGCTGTAACCGTCGCGAAACGCGGCCAGATTGTCCGCCGCCTTGCTGCCGGCGCCGCGGCCGAGGCGATCAAAGGCGCGCGTGGTCGCCAACAGCAGACGTTCGGTGTAATACACTTCCTGGCGACCGGCCTTCAGCGCAGGACACGGCTCGACAATCGAGTGGTCCACGTTGCCCTGCCACGGGTCGGGCTGGGCCAGGAGCGGATCGTCGGCCGTATGGCAGGCCACGCAGTAGTTGGCCGGCACGACGCCCTGGGCGAAGGCCGGCATAACTCCAAAACAAGCCAGGAACAGGAACAACGCCAGCGCCGATAGTATTCGCTTCATGATGACTGCACCTCTTCCAACCGGCCTCCGTCCCGATCGGCATGGGGCCGAACGAATTCGGCCCTACCCGCGTCGTCCTGGGGCGCCCGCGCGATCCAGCGTATCATCAGCACATAGGCGATCAGAGCCGAGCCGGCCACCACGAACACGATCAACGAGCCGACGCCGGCAGTGTCAATGATCCAATGGGCCATGATGCAATGCTCCGTGAAGCACAAAACTCAAACGTCAAAGATCAGACGCCAGGCCAGCGCAAGTCCGTTCGGTGAGCGCCCAGGCATCCATCATCCCGCCGTCCGCGACGCCAGAAGCTCGGCCGCTTTGCGTTTCACCGCGGCAATGTGCTCGCCCTCTTCGACTTCCCAGATGGAAATCACCGGGAAGAGCTTGAAGAAGAGGAGGAAGAGCAGCGCGAACAGGGACAGAGAGGCGGCCGTGATCAGCACCTCGGTGGCGGTAGGCACATAGATGGCCTTCTCATACCCCAGCGAAGGTCGCGTCAGGGTCGGTACGATGATGGTGAAACGCTCGATCCACATGCCCACCAGGATCGCCAGCGCCGCGATGAACGTGCCGAGCGGCGTGCGGCCCTTGCGGCGCACCAGGATGGCGATCGGGATGACGAAGTTGCAGGTGAGCATGGCATAGAACCACGGCGCGTATTCGGCGCTCAGCTTGGCATGCAACACTTCCTGTTCGTGCACCAGCGTGCCGTAGCCGGTCGTCAGGTATTCCGCCAGCGTGAAGTAGCCCCAGAACAGAGTCATCGTCAGGAGCAGCAGGCCCAGGTAATCGTACTGTTTGGCACCGATCCACGGCTCCAGGTGCCAGATCTTGCGGATCAGGGTCATGAAGCAAAAGAGCATGGCGATGCCCGAGAAGATCGCGCCGACGACGAAGTAGGGGCCCAGGATCGTGCTGTGCCACATCGGTTGCATGTTCATGCCGAAGATCCACGACACGACCGTGTGCACCGACACCGCGATCGGGATGATCAGCACGGCCATGATGCTGATGCCGCGCTCCAGGCGGCGGAACTGCTCGGCGCTGCCGTGCCAGCCGAGCGCCATGATGCGGTACAGATGGTAACGCCAGTTGTTGAGCCACGACGGACGGCGAACGACGGACGACGGCTGATGGCTCACCGCGGCTCCCTGATCCCTGTCCCCCGTCCCCAATCCCGAATTCTCCGCCCACCGATCGCGCAGCCGGGCCAGGTCGGGGATCATCGGCAGGTACAGGTAGAGGGTGCTGCTCAGCAGGTAGATGCTGATGCACGTCACATCCCACAACAGGGGCGACTGGAAGCGACCGTAGATCAACAAATTGAACACGCGATCGAGCCGGCCCAGGTCAATCAGGATCTGCAGGGCGCCGAGGATCAGGGCAAAGAAAGTGATCGCCTCGGCGACGCGGGTGATGGGCCGACGCCATTCGGCCTGGGTCACGCGCAGGATGGCCGAGATGAGCGTGCCGGCATGGCTGATGCCGATGAAAAACACGAAATTCGTGATGTAGATGCCCCAATAGATCGGTCGGCTCATGCCGGTGACGCCCAGGCCCAGGAACCATTGCCGGATCAACGCGATCGCGCCGGCCGCGAACACCGCGGCCAGCAGCGCAATCGCCAACCAGAACGGCAGCGTGGTGTGGCGAAGAGGATTCAGCACGGCACGTTCGAGATCCGATGCGTGCATTCGTTCCATTCTTGATCTCCGGTAACGAAGGATCGGGGAAATTGGTAAATTGGTAGTGGGGAAATTGGTGAGTAAGTAACTATCCCAACCTACCAACCTACCAACCTACCAA
>JBBIKA010000154.1:0-10501 GCA_037445695.1 Chloroflexota bacterium
GATGGTCATGCAATTTTGGATATCAGGGTAACTGCTCACCGTGATCCCGCGAATTGCACCTTGGCGGTGGACCCACATCCCCTCCCCTCTCCCTTTGGGAGAGGGGAGGGGGCCAGGGGGTTGGGTGAGGGCCACCTAACCCCCCGGCCCCCTTCCCTGCGAGGGAAGGGGGAGAATCACTCCCCTCCCCGCGTGGGGGAGGGGCCGGGGGAGGGGTCTTCTCACGGGAGCGGGGACGGGGGCAACCGTGGACGTTAAGTTGACGCATATAGGGGCCAGGGGGTGGAGTGAGGTGATTCACCGCTGAACGGGAAAAGATGAGCAGGAGAGCAGGAACATGAGCTGGGAAACACTGCGCGAACGCTTGCCGCGCCATTATAGGCCGCAAGAGGTCGAATTTATCCGCCGCGCCTATGAGCGCGCCGCCGCGGCCCACGGCGACCAGAAACGCCGCTCCGGCGAGGCCTATATCACCCATCCGGAGGAAGTGGCCGGCATCCTGGCCGATCTCCGCCTGGATGCCGACACGATCGCCGCCGCGCTGTTGCACGACGTGGCCGAAGACACCGTGATCCCGATCGCCGTCCTGGCCGCCGAGTTCGGCCCGCAGGTCGGTGCCTTGGTGGACGGGGTGACCAAGCTGAAAGAGGTGCGCGAGCGCGTTTCCGAGGACGCCCTCTCTGCCAAGACAGCCGATCCGCAGATCGAAAGCCTGCGCAAGATGTTCCTGGCCACGGGCAAAGACGTGCGCGTGATGCTCATCAAGCTGGCCGACCGGCTCCACAACATGCGCACGCTGATGCACATGCGCGAGGAGGACCAGAAACGCATCGCCCGCGAGACTCTCGACATCTACGCGCCCCTGGCCGACCGCATGGGCATCTACCAGATCAAATGGGAGCTCGAAGACCTGGCGTTTCGCTACCTGGAGCCGGAAAAATACCGCGAGATCGAACGCGCGCTCGCCCGACACCGCGAGGAGCGCCAGGCGTTTGTCCAGCATATCTGCGAGGTGCTGCGCGCCGAGCTCGCCAAACACGGCATCCAGGCCACGGTCAAAGGCCGGCCCAAGCACATCTACAGCATCTACCGCAAGATGATCCGCAAGGGGATCACCCAGGTCGAAGACATCTACGACCGCGAAGGCGTGCGCGTGATCGTGCCGGAGGTGGCCGATTGCTACGCCGCCCTGGGCATCGTCCATAGCCTGTGGCGGCCGGTGCGCGGGGAATTCGACGACTATATCGCCAACCCCAAAGAGAACCAATACCAGTCGCTCCATACCGCCGTGATCTACGGCGACCGGCAGACGTTCGAGGTGCAAATCCGCACACCCGAGATGGATCGCGTGGCCGAGATCGGCATCGCCGCCCATTGGCGCTACAAATCGCAAACCAGGCCCGATCCAACCTACGACCAGAAGATCGCCTCGCTGCGCGCCTTCTTCGAGCAGCCGGTGCAGGAGAACACCGACGGCCGCGAGTTCATCGAGACGGTCAAAGACAACCTCTTCCAGGATCGGGTCTATGTGTTGACCCCCAAAGGGGAGATCGTGGACCTGCCGGCCGGTGCGACGCCGGTGGATTTCGCCTATCACATCCATTCGGAGATCGGCCACCGTTGTCGCGGGGCCAAGGTCAACGGCAAGCTGGTCGGACTGGACTATCAACTCAAGAACGGCGAACAGGTCGAGATCCTTACCGTCAAGCGCGGAGGCCCCAGCCGCGACTGGCTGAACCCGCATCTGGGCTATGTCAAAACTGCCCGCGCGCGCAACAAGATCCGCCAGTGGTTCCGCCAGCAAGACCGCGAGGCCAACATTGCGGCCGGCCGCGAGCTGCTCCAGCACCAGCTTGACCAGCTCAGCGTCAACCTGCCGTTCGAGGCCGTCGTCGAAATGTTCAACCGCTCGACCGTGGACGACCTGCTGAAAGACATCGGCTCGGGCGAGATTACTACGGCCGATATCGCCGAAAAGGTGCTCGAGCTGACCAAAGTGGTCGAGCCGCCTAAATCGGTCAGCGAGACGCTGGCCGCCCAGGAGGCGCCGCAGCGGCCGCCCCAGAGCGGCGACGGCATCACGGTGCAGGGCGTGCGCAACATGCTCACCTCGATCGCGCGCTGCTGCAATCCGATGCGGGGTGACGAGATCATCGGCTTCGTGACGCGCGGCCGCGGGGTCACCGTGCACCGCAAGGATTGCCCGAACGTCCTGAACCTGGATCCGATCTCGAAAGAGCAGCGGCTGATCGAGGTCTACTGGGGCGAAGTGCCGAACGTCACCGCGCGGGTGAAGATTCGCGTTCAGGCCTACGATCGGGCCGGCCTGTTGCGCGACATCACGGAGATCCTCGACAAAGAAAACATCAGCCTGGAGGACGCCTCGGCCGTAACCGCCCGCCAGGATAACCTGGCGCTCATCACCGCCACGCTGGAAGTGCGCGACGCCGAACAGGTCAGCCGCGTCCTGGCCAAGATCGAACGCATCCCGAACGTGATCGAGGTGCGCCGCCAGGTGGGTTAACTTTTGTACATGACTCGTGCCTGGGCTTGACAAAAAACGAAAAGTAAACATAATAGACAGTAGATTTTGGTCCGCGCGGGCCGATCGGGCCATCGGGCCCGATCGTATTCCATCGGCTTTGGAGAGGTCAGAAAGGAGACGACATCACACAACGTGTCAGATAAAAACAAAAGAATAAGAAGGACGCTTCGGGCAGCCGAAGGCGACTGGCGACGGGTAGACTTGCACCTGCACACTCCCGCGTCGGCAGACTGGCTGGAGCCGGGGGTCACCTATTTGCAGTGGCTCCAAAAGGCCGAGTCTCGGGGCCTGGACATTGTGGCGATCACCGATCACAACACGGTCGAGGGGGTTGCCCGGCTCCGGGCTGAGATCGAACGCCTGACATGGCTGGAAGCGAACGACCGCCTGCGTCCCCAGGAGCGCCGCGATCTCGATGAGTATCGCCGCCTGGGGAATAAGATCCTGGTTCTGCCGGGGTTTGAGTTCACCGCTACGTTTGGCTTCCACGTTTTGGCCATTTTCCCACCCGATACTCCCCTCCGCCTCCTTGAACTGCTTCTGTTGCGGCTCAATGTCCCCGTGGAGCGCCTGGCCGAAGGCAGTACCGAAGTCGGCGCAACGGCCGATGTCCTGACGGCGTATCGGCTGATTGATGAGGCCGGCGGCCTGGTCATTGCCGCGCACGTCAACAGCACGCATGGCGTGGCCATGCGCGGGTTCAACTTCGGCGGCCAGACTAAGATCGCCTATACGCAAGACCCGCACCTGCACGCCCTGGAAGTGACCGATCTGGACGCGCCCGGCCGACGCTCGACCGCGAAGTTCTTCGACGGCACCAAGCCCGAATACCCGCGGCGCATGCATTGCATCCAGGGCTCCGACGCGCACCGGCTGGTGCGTGATCCGAAGGACAAGAATCGCCTGGGGATCGGCGATCGGGTCACCGAGATCCTGTTGCCGGAGGTCTCATTCGAGGCGTTGGCGGCCGCGCTCAAGGGGGACGACTTCAGCGTCACCCGGCCGTATCGGCCGCTGGCCGAGGAACCGTTCGATTTCGTGCTTGCCGCGCGCGAGTCAGGCAACACCATCGTGCAATCCTTTCACGAAAGCATGGTCGTCGAAGGCGGCCGCACCAATCGCATCCTGGCCGACGTGGTGGCGTTCGCCAATACCCAGGGCGGCACGGTCTATCTGGGGGTGAGCGCACTCAAGAAGGGCCCCCCGCGCGGGGTGGAGAATCCCCAAGAGGCCATCGGCCGCCTGACGCGGGAGATCGAACAGGACATCACGCCGCCGCTCACGTGTCGGCTGGATGTGCTGCAGAGCCAGGGCGTTCCCGTTGTGCGCATTACCGTGCCGAACGGCCCCGACAAGCCGTATGCCTTGCGCCAGACGCGCATCTACGTGCGCCAGGAAGGGGAGACGAGCGAGGCCGTGCGGGACGAGATCGTGCGGCTGGTGTTGGGTGGCCGTGAACCGACGGCCGTCGTCGTCCCAGAGACCGTCGCAGTCGAGCGTCCGGGCGAAGTGGCCGCAGAGGCCGCCGTTGCACCCGCGGCCCCGGTAGAGGCGAAACCGGCCAAGGCCCCGCGGCGACGCCGACGGCGCACCCAGCCGGCCGGCGTGCCCGCGGCTGAAGCCGCCGCCGTCCCGGTCGAACCGGCGGCCGTCGAGCCGATCCCGGCCGAATCGCTCGTCGAAACGGTCTCAGGCGAGGCCGCCGGCGAGATGATCGCTCCACCCGTTGCGCCGATGGTCGCAGCCGGCGAACCCCTTCTCGTCGCGTCGAGCGAAGCCGCGGCAGAGCCGGCGGCCGAGATGATCGTGCCGCCGACTGCGACGACGATCGCCGAGGCGGAGGCCGCGGCGCCCGGCGCAGTCCGACCTCAGGCGGAAGCCGGAGAGACGGCCGAGTTCCAGGCGGCGGAGCCGACCGCCGAGGCCCAACCCGCGAAGCGGCGGACGCGGCGCAGTCGCAAGAAGGCCGCGGATCTCGTTACCGCCGAGAGCGCGGCGGGCGAAGCCGCGGTTGCCCCGGAAGCAGCGAGCGAACCGTTGCCCGCAGCTAGCGTCGAGCCGGAGCCGACCGCGGCCGCGGAGGCCGCTGAGGGTGCAGCGACCGAGTCGGCCGTTGTCGGCGGGGAAACAGAGGCCGGGGCCGAACCGGCGGTCGTCGAGACGGAGGCCGTGGTGGCCGAACCGGCGGTTGTCGAAACGGAGGCCCTGGTCGCCGAACCGATAGCGGCCGAGACGGAGATCCCGGCCGCCGAACAGCCGAACATCCTGGAGGCACCGGCGGTCGGCGTCGAGATCATCGCCAGCGAGGAACGGGGCGGCATCCGTTACTTCACGGTGCGCGATCTGCGCAACTGCAACACGGTGCATAACGTGACCGCTACATCGGCGCGCCGGCTCTGGAGCTATGCCATCAACCAGTACCTGAAGCAGCCGGTGGATCCCGCGAAGGTGATCTGGAGCGGAGACTATGGTTTGTGGCGGGCGAGCCGGCGGGCCAAGAAGTGGCGCTATGACCTGGTCAAGCGCCAGCCCGATGGCAGTTTGCGGGTCTTCTACGGCGTGACCGCCGACGGCATGGACGAACCGTGGGCGCAGTTCCTGAAGGACGAGGATCGCGCCGGATAACAGACAGGTAGGGGCGCACAATGTGCGCCCCTACGCTTTTAGCCACCGTAAAATACGAGGAACACGACCGCCGCAAACAACAGGATGTCAATCTGCAGCGGCCGATCGCGCAACACCACCACGTCCGGCGGATCGGTCTCTCCCTTAACGTGAATCAGATAGAGATAGCGGAAGAGGCCGTAGAGCACGAACGGGATCGTCAACATCATCAGGTGGTTGGGCGGCAGATTGGGCGCAGAAAACGTATAGAGGGAATAGGCCATCACGGTCGAGGAGCTGACCAATCCCAACATCTCATCTAGGAAGCGCAGATTGTACTCCTGGAGGATCGCCCGCGTGTGATGGTGATTGCCCTGAAGCAGCACGATCTCTTGTCGGCGCTTGCCGAGCGCCAGGAACAGCGCCAGCAGCACCATGCATACGTAGATCCAGGGCGAGAAGCGCGCCGCATTGACGACCGCCACGCCGCCGGCCACGCGCAACACAAACCCCGCCGCGATGGTCAACACGTCCACGATGACGATGTTCTTCAGCCAGAAGGAATAGGCCACCATCAGGAGCAGATAGCCGTACAGGATGGCGGCCAGCTCGAGGCCGAGCCAGAACGCGCCCGGCAGAGAGATGGCCAGCAGGGTCATGCTGCCGACGATGGCCACGCGTGGCCGCAGCGCGCCGGAGGCGAGCGGCCGGTTGCGCTTTTCCGGATGCTGCCGATCTTTCTCGATGTCGGCCAGGTCGTTGATGGTGTAGACCAGGCTGGAGACCAGGCAGAACAGAATGAAGGCCAACAGGGTGCGCACGAAGGGAACGGGCTCAAACAGCTTGCCGTCGAACACCAGCGCGGCCCAGACGAAAACGTTTTTTGTCCACTGTTTGGGCCGCATGGTTTTGATGAGCAGGCGGATTTGCCTCAGCGCGGCGGCCGACGATAATGATCTCTGTGTCACATCATCCATTTTTCTCACTCCCGAGGTCGAGATGATCATACCCCAGGGGGCATACTTCGTCAACTTCTTGTGTGGGTCATGAACACATCGCACAAACCCGTGAAGATCCGCCTGGACGAACTGCTCGTGGCGCGCGGCCTGGTCGAATCGCGGTCGCAGGCCCAACGGCTGATCCAGGCCGGCCAGGTCATGATCGGCGACGCGGTGGCTGACAAGCCCGGCCACCTGGTGCGCGCAGATGCCGACGTGCAGGTGCGCCAGGGGTTGCGCTACGTCAGCCGCGGGGGCCTGAAGCTGGAGGCCGCGCTCGAGGCGTTCGGCGTGGATCCGGCCGGGCTGGTGTGCGCCGACATCGGCGCATCTACGGGCGGCTTCACCGATTGCCTGTTGCAGCGCGGGGCCGCGCGGGTCTACGCCATAGATGTGGGCTACGGCCAGCTCGCCTGGTCGTTGCGCACCGATCCGCGCGTCGTCCTCCTTGAGCGGGTCAACATCCGCTATCTGGAGGCGCTGCCCGAACCGGTAGCGCTGGCGACCGTGGACGTCTCGTTCATCGGATTGGGCCTGGTGTTGCCGCGCGTCTGCGCTCTGTTGACCGCCGACGGCCAGATCATCGCGCTGATCAAGCCGCAGTTCGAGGTGGGCAAGGGCCAAGTGGGCAAGGGCGGGGTGGTGCGCGATCCGGCCCAACAGCGCGCGGCGGTGGAGAAGGTGCTGGCCGAAGCAGCCGGCCTGGGCCTGACGGCGGCGGGGGTGATCCGCTCGCCGATCACCGGTCCGGCGGGCAATGTGGAGTTTCTGGCTTGGTTTCGACGGAGCCGCTGACCTCGATCCCCACCCGCGCCAGTTCGGCCCGCAGCGTGCGCTCGGCCGCATCGAGCCGTGCCTGCACTTCGGCCGCATTGGCCCCGCGTGCGGCCAGGGTCACGAAGTCGGTCGCTGCGCCGCCGTATACCTGGGCACGTGATTTGACATAAACATCGGGATGCGCCGCGGCCACGCGATCTACGGCCGGCGCCATCACCGATTCGTCGCGGCAGTTCGTGTGAATCACCCGTTCGGCCCACGTCTCGCGCCGCAGCTCGGCGTCCAGCCGCGGCCAGAGCGACTCCTCGAAGATGGCTTTCATTTCGGCCGGCACGCCGGGCAACGCGGCGATCCAGGTTGCGCCGCCGCGGAGCAGCACGCCCGGCGCGGCGCCGACGCGATTCGCCAGCGGCTCGGCGCCGGCGGGCAGCCGCGCCATCTTGGCCCGCGCCGCGGTCATGTCGGCCGTGGCGACCTCTCCGCGGCGGTGCAGGTCGGCATAGAAATCGCGGATCATGGCGTAGGCTTCGGGCATCTCGACCAGCGGCCGGCCCAGGCCGGCCGCCACGGCCGCCAGGGTCAGGTCGTCGGCGGTGGGGCCCAGGCCGCCGCAGGTGACGATCAGCGTCGGCCGCCGGGCCAGGGCCGCCCGCAATGCCTCGGCGATGGTCGCCAGCTCATCGGGCAAGACGGTGATGCGCGTGACCCGACAGCCGGCGGCCACCAGCTTCCGGCAGAGCCAGTGCGAGTTGGTGTCCAGGACGTCGCCGGCCAGGATCTCGTTGCCGATGGTGAGGAGTTCGACGAGGGTGGCGCTCATGGCCGGCCCGGCATCAATCCGCTCGGGCGGGCCGAATGCCCAGGTAGACCGGCCCCGCCGTCAGGGTGCGCAGGATCGTGGCCGCGTCGGCCCAGGGGATCTGCTCGTGCAGTTCGACCGGCGTGAGCGCCTGATTGCCGTCGCGCAGGAAGATGCGGAAGATGTTCGTCACCAGCGGATTGTTGCGACTGATGAAGTCCGGCTTGCACGCGCAATCGCTGCGCAACGCCTGGAGGAGCGCATCGGCCCGCACCACCTCGCCGGTGTCCGGATCCACCCAGTCCACCGACTCCGTGTTGCGATGGTCGGGGAAGCGCTTCTGGCATTCGGGGCAGAGCTGGCTACGTATGGCCACCCGGATGTCCTTGCCGCTGGCCTTCCACCAATCGTAATCAATCTGAAACCTGGTATCGAGAGATGGTCGTTTCCACATAGAAGATCGGTTCCCTCTTTCGCGAAATTTCGCGAATCCCTTTTGGCGGTCGGCCTTACGCGACCAGCCGATAGTAGCCGTCACCCAGGGGCTGGATGCGCGGGTCGGTGGCCAGGGCAACGAAGATGGGCGCCGGCGGGCAACGCCGTACCAGGTTGACCGCGCTGTATACCGTCTTGGCGTGCACGCTGCCGGTCTGGCTCAGGCCGGCCAGGTCGGTGAAGATCTCGTAGACGATTTCGCCGAGCGGTCGTTCGGCAAAGGCCGGGCTGGTGCGCAGCTTCAGGAGCTCCTCCGGCCGTTCGTCGCCGATGATCATGGTCTCGTCGTATTCGCACGCCACTTCGCCCTTGCGCATCTGGATGTCGAGCTTGCCGTCTACCACTTGCGCCTTGCGCATCCATTCCCGGCGCATCCGCTTGGGCCGGAAGTCCACGACGACCTCGCCGGAGCGATCGCGGCGTTCGAGGATGATGTAGGCGCCGGCCGGCAGCTTGTGCTGCTCGAACCACGTTCGCAGGCCGGCCACGTAGCGGCCGGCCTGCACCACCCAGCCAGTGAAACGCTGGCCCCAGCGGCCATCTATCAGTGTGACGACGGTGCGCTCGCCATGGCCGTGCGGGAAGAAGGGCCGGGAATGCTTGTTGAGCGGCAACGTGCCGGAAACCAGATGCGGATAGGTGAGCAGGAGCGTCGTCATGGACAGGTCGGCGCGCGCCGAGAGATCGGCCGGCAGCTCTTCCGACCATTCGTCGTCCAGCTCCCATTCCACCTGGAGCAATTCGGGAGGCATCTGGCTGCGGTCGCACGGGATCGGTGTGTAACGCAGGGGTAGGGGAGTTTCCAGCGCCTCGGCCGGCTCCATGCGCCGCAAGATCCAGCTTCGTTTCTCGCCCGCTCCCACCTGATCGAACCGGCTATCGGCCGTCAGCGCGCTGTTCAGCGAGAAGGCGAGTACTTCGGGCTTGATTTCGGCCGGCAGATCCAGCTCGGCGAGCAGCGCGGCCGTTTCCACCGGCCCCCCGCGCATCTCGATGGCCGCCTCGGCGATGTTGAGGTGGCCGATGTGGATGTCGGCCAGCAGCGCGCGCAGCATCCAGCGATCCTCGAAGCCGGCGAAGTCGCTGTGCGCGGCCAGTTGCTTCCGCAGCCGGGCCGGCACGTTCGCGGCCACCGTCGTCAGCAGGGTGGCCGGCGATTCGGCCTGAGCAGCGATGAGCAGGTCGGGCGTGTCTACGTTGAGCTTGTGCGGCTTGTTCAGCCGCGCGGCAAACTCGCGCTGACGGCGATCGGGCCCGAAATCTACCGTGATGACGTCGAACTCGCCGTATTCGGGGTTCTGGCCAGGCCGGATGGCCACGACTTCGCCGAGGCGAAAATCGAGCACGGGAAAGATGACCTTGTCGCCGACCGCGAAGCTCTTCTTCGGCTGGTAGATGACCCCGCGGTTCAGCTCGGCGCGCAGCTCGGCCTCTTCGCGGCGGCAACGCTCCGCGACCAAGGCTTCGGCCAGGGCCGACGTGCTCAGCGGTTGCTCGGCATCGAGCAGCACGTTGTGCAGGAATTCGATGTCGTCGGGGGTAAGGGCGAATGACTGCCAGTATTCGGCGGTCTGTGTTTTGCGTTGGATCACCCGATCAGTCTCCTCGCCCACGTGCCGGACGCTTTTTTCGCGAAATTTCGCGAAAGAAGTGCCCGGCACGCCTGGGCTATGTTCCCACGTGCCAGGCACTTCCAAAGTGCCTGGCACGTGGGCTATTTTCGATAAATGGAGTTGAATACCAAAGATTAAGTATACCAGCAAACGGCCGGTTTACCAAAAATCGGTTCTTCCCATCACTTGTTTGTTCACGTGCCAGCCTGCCCTGGCGGCTAGGCCAGGTGCACTTCCGAAGTGGCTGATCCGTGAACAATGCCCAGCACGTGAACTCCCGCTTCATGCGGGGTCGGCCGCCTCATCGTCGGCCAGCACCGCCTGCGCATCCTCGGCATAGCGCGCCGGCACCTGCACGCGTACCTGTCCCAGGCCGTCTACCGTCAGGCCGTAGATCGGTCCGACCGATTCATAGGCCAGGAGGACCGGGACGCCGGCGCTCTCCAGCTTGCCCTTGATCACTTCGGCCTGGAGCAGGCCCTGCGCAGTGTACACGGTGACCAGATCGAGTTTTTCCATAGGTACCTCTGCAGTAACGGTTCACCGTTATCCCGCGCATTGCGCCTTGGGAGCGGACCCTCGTCCCCTGACCCCATATGCGTCAACTTAACGTCTACAGTTGCCCCCTTCCCACCCCGTGAGAAGACCCCTCCCCCGGCCCCTCCCCTAT
>JBBIKA010000155.1:0-3593 GCA_037445695.1 Chloroflexota bacterium
GCGGGGAAGGGGCCGGGGGATGGGGCCACGCAAGTTGCGAGTCCTACCGTCTTCCTACCAAAAGCCGCAGAGCCGAAGTTCTTTATGGTGGGGTTTGGGGGCCGCAAAGCGGTCCCAAAACCCCACCATAAAGAGAGCGCGATTGCCCGGTCGCGGCCGACGTGCTATACTATGGCCGGACGAAAGCCCGCAAGGGAACCCAACCAACCGCGTCCTGGAGTGCAACTCATGTCATTACCGATCAAGATCGAGTCGTTGCTGTCTGCCCGTCTCTTTCTCAGCCCGCAGCTCGTCGGCGAGCGCCTCTTCTTCCTCAGCAACCTGTCGGGCCGGCTAAGCCTCTATGCCATGGACCACACCGGCAGCGTGCCCGAACCCTTGTTGCCGGCCGACATCGCGTTGATGACGCCCGAGTTGCTCGGCGGCGAGCCGTTTTACGTCTTCCCCGGGTTGGGGCAGGTGCTGGTGATGATTGATCGCAACGGCGACGAGAACTACCAGCCCTATTTCGTGCCCATAGATGGCGGCATCCCCGTGCCGGTGTTCGGCGAGCGCTTCGCGGGCCAACAACTCACGTGTCAACACTGTGACCCGGAGCGCAACATCGCCATCTTCAACGTAGACCCACGCACCGATCCGCTCCAGCACACCTTCCTGGCCGACCTGGCGACGCGGGAGATCACCGAACTGGGCGCCAGCCTCTACGGCAACTTCTACCTGGGCGCGGGCCCGGATTACAGCCAGATCGCGCTCGGCGACGGCTATACCCAGGGCGATCACGTCCTCTATCTGTGGACGCGCGAGGCGCCGACGCGCAGGAGGCTGTTCGGCGTGCCGCTCGATGAGCGCGCGCCCGGCCAGATCGTGCCGCTGAACTCTATTTCTCAGGTCCAGTTCACGCCGGGCAACGGCCTCCTGTTCGTGACTTCCCTCTTCGACGACCGCTATGGCCTGGGCTATTTCCCGCTCGCCGATCCGGACGCGGTGCGACCGGTAGAGGTCTTCGGCGCGGTCCACACCGGCGTCGGCGAACTGGACCACCTGGAGCATCTGGCCGGCGACCGCTACCTGGTCGGCTATAACATTGACGGCTGTTCCTGGGCCTACGAGGGTGTCTTCGACGAGACCAACCTGCGCCTGATCCTCGATCGCGTGATCTGCGGCCAGGGGGCATTGAGCAACGGCGTGTTGCAATCCATCCGCTACGAGAAGGCCAGCGGCCGCTATGCGCTCGCCTTTTCCACGGCCACCTCGCCGGCTCAGCTCTACATCGTGGAGCCGGATGGCGCCGGCGTGCGCCAGCTCACCCGCGAGCGGCCGTTGGGGATCGCGCCATCGCTGCTGTCGGCCGGCGAAGACGCCTCCTACGTCAGCCATGACGGCCTGCGCATCTCGGCCCGGCTCTATCTGCCCGCGGCCGCCTTGGGCTTCACGGGGCCGCGGCCGGTGATCTTCTACATCCACGGCGGACCGCAAAGCCAGGAGCGCCCCGACTTCACCTGGTTCTCTATGCCGCTCATCCAGTTTTTCACCCTGAACGGCTTCGCGGTCTTCGTGCCCAACGTGCGGGGAAGCCACGGCTATGGCCTGGACTACACCAAGCGCGTCGATCGCGACTGGGGCGGCCTGGATCGGCTCGACCATGTGGCCGCCTTCGAACATCTGAAGGCCGACCCCCGTCTCGACATGAGCCGGGTGGGGGTGATGGGCCGCTCGTACGGCGGCTACATGACCCTGACCCTGGTCGGCCGGCACCCGGAGCTGTGGCGGGCCGCAGTGGACATGTTCGGCCCGTACAACCTGTTGACCTTCATGGAGCGCATCCCGGAGGCGTGGAAGACCTACTTCTACCTGGCGGTGGGCCATCCGGAGCGCGATCGTGCTTTTCTGATCGAGCGTTCGCCCAGCACCCATCTGCCCAACCTGGCCTGTCCGCTGCTGGTGATCCAGGGCCGCAACGATGCGCGCGTGCGCGCGGTGGAATCCGAAGATCTGGTGCAGGCCCTGCGCAGCCAGGGCAAGCAGGTCGAACTGCTGATCTTCGAGGATGAGGGCCACGACGTGACGCGGCTGGAGAACAAGATACGCTGCTACAACGAGATCGTGCGCTTCTTCAAGGAGTGGCTGAAGCCATGACCCTGGGCATCGGCCGCGCGGCGGGCAAGGTGATCCTCTTCGGCGAGCACGCGGTGGTCTACGGCCGGCCGGCGCTGGCCGTGCCGGTGACACAGGTGTGGGCCGAGGCCCGCGTGGAAGCCGCCGCGCCCGGTTCGGGGGTGGTGATCTGGGCGGCCGACCTGGGCGAGGAGATCGCCTTGCGCAACGCGGCGGCCGATCATCCCCTGGCCGCGGCCGTCCGGCTGGCCCTGGCGGCCATCGGGGCTCAGGGCCAGGGCAGCGGAAAAGCGGAGGTGGGGACCGGTCGGCTGTCGGCCCTCGACTACCGGCCGACCCCCGAACCCGACTGGCGCATCACCATCCACTCGACCATTCCCATCGCCAGCGGCATGGGCAGCGGCGCCGCGGTGACCGCGGCCATCGTGCGGGCCATTGCCGCCTCTCCCCCCCTTGCCCCGGCCGTCCTCTCCGACCTGGTCTACGAGGTGGAGCGGCTCTATCACGGCACGCCGAGCGGGGTAGACAACACGGTGATCGCCTACGGCCAACCGGTCTATTTCGTGCGGGGCCGGCCGCCGGAGCCGTTTGCCATCGGCCGGCCCTTTACGATCGCCATTGGCGATACGGGTATTCGCAGCTCTACCCGGATCGCGGTGGAAGAAGTGCGGCGGCGCTGGACGCAGGAGCCGACGCGCTTCGAGGCGCGGTTCGACCGCATCGCGCAGATCGTCGAAGCGGCGCGCGCGGCGCTCGCGGCGGGCCGGCCGGAGCAGCTCGGCCCGCTGATGGATGAGAACCACGCTTTGCTCCAGGAGATCGGTGTCTCGTGCGCCGAGCTGGATGCGCTGGTCAGCGCGGCGCGGGCGGCCGGCGCGGCGGGCGCCAAGCTTTCGGGCGCGGGCCGCGGGGGCAACATGATCGCCCTGGTCGCCGGCGAAGCCGCGGCCGACGTGGCCGCGGCGCTCGCGGCGGCCGGCGCGACGCGCGTGATCGTCACGACGATCAGCCCCTCCGCCGGCCCCGATTCCGTCCAACGCGCAATTTGATTCTCCGGCTTCTGGCAGGATGAGAGGCGTCTCGGCCATTGGGGCCAGACGTGCCAGGCACTTTCGAAGTGCCTAGCACGTCTGGTGAGCGGAACGGGGTTTGCGGCCGAGAAAGTAAATTCTTGGCTAACAAAGCAGCAGCTCGGAGAAAAACGCCATGGACCTTCACGCCTGGGTAGCCTTGATCGAAGCGGCCGGTGATCTGATCACCATAGATCGCGAGGTAGATCCGTACCTGGAGGCCGCGGCCATCGCGGCCGAACATGACGGCCGGCCGGTCCTGTTTCGTCACGTCAAGGGGAGCGCGTTTCCGGTGATCGCCGGCGTCTGCTCCGATCGGCGCTACTTCGGGCTGGCGCTCGGCGTGCCGCCGGAACGGCTCATGTTTCGCCTGGCCGAGGCATTGGAGCGGGCCCTCACCCCCGACCC
>JBBIKA010000155.1:3693-7174 GCA_037445695.1 Chloroflexota bacterium
TTCATCAACGATCCCGATCGCGGGCCGAACGCCGCCTATCATCGCCTGCTGCGGCTGGATCGAACGCGGGTGGCGGCCCGGCTGGTCGAACGGCGAGGGACGGAAACCGCCTGGCGCAAGAGCGGGCCCGCAGGCTTGTCGGTCGCCATCTGCATCGGCTTGCCGGCCCACGTGTTGCTGGCCGCCTCCATGTCGCCGCCGGCCGGCGTGGACGAGATGCGGATCGCCCAGGCGCTCGCCGCAACCCCTATGACCACCTGCGCCAACGGCATCCGCGTGCCGGCCGAAGCCGAATTCGTGCTCGAGGGCCGCATCACCCATGAGCTGGTGCCCGAAGGGCCGTTCGTGGATCTCACCGGCACCTACGACTTCACGCGGCACCAACCGGTGATCGAAATCACCCGCATCACCCACCGCCGCGATGCGTGGTATCAGGCGCTGTTGCCGGGCCGACTGGAACATCGCCTGTTGATGGGCATGCCGCGCGAGCCGACCATCTACGCGGAGGTCAACAAGGTAGTGCGCTGCCTGAACGTCCACATCACCCCCGGCGGCGCATCCTGGCTCCACGCGGTCGTCCAGATCGCCAAACAGGCGGCCGACGACGGCAAGAAGGCCATCGAGGCCGCATTTCGCGGCCACGGGTCCCTCAAGCACGTGTGGATCGTGGACGATGACATCAACATCTTCGATCCGCACGACGTCGAATGGGCAGTGGCTACGCGTTTCCAGGCCGATCGCGGCCTCGTGGTGTTGACCGACCAACCCTCCAGCTCGCTCGACCCATCGGCGCATCACATTCCCGGCCAAAAAAGCCGCACGGCCAAGATGGGGATAGATGCCACGATCCACTGGGACACGCCTCATGGTCCGGCCGACCCGACAGCTTATCGCCGGGTCTACCGATGATGGGAATCCAGGTTACAATATGATCTTTGTCATGCTGGCGACGCGCGATATGTGCTAAAATAAACAATGGCGTCCCATCGGGACATCTGTCGGCCCTGAGTAGCATCGAAATGTTGCTACGCCACTTTGTGACCAAGAAAGGAGGTGCTATCGCGCTAAAACTTTGCGATCTTTTTCCCGTTCGATGCCTGATCTTGCTCAAGATCAAACCATGATGGAGGAATTTCGTCCATGAAAAACTTGCCCAAAAACCTCAGTGTGGCGGTTGGGATTGTAGCAGTGTTGCTGATGGCGCTGCTTCTGGCCTCCTGCGCAACCCCGACGCCGGTCACCGTCAAGGAGACGGTGGTTGTCGAGAAGCCGGTCGAGAAGATCGTTGAGAAGCCGGTCGAAAAGGTGGTCGAAAAGCCGGTGGAGAAGGTCGTCGAGAAAGTGGTGACCCCGACTCCGGCGCCCAAGGCTCCGGTCGCCAAGCTCGAAATCCTGGCGATCCCGGGCTACATCTCCGACCCGAACGCCATCACCGCAACCGTGAAGTATGTCACCGACACGGCGATCGGCGAAGCGAAGTCCACCGTGGCGCTCTACACCAGCGGCCTGTCCAACGTGCCGATCAACGTGCCGGTCAAGCTGCAGGTGACGGCCGTGGAGGGCGGAGACAAGGTGACGCCCACCTGGGCGCTGAGCGCCAAGCCGGTCGGCTCGAAGGCGGTCATCACCACCACCAAATTCATCACGGTGGCCACCTTCACCCCCGATGTGGTCGGCATGTACGGCGTGAGCGTCTCCCTGAAGAATGCAGCCGGCCTCACCAGCCAGACGCAGTACGTTTATCTCCACGCCGGCACCTATATCGGCGTGAAGGAAGGCAAGTGCGAGACCTGCCATGCGCAGAAAGTGGCCGAGTGGGCCAAGACCGGCCATGCCGTACTCTTCTCGGAGGAGCTGGACAACCAGATAGATGGGCCGTTGGGCGTCAAGCCCGGCCCGGCGGGCTACATCACCCACTACTCGGAGGCCTGCACCCGCTGCCATACCACCGGCTGGTATCCGCCGCCGTTCAACGGCGCGGGCGGCTACTGGGACGCCAAGGCTGCTTCCAACTGGGTCTTCCCCACCTGGAAGCAGATTGATGCAGCCTTCTTGAAGACCGGTCCCAGCAACTGGGAGGCGGCGCCGGCGGCCGTCAAGAACATGGGCAGCATCAGCTGCGAGGTGTGCCATGGCCCGGCCGGCGAGCATGTCAAGAACGGCGCCAAGGTGATGCAAACCTCGCTGGCCGACGGCGTGTGCGACCAGTGCCACGGCGCGGCGGCCAACCATTCGCGCGGCTGGCAACTGGCCAACTCCAAGCATACCACCGGCACGTCGTTCGAGGAGATCAACGGGCCGGCGCGGCAGGCCTGCATGCGCTGCCACGGCGGCGAAGGGTTCATCACTTTCGTAGCCAACCCCAAGAATCAGTCGGCCTGGAGCTTCGAAGAAGGCCCGATCACCTGCGCGGTCTGCCACGACCCGCACTCGGACGCCAATCCGTTCCAGTTGCGGATCATGAGCAAGCCGTTGGAGATCCCCTTCGAGGTGAAGAAGGACGTCGGCCTGTCGGCCATCTGTTTCACCTGCCACAACGCGCGCACCAACCCGGCCGATGCGGTGAAATCCTCCTTCCCGCACTACAGCTCGGTGGCCGAGCTGCTGAGCGACACGGGCGGCGTGACCTACGGCCAGACGCTGCCGAACTCGCCGCACGGCATGATGGTGGGCGCAGCGCCGATCCCCAACCCGGCGTATGACAAGGAGAAGAATCCGGGCGCGGCGCAGTTCCTGTACAGCGCGCCGGGCGACGCCAAAGGCAACATCCCCGGCCCGTGCGTCACCTGCCACATGTACGCGCCGATCGCCGACTCCAAAGATCCGAACTACATGAAGGTCGGCGGCCACTCGTTCAACACCGTCGGCCCCGATGGCAAGTTCGACTACGGCGCCTCCTGCAAGTCGTGCCACGGCGATGTGACCGACTTCAACCTGAAGGCCAAGGCCGACTATGACGGCAACGGCAAGGTCGAGGGTGTGCAGGACGAGATCAAGGGCCTGCTGAACGTGCTCTGGAAAGCGCTGGAAGCCAAGGGCGTCAAGAAGGTGGACACCGGCTATCCGTATGCGACCCTGCCCAAGGGCGCCGACGGCCAGACCGATGACAAGATTGACAACGCCTGGTACAACTTCCGCACCGTCTACGGCGTGATGTGGGGTCCGGCCGGCCCCGGCAACGAGGGCAAGGCCGCCGCCGTCCACAACTTCAAGCGCTCGGTGGCGTTGCTCCAGGCCTCGCTCAAGGACCTGACCGGCAGCCTGCCGGCGGGCATGGCCGAGATGAAATAAGACTCGCCGGGAAGAGGCCGGCTACCACCGGAATGCCGGCCTCTCTCGGCCCAGGCAAGAGGGGAGACGTGTTGTCTCCCCTCTCTTTTTAGGATCACCGATGAAACATCCTATCCGGATCATCGTTTGGGTCGCACTCGGCCTCCTGAGTGTGGCCTGCACGGCACGCGGCTTGCCGGCAGCGCTGCCG
>JBBIKA010000155.1:7274-10259 GCA_037445695.1 Chloroflexota bacterium
CTCAGCGCCACGCCCGCGCCCGGCCCCACCGTCACCGAAGCCGTGGACGACGAGGAGGAGTGCCGCCAGGCCTGTCATACCATAGATCTCCATGCGCTGTTCGGCCGGGGCGCCAAACACCAGCCGGCCGACCATCGCGGTTATACCGTCTGCCTGGAATGCCACGCCACGCTCCCTGAGCCCAAGTTGCCGGCCACCCATCTCGGCCGACAAGACGCTGCATGTCCGTTATGTCATCTCCTCAAATAGCTTACACCTTGACCGACGGCGAAAAGCTCCGCCGACTGCCCTGGGCTTTCGCGCACAGCGCCACGAACGCGATCTTCTGCCAGTTGACCGTGTTCGGATCGGTGTTTCTCCTGTTTCTGACCGAACTCGGACTGGACAAGACGCAGATCGGCCTGCTGCTGGCGTTCTTTCCGCTGGCAGGGGTCGTCGCGCCCCTGGTCGCGCCGTTAGTGGCCCGTCTGGGCTACAAGCGGGTGTTCGTGGCGCTGTGGGGCCTGCGCAAGGTTGTCATTGCGGGCCTGCTGTTGACGCCCATCGTCGCGGCGCGCTACGGCCCGGCGGGCACGCTGCGCTTCGTTGCTGCCGACATGGCCATGTTCGCGCTTTGCCGGGCCATCGCCGAAACGGGCATGTACCCCTGGATGCGCGAGTTCGTGCCCGATCGGGTGCGCGGCCGCTTTGCCGCCATAGACAACATCGTGATCACCTTCTTCAGCTTCCTGGCGGTCAGCTTCGCCGGCTATGTGATCGGCCGCCGGCCGGGGCTCGCCGGCTACATGACGCTGATCGCCATCGGCGTCTTCTTCGGCGTGTTGGCCGTGATCGCCATCGCCTTCGTGCCGGGCGGCGCGCCGCAACGCGGCCTCGGCTCGGTGAAGCCCAATCTGCGCGCCACCTGGGCCACCGTGCACGATCGGCGGTTTCTGCGCTTTCTGATCGGCCTGGGCCTGATGACCCTGGCCATCGTCCCCCTGAACTCGTTTCTGGCCCTCTTCGCGCACGAACACCTGGGGCTCGCGCAAGCCCATGTGATCCTCTTGCAGGGCGGTGGGCTGATCGGGGGGCTCCTGCTAAGCTATGTTTGGGGCTGGACAGCCGATCGCGTCGGCAGTCGGCCGGTGATGTTGGCCGGCGCCGGCGCGGCGGCAGCCTTGCCGCTTCTGTGGCTGGCAACCCCGGCGCAGCAACCCTGGACCTTTGGAGCGGCCATCGCCGCGGCCTTTCTCACCGGTGCCATCCAGCCGGCATGGAACATCGGATCCAGCCGCTTTCTTTTCATGGACGTCGTGCCGCGCGACCACACCTCCCAATACATGGCGGCCTTCTATGCCTGGATCGGCATCACCGGCGCCCTCAGCGCCATCGCGTCGGGCCGCGTCTTGCAGAGCCTGCAAATCCTCCCTCTGCAGCTTGCGGGCCGGCCCCTCGGCCCCTACACGGTGCTCTTCCTGTTCAGCACGCTCATGGCGCTGGCGGCGTTGGCGATCCTGGCGGCCGAGCGCACCTCGTTTGCTCCCCGCCCTCAATCATGTTAGAATCTCTGCCGATCGCATCGCTGAAGAGGAATCGTGAAACCAGATCGCCCGCGCTTGCCGCAATTGCTCGTTGCCGCGTTGCCCTGGCTTGAATTATTGGCCCTGGCCGGCGCGGCCCCGTTCTTGCTGTTTCCGACCGCGCGGCCCGGGTGGACGGCCGGGGCGCTGCTGACGTTCGTCTTGTTCGTGCTCCTGCGCTTGATCGTCCGCCGCGAGCCGTGGCCGGCCACGCCCTTTAACGCCGCGCTCTTGCTCCTGGCGCTGATGATCCCTGTGGCCGTGTGGGCCTCGGCCATCCCCGAGCTGACGTTGCCCAAGCTCACAGGGCTGATCCTGGGCCTGGCAGCGTTTCGGGCGATGGCATTCTTCGTGCGCGATCGGCGGACGCTGTGGTGGGGGGTGGCGGCGTTCGCGGCGATCGGGCTGGGCATCTGGGCGGTGGGCTTTCTGGGCACGGGGTGGCCGGCCAAGTTCGCCTGGTTCGCGCCGCTGGTGCGGCGGTTGCCCCGCGGCCTTGCCGCCCTGCCGGGCGCGCCCGATGCCGGCATCAATGCCAATCAATTGGCCGGCGCGCTGATGCTCTATGTGCCCGTCGCGCTCGGCTTGGCCGGCGGCTGGTGGCGCGAACGCAAATGGGCCCTGGGCGGGTTGGCCCTGGGCCTGGCGGGAGTAGCCGGCGCCACGCTGATCTTGACCCAATCGCGCAGCGGATGGCTGGGCGCCGTCGTCGGGCCCGTGGCGTTGGCGGCGCTGGCTGCCTGGAGCACGGGGCGCCGGCCGGCACAGATCCTGGCGGTCGTGCTGCCGTTGGCGCTCGCCGCGGCCGTCGCGGCCGTCATCCTCGCGCGGCCGGAGATAGCGGCCCGCTTCATCAACACCTCGCGGCAATCCGAAAACGAGATTTCCCTTTCGGGCCGACCCGAGATCTGGTCGCGCGCCTTATACGCCATCCAGGACTTCCCGTTTACCGGCACGGGCTTGGGCACCTTCCGCCGCGTGGTGCATCTCCTCTATCCGCTTTTCACCATCAGCCCCGACATTGACATTGCCCACGCGCACAATCTCTTCCTCCAGGTTGCGCTCGACGTGGGCCTGCCGGGCCTGGTGGCCTATCTGGCCATGCTGTGGCTCGCCTTGGTCGTGGCCTGGCAGGCGGCCGCGCGCGGAGCGGCGGCCGGGCGCGGCCTGGCGCTCGGCTTATTGGCCGGGTTGCTGGCGTTGCACACCTACGGACTGGCCGATACGATCGCCCTGGGCGCCAAGCCGGGCATCGCCTTCTGGCTGGCGCTCGGCCTGATCGCGGCCCTACCGCGCGTTGCCGGCGTTCGTGAGGAGGGTAGGCAGTTATAGTTTTTCAGGCTCTGCGGCTTTTGGTGGGAAGACGGCAGGACTCGCAACTTGCGTGGCCCCATCCCCCGGCCCCTTCCCCGCCAAGCGGGGA
>JBBIKA010000156.1:0-10136 GCA_037445695.1 Chloroflexota bacterium
CGTCAGCAACGGGACGCCTCGTCCATTGCCGGAATAAATTCTTCACGTTCATAAGTTGATCGCGGCAGGACGATCGGCCGGCCGGGGCATCACGCGAGCCTGGCCCGCACGATCTCTTCCAGCGTCGGCTGGCCGATCACCTGGAGTTCGTAGCGCACGCGCTGGACCGGCTGGGCGATGTGCGCCACCCGCGTCAGGTCAATCGGCGTGGCCGCCAGCACCAGGTCGCAGGGGGTCCGTCGGATCGTCTCCTCCAGGTCGCGGATCTGGGCCTCGCCGTAGCCCATGGCCGGCAGGAGCGGCCCGGTGGTCGGATAGGCGCGGAAGGTCTCGGCGATGCTGCCGACCGCATAGGGCCGCGGGTCTATGATGGCGGCCGCGCCAAAGCGCCGCGCGGCGACGATCCCCGCGCCGTATTGCATTCCGCCATGGGTCAACGTCGGGCCGTCTTCGATCACCAGCACGCGCTTCCCGCGGATGGCGCCGGGGTCGGCCAGGAAGATCGGCGAAGCCGCTTCGACGATGAGGGCGCTTGGGTTCACGTCGGTCGCATGTTGCCGCACGGCGCTGATCGGCTCCAGGTCGGCCGTGTCAATTTTGTTGATGACGATCACATCGGCCATGCGGAAGTTGGCCGCGCCCGGATAGTAGGTGAGTTCATGGCCGGGCCGGTGCGGGTCGGCCACGACGATATGCAGGTCGGGCTTGAAGAACGGCAGGTCGTTGTTGCCCCCGTCCCACAGGAGCACGTCGGCTTCCTGTTCGGCCTGGCGCAGGATCGCCGCGTAATCTACCCCCGCATAGACGACGATGCCCCGGTCCAGATGCGGCTCGTATTCTTCGCGTTCCTCGATGGTACAGCGGTGGGCGTCCAGATCGGCATAGGTGGCGAAGCGCTGGACGCGCTGGCGGATCAGGTCGCCGTAGGGCATGGGATGGCGCACGGCGACGACCTTTTTGCCCATGCGTTGGAGGATACCCGCGACGTGACGCGTGGTCTGCGATTTGCCGCAGCCGGTGCGTACGGCACAGACGGCGACGACCGGCTTGCGGCCGCGCAGCATGGTGGCGGCCGGGCCGATCAGCCGGAAGTCGGCGCCGGCGGCCAGGGCGATGCTCGCCTTTTCCATGACGTATTGGTGGCTGACATCGGAATAGGCAAAAACCACCTGCTGGACGTCCAGATCGCGGATCAGGGCGGGAAGTTCGTTTTCGCTGTAGATGGGGATGCCTTGCGGGTAGCGCGGCCCGGCCAGCTCGGCCGGGTAGCGCCGGCCTTCGATGTTGGGGATCTGGGTGGCGGTGAAGGCGACGACCTGATAGCGCTCGTCGTCGCGAAACACGGTGTTGAAGTTATGGAAGTCGCGGCCGGCCGCGCCCATAATGAGCACGCGTTCGGGCTTCATGGCTCGTCGTCTCCGTTGATCGGTGTGATAAATGGGCCCGGCCTGTTGCAGGCGCCGGGCCGTTTGTGCAGATCGGATCAGGCCGATGGCCGGCTTTCGGCCACGGTCGGCCGGCTGTCGCGCGGCCGATAGGTGAGGCGGGCGAATAGCACGCCCAGGAAGTAAAGGGCCAGGAGCGGGCCCATGACCAGCATCATGTTGAGTGGGTCTACGGTGGGAGTGATGACGGCCGCGATGATGGCGATGCCCACGAAGGCGTAGCGCCATTGGCGCGCCATGGCCTTGGGCGAGACGATCCCCAGCCGCGCCAACATGGCCATGATGAGGGGCGTTTCGAACGCGGCCCCCATCCACAGCATCACGCCCAATGTGAAGCTGAAGTAGGCGCGCACGTTCCAACTGGCGCGCGCGATGTCGGTGCCGAACGATGCCAGGTATTTGAGCGCGAACGGCAGCATGATGAAATAGGCGAAGAGCGCGCCTAAGATGAAGAAGAGCAAGACCAGGGGAATGCCGACCAGCGCGATCAGCCGATAGGCCGTTTTTTCGGTTGGGGTTTCCAACGCCGGTTCGATGAAACGCAGGATCTGATACAGCATGACCGGCAATGTGAGCACCGCGGCCGTGCCGAAGATGACCTCGAAGGTGGCCCAGAGCATATCTATCGGCGCCAGGACGATCAATTGGATGTCGCCTTTGGGCCGGGCGATGATCTCCAGAAGCTGGTTGGAGAAAACGAAGGCGACGATCGCGGAACCGAATAGCCAGCCCAGGACGATGAAGATGCGATGCCGAAGCTCCACCAGGTGTTCGACTGCGCCGTAGAGGATCTGGATCAGATCGTAGAGCGGGTTTTCGCTGGCTTCCCAGGCGCGCCGCGCCTGTTCTAGGGTGAGGGTGGGCAGTTCGCTTTGCTGGCGTCGGAAGTTGGTGATGGAAAGCCAGAGCTGTTCGATGCCGGCGGGCAGCTTGGACGGCCCCAGCAGGGCGATGGCGGCGATGATGAGGATGACCAGGCCAAAGATACCCGTGAACGACATGGTTTAGTCCTGGGGGGTGTCCGATGTGGTTTCGGCCGCGGAGGTTGGAAAGGCGGTTTCCAATGTGGCAATGGCGGCGATGACGCCCGGGTCGGGCCGGACGGCGCCTTCTTCGGCGGCCGTTTCGCTCGCGATCGGCGCGTCCGCGGCGATCGGTGCCGCGACCTCGGTGGTGTCCGTCGTCGGGCTTTCCGGCGCGGGGCTTTCGGCGGCCGTTTCGCTCGCGATCGGCGCGTCCGCGGCGGTCGGCGCCGCGACCTCTGTGGTCTCCGTCGTCGGGCTTTCCGGCGCCGCTGCGGTTGCTGTTTCTCCGGCCGGCTGTGTCGAGTACTGCCCTAGGACGTAAGCCCCGATGGCCGAGCCGGGATGGGCTACGGCTTCACTCACGCTGCTGAGCACCTCTTTGGTCTCCTGGAACGGGGCGGCCAGCTCCTGTACCGGCGTCTTGATTTCTGCCACAGGCGCTTCGATCGCCTGGCGCGTTTCTTCGAGCTCGCGGGAGAATTCACGCGTGGCTTTGCGCATTTCGCGCAAGGATTGACCCAGCTTGGCGCCGATCTGTGGCAATTTGTCGGGGCCGAAGATGACCAGCGCCAGGATGAGGATCAGAATGAGTTCGAGCGGGCCGATTCCCAGGATGTCCACGTTTACTCCTTTGCCGGCATGGCGGCCGCTTGGGAAAGGGCGAGGGTTTCCGGCGCCCGGTCGGCAACGGCCGCGCCCAAAACGCCGTTGACGAACCGCGAGCTGCTGTCGCTGCCGAAGATCTTGGCCAGCTCGACGGCTTCGTTGATGGCTACTTTCATCGGCGTGCCTGTTGAGCCGCTCAGCTCGAAGAGGGCGATCCGCAGGATGTTGCGATCAATGACCGCGATCTGTTGCACGGGCCAGGCGGGCGCGTATTTTTGGATCAACGCGTCCAGGCGGTCGCAATGCGTAACGACGCCGCCGACCAGTTGGCGCAGGAAAGCCTCGCCTTCCTGGGGCAATGACTCCTCCTCCAGGCGGCAGGCGATCGCGCGGTCGGCCGGATGTGTGGTGGTGTCGAGTTCGTAAAGTACCTGCAGGGCCAGGACACGCGCCTGACGACGGATCTGCACGGTGGTCTTGCCGGTCACCTTTCAACTATCCTGTGTGGGCGGCAACGTGGACAGCTCGACTTCGTCAATGAACACGTCTACCTCGGCCACATTCATGCCCAGCATTTCTTCGATGGCGCGAAAGATGCTGTCTTGCAACGCTTCGCCCAGCTTGAGCAGATTGATGCCGTTTTCGGCGGCGATATGGATTTCCACGTGGATGCCATCATCATCTACCGAGACGATGATGCCGTCCTCTGCGGCGCGGATGGCCCCAGGCCACCCGCGCATTTTCGGCGGCACCGACGTCAAACGCCTGACGCCGGGCTGTTCCAGAACGGTCTGACGCACGATGGTCGTCAAGACGTTCGGCGCAATGGTGACTTTGCCCAGCGATTCCTCCATGCGGCCTTCTCCTTCGGTCGCGGCCCACCTATTGCATGACCAGGCCGCCGTCCACGCTGAGCACCTGGCCGGTGATGAACGCGGCCCGATCGCTGGCCAGAAAGGCGACCGCGTAGGCGATCTCTTCGGGCTGTGCGAAACGCCCCAGAGGGGTAAGGCTCAAGATCGCTCGTTTCTGCTCCTCGTTCAGGACGTCGGTCAAGGCGGTCGGCACGAAGCCCGGCGCCACCGCGTTAACGGTGATGCCGCGCGGGCCGACCTCTTTGGCCAGCGCTTTGGTAAAACCGATCATGCCGGCCTTCGAGGCCGAGTAGTTGGTTTGGCCGGCCTGGCCGGCCAGGCCCGATACCGATGTGATGTTGATGATGCGGCCGTAGCGCTGTTTCATCATCGGCCGCAGCGCGGCCTTCGCACAGTTGAAGGCGCTTTTCAGGTTGGTTTGCAGCACCACGTCCCAGTCGGCCTCCGACATCATCAGGAGGAGCATGTCGCGCGTGGTGCCGGCATTGTTGACCAGGATGTCGAGCCGGCCAAAACGCTCCACCGTCTCTTTGATCAGCCGCTGCGCATCGGCGAACTGGCTGACGTCGGCGCCGATGACGACCGCCTGTCCGCCCGCCGTGACGATCTCGGCCGCCACGGCTTCGGCCTGGGCGGCGCTGTTGCGGTGGTTGACGATCACGGTGGCGCCTTGGGCCGCCAACTCTTTGGCAATGGCCGCGCCGATGCCGCGCGAGCTGCCGGTGACGATGGCGATCTTCCCTTGAAGCATGGTTTGCTCCTTGTATATCGGCAATGGCGCATTTCCCGCCGCGGTGGCCCATCCCGCGGCAGTTCGCCCCTACAAGGCCCCGGCGAGATCGTCCGGCGTTCCGACGTTGGCCGTTTCGGCCTGCGGAGCGATCCGCTTCACCAGCCCGGTCAACACGTTCCCCGGCCCGATTTCCACAAAGCGCGTGACGCCGGCGGCGACCATCGCTTGAATCGAGGCGGTCCAGCGCACCGACGTGGTCAACTGGGCCACCAGCTCGCTCCGGATGGCGTCATCTGTGGTCAGTGGTGCGGCCTCGACGTTGCCGATGATCGGGATGGTGGGCCGCGCAAAAAGCGTGGCCGCTACCCGTTCGGCAAACGGCTCGACCGCCGGGGCCATCAGCGCGGAGTGGGCCGCGATGCTCACCGCCAGCGGAATGACGCGGCCGCCCGCGGCCTTGGCGGCCGCGGTGGCTGCCGCCACGCCGGCCGTCCCGCCCGAAATGACGACCTGGCCGGGCGCGTTGTAGTTGGCGACCTGCACGACATCGCCCGATGCCGCGGCCGCCTGCGCGCAGATCTCCGCGACCTGGGCGTCTTCCAGCCGCAGGATGGCGGCCATGCTGCCGGGACGAAGCTCGCCGGCCATCGCCATCAATTCCCCGCGGGCGCGCGTCAGGCGCACGGCATCGGCAAAGGCCAGGCTGCCGGCCGCCACCAGCGCGCTATATTCGCCCAGGCTGTGACCGGCCACCCAGGCCGGCGCCGGCAGATCGGCGCGCTCTTGTTGGAGGGCGCGCAGAGCGGCGATGCTGGTCGTCAGGATCGCCGGTTGCGCGTTGCGGGTGTCCGTGAGGACGTCGGCCGGCCCTTCGAAGCAGAGCCGAGCCAGATCGAAGCCCAGGATGGCGTTGGCCTCGGCGAACGTCTCGCGCGCCACCGGATAGCGCTGCGCCAGTGTCTGGCCCATGCCCACCGCTTGAGAACCCTGGCCGGGAAAGAGAAATGCGATCTGTGCCATGTGTGTACAGAAAACCGAGGGGACATGAGACACGTCCCCTCGGCGGCGATAGAGCAGGCCGACGTGCTATTTCTTCTCGGCCTTGGTCTCGGCAAATTCCTCGCCCTTATAGGTGCCGCATTCCGGACAGATGCGGTGCGGCTGGCGCAACGCCCCGCACTTCGGGCAGCGGATCAGGTGAATGGCGGGCAAGGCATCGTGGGCGCGGCGCCGATCGCGCCGGGCCTTGGACAATTTGCGTTTCGGTTGAGGTGGCACTGTGCAACTCCTTGATCAGGCTTGACGCCTGTCACGATATGATTGATCAGTCTTCGGCCTTGAGCAGCGCCGTCAACCTGGCCCAGCGCGGGTCGGGTTCCGGCTGACAGCTACACGGTCCCTCGTTCAGATTCTGGCCGCACGTGGGGCACAGGCCCCGACAGTCGGGCCGGCAAAGCGGCCGCAGCGGCACGGCCAACAGCACATTCTGGCGCAGCACTTCGTGCAGGTCCAGGATGTGATGTTCATCTATCCACAAGGCCCGATCGTCCTCGCTAGGGACGAGGGCCTGCCCGGTGATCACGTCGAGGGTCGGCGAGAACACCTCTTCGAGCTCGACGTGCAACGGCACCCGCACCGGCGTCAGACAGCGCACGCAAGGCAAGATGAGCTGGGCATCGAAATGGCCCTGCACCAATACATCGCCGCCCGTGCGCATCAGGCGCACCGGCCCGCTGAGCTCGGCCGGCTCGGTGTCGTCGGCTCCCAGCTCGGCGGCCAGCTCTGGCACCAGGCGATGCAGCTCCGCGACTACCTCGGCCGAGCGCGTCGCGCCGATGGACTCCTTCAGGAGCTGGGCGACGTTGAAGGTCAGATTTTGATCCATAGCATTTCCCCTGCGCGGCCGGCACGGCGACCGCACATCAGACGGCCATTATAGGACAGAGAGGCTTCGCTGTCAAGATTGACCGTCGCCTTCGCCGGCCGACCGCTCCTGGCCCAGGACGCGCTGACCGGCCTGTACTTCGCGCAACATGCGTTGCAGCCGGGCTTCGAGGGCGCCCAACTGGCCCAGCACGTACTGCTCGGCGTCGGCGCGCAGCGCGGCCGCCTGGCGCTCGGCCTCGGCTTGGATCTCGCGGGCGCGCTGACGGGCCGCCTGCACGAGGGCCTGCTCGTCCAGTTGGACATTGCGCTGGCTGCGCGCTTCTTCGATGATGCGCTGGGCTTGTGCCTTCGCATCGGCCAGGATGCGCTCGCGCTCGCTGGCGATGCGCCGGCCCATCTGTAACTGATCGGGTACCGCGGCCCGCATGTCTTGCAAGATCTGGCGCACGGCGGCTTCATCTATCAGCGCCTTGCCGGTCGGCAGATGTACCGCCTTCTCCAGCAGGGTTTCCAGCTCGTCTATCAGGCTTTCCAGATCCATTGCCCCTCCAGCATTGGGTCAGTCGTGCGAAGACATCAAGGGGGCCGTGAGCGAACCGGCGCCGGTTTGGGCCAGCTCGGCGAAGCGGCGGCGCAAAGCCGCCTGGACGGGCAGGGGAGCCAGCCCGGCGATATCGCCACCCAGCCGCGCGATCTCTTTCAGGATGGACGAGCTCAGGTAGGCGTATTCCAGGCTCGTCATCAGGCTGATGAATTCGATCTCGGGAGCCAGCTTCTTGTTCGTCAAGGCCATTTGGAACTCGAACTCGAAGTCGGAGATGGCGCGCAGGCCACGCACGAGCACGAGCGCACCGATCTCGCGGGCAAAGGTCACGGTGAGGCCCCGATAGGTGGCGACGCGCACGTTCGGCAGATGCGCCAGCGACTGTTCGGCCAATTGCGCGCGCTGGGCGGTGTCGAACAGCAGGTTCTTCGGCGACGTGTCGTAGACGCCGATGACCAACTCGTCGAAAAGCGCGGCCGCGCGGGTGGCAATGTCTACGTGGCCGTTGTGGATCGGATCGAATGTGCCGGGATAAAGGGCGCGGATCATGGAGCTCCTGTCAAATCGGCAAAGCGCAAAGACATCCGGTGCTACGTCAGCTCAGGTCGGCCGCGTCGCTCCAGAAGGCCGCCAACCGTTCGGCGAGCAGCCGGTGTTCGGCCGCGGCCAAGGCCGGATCGGCCGCGTAGATCTGGCTGGCGGCCGCGCGCGCGGCCGCCAGCGTGCGCAGATCGCTCAATTGGGCCAGCCGCAGCGGCGGCAGGCCGCTCTGGCGGGTGCCGAAGAAATCGCCTGGGCCGCGCAGGTCCAAGTCAATCTGGGCCAGGGCAAAGCCGTCGTGGTTGGTCTCCAACGCTTGCAGGCGCTGTACGCTCTCCCCTTCGGCCGCATCCGAAAGGAGGATGCAGTAGGATGGATGTTCCCCGCGACCGACGCGGCCCCGGAACTGATGCAGTTGCGCCAGGCCGAAGCGGTCGGCCCCTTCGATCAGGATCACGGTCGCGTTCGGCACGTCAATGCCCACTTCGACGACGCTCGTGGCCACCAGGATGTCGAGCTCGCCGGCCGCGAAGGCGCGCATCACCTGTTCTTTTTCCTCGCCCGGCAGCCGGCCGTGCAACAGGCCCACGCGCAGGTTGGGGAAGATGGTGTTCTGCAGCCGGGCGTGCTCTTCGACCGCGGCCCTGGCTTCGCTGCGCTCCGATTCCTCGACCAGCGGATAGATGATGAAGGCCTGGCGGCCGGCCTCCACCTGACGCCGAATGAAGCTGTAGGCGCGCTCGCGCTGGTTGGACGTGAGCCATTTGGTCTTGACGACCGACCGGCCCGCGGGCATTTCGTCAATGAGCGAAATGTCCAGGTCGCCATAGAGCGTTAGGGCCAAAGAGCGCGGGATGGGCGTGGCGCTCATCACCAGCATGTGCGGCTGCACCCCTTTGCTACGCAGGGCCGCGCGCTGTGCTACGCCGAAGCGATGTTGTTCGTCCACCACGGCCACGGCCAGATCGTGGAAGGTGACGTCCGGCTGGATCAGCGCGTGGGTGCCTATCGCGATGTCAACGCGCCCCGCGGCCAGATCGGCCAGCGCGGCCTCGCGTTCGCTCCGATTGCGGAGGGTGTGGCCGGTGAAGAGCGCGATGGTGATGGGGCGGCCGGCGAGCGGATGCGTGAGGCCGGCGAACAGGCGGCCGAAGGAACGGGCATGTTGTTCGGCCAGGATCTCGGTGGGGGCCAGGATGGCGCCCTGGGCGCCGTTGGCCACCGCCACCCACAGCGCCGCGGCCGCCACGGCGGTCTTGCCTGAGCCGACATCGCCCTGGAGCAGGCGGCTCATGGGCTGCTCCTGGGCCAGGTCGGCAGCGATCTCGGCCAGGGCCCGCCGCTGCGCGGCGGTCATGGTGAAGGGCAAGGCGGCCAGGAAGGGCGCCAGGAGCGCATCGTCGGCCCGCAAGGCCCGGCCGGGCCGGCTGCGGAAGCGCCGGCGCGCGGCCAGGACGGCCAGTTGCAGGAGGAAGAATTCGTCGAAGCTCAACCGGCGCCGGGCGGCTTCGGCCAGGCTCAGGTTGTCCGGGAAGTGGACCTGTTTCAGCGCGTCGGCCAGCGGCAACAGGTCGGCCTGCTGACGGATGTGGGCCGGCAAGATGTCGGGCACGGCGCCGGCCCACGCTTCGACCGCCTTGCTCATCAGCTCGCGCAGCCAGTGCCCGGTGATCCCTTCGGTGAGGGGATAGATTGGCACCACGCGGCCGGTGTGGAGCTGCTGGCGGTCGAGTGGCTCGAACTCGGGGTTGCGCATCACGAAGTGGCCGCGATAGCTGTCTATCTTGCCGCTGAACATGTAGGCCTGGCCGCTGCGCAGACGACGCTCGACATAAGGATTGAACCAGGTCGCTTCGATCTCGCCCGTGCCGTCGCCGACCAGGGCGGTGATCAGGTGGCGCTCTTCGCCGATGAGGCGGCGTTTGATGTCCCACACGGTGCCGATCACGGTGACCACCTCGCCCCAGCGCAGCCGGTCAATGGTGCGCAACTGGCTCAGGTCCTGGTAGCGGGTCGGCACCAGGTACAGCAGGTCGAAGATGGTGTGGACGCCCAGGCGGGCCAGTTTGGCGGCATAGTGGGGGCCTACGCCCGGCAGCCGCGTGATGGCCGCATAGATGCCCGTCTCGGCTTCGCCCGGCCGGACGCCCCGTTCGGCGGCTTCTTTGGGCGCCGGTGCGGGGGCGGTCGGCGGAAGGCGGCCTGGCTCTTTGGGCGGGACGTCTTCGGGCCCGGCGGTCGAGCGCGCCTCGGCCGGGAGGCCGGGCCTGGTCTTGGGCGGGCACGGCGCGGCCGGCTTCGGTGCAACGCCTTTCTGGCCCTCCCAATTGGCGGGGGCCGGGGGGTGGGGCGGCCCGGCCATGGGCGGGGCGTCGGGCTGTGTCGGCCTGGCGAGGGCCGGCATGGGCGGCTCGCGATGGCGTTCGCGCGCGGCTTCGCCGGCCGGGGTCGCGTGCTCGGGCGCGGCCGGAGCCGAGCGAG
>JBBIKA010000157.1:0-10046 GCA_037445695.1 Chloroflexota bacterium
CGCACAGCGCGCCGGCGAACGCGATGACCGGTTTAATTCTTTAACTTTCATAAGGTGCCTGGCATGTCCCGGCTAGCGATGATTATACATCACGTGCCGGGCACTTTCAAAGTGCCTGGCACGTGATGCACATCCAGGATGGCGATGATTATACAGACGTTGGCCGGCCCCTGGCAGTTCCGCCAGGTCGGCGGTGAGGAATGGCTGCCCGCGACCGTGCCCGGCTCGGTCCACGCCGACCTGCTGGCGGCCGGCCGCATCCCCGATCCGTTCGTCGGGACAAACGAAGCGGCCGTGGCATGGGTGGCCGAACAAGATTGGGAGTATCGTCGCGAGTTCACCGTGACGGCCGAATTGCTCGCCCAGGAGCGGGTGACGCTCGTCTGCGCGGGGCTGGATACGCTGGCCGAATTGGCCCTGAACGGCCGGCCGCTCGGCGCGGCCGCCAACATGTTCCGGGAATACCGGTGGGAGGTGAGGCCGCTGTTGCAGGAGGGCCTCAACACCTTGACGGTCGTGTTCCGCTCGCCGACGGCCTACGTCCGGGCGCGACAGGCGGCGCGGCCGCTTCCCGCGGCGATGGGCCGCGGCGCGTCGCACCTGCGCAAGGCGCCGGCCCATTTCGGCTGGGATTGGGGCCCCGTGTTGCCCACCAGCGGCATCTGGCGCGACATCTATCTGGAAGCTGCGTCGGTCGTCCGCCTGGCCGATGTGCGCGTGCGTCAGCACCACGCGGCCGGCCGGGTCGAGCTCGGCGTCGAGGTGGCGCTGGAGCGCCTGGCGGAGGCCCCTTGCGAGCTGGTGATTACCGTCCTGGCGCCCGCGGGCGATGTGGTCGGCCGGTTCGTTGCCTTTCCGGCCGCGGCCCGCGTCTCGGCCCGCATCCCCATCGCCGAACCGCAGCTTTGGTGGCCGGCCGGCTACGGCGAGCAGCCGCTGTATCAGGTCCGAGTTGAGGTCAAGAGCCGGGCGACGGTCGTGGCTGCAGCGACCTATGCCGTCGGCCTGCGCACGCTCGAGCTGCGCCGGCAGGCCGACGCCTGGGGCGAGAGCTTCGCCTTCGTGGTCAACGGAACGCCCATCTTCGCGCGCGGGGCAAACTGGATCCCGGCCGATGCACTTCCCGCACGCGTGACGCCGGAGCGGCTGGAACATCTGATCCGCAGCGCGGCCGCGGGGCACATGAGCATGTTGCGCGTGTGGGGCGGCGGCTACTATGAGCCGGACGCGTTCTACGACCTGTGCGATCGCTACGGCATCCTGGTCTGGCAGGACTTCATGTTTGCCTGCGCGGCCTATCCGCTCGATGAGCCGGCGTTCGTCGAGAACGTGCGGGCCGAGGTCGTGCAGACGGTGCGTCGGCTGCGCCATCACGCGTGCCTGGCCCTCTGGTGCGGCAACAACGAGATCGAGCTGCTCTGGGGCGCCTTCCGCCTCTACGAGCCGCGGGCCTCCCTCGGTCGCTTGCAGGACGTGCACGTTGACTTTTTCCATCGCCTGCTGCCGGAATGGGTGCGGGCCGAGGACCCCGATCGGCCGTATTGGCCGGGCTCGCCCTCTTCCGGCGAGATCGTCGCCCAGGCCGAAGGCGTGCGCGATGAGACGGCCGTCAACAGCGACGCGCGGGGAGACACGCACATCTGGCATGTGTGGCACGGCCTGCGACCGGCCGCCTACTACCGCCGCCGCTTCACCCGTTTTTGCAGCGAATTCGGCCTGCAGTCGCTGCCCGCGGCCGCGACGATCGCCGCGTTCGCCCCGGCCGCCGAGCGCGACCTGCGCTCTCGGACGATGATGCGCCGTCAGCGCTCGGCCGGCGGCAACGAAAAGCTGCTCTATTACCTGACCGACCGCTTCCGCCTCCCCCGCGACTTCGCCGACCTGATCTATCTGAGCCAGATCGTGCAGGCCGAGGCGGTGCGCGTGGCGGTGGAACATTGGCGGCGCCACCGGCCGCGTTGCATGGGCGCGCTGTATTGGCAGCTCAACGACTGCTGGCCGGCCATCTCCTGGTCGTCCATAGACTGTTTCGGCCGCTGGAAGGCGCTCCACTACGCGGCGCGGCGTTTCAACGCGGCGACGGCGCTTGCGCTGAGTGTCGAGGACGGCCGGGTGGAAATCGCCCTGTCGAACGAGCAACGCGTCCCCTGGCGGGCCGCGGTGCGCTGGTCGCTGGAGACGCCGGCCGGCGAGGTGATCGAGGCGGCCGAGGAGCAGGTCGTCGTTGAACCCCTGGCCGTGCAAGAGCTGGCCCGTCTCGATTTTCGGCCGCGGCTGCGCAAGCATGGCCGCTCGAACCTGGCCTTCGTGGCCGAGCTGTGGCAAGGGGATGCCCTGATCGGCCGGCAGGTCGCGTTCTTTGCCCCTGAGCGGACGTTGCAGCTTCCCGACCCGCAACTCGCGGCCGAAGTCGCGGCCGCGCCGCACGGCGAAGAGCTGGTGATCGCCGTGCAGGCTCGGGCGTTGGCGCGCTTCGTGGAGCTGTCGCTGCGGGGCGCGGATGTGATCTTCAGCGACAACTACTTCGACCTGCCCGCCGGCCGCACCGCTCTCGTGACCTGCCCCTTGCCCGCCGGTTGGACGGTCGAGCGCGCGCGGCAGGCGCTGCAGATGCGCTCGCTGGCCGACGTGACGCCGGCCGGCCCCGCCTGGCGCGATCGCCTCAGGCATCACCTGCTCGGTTTGCGGCCGCGCCTCCTGGCCGGCCGGCTGCTGTTCGTGTTGCTCCGGTGAACCGGCCGCGCTCCTCTCCTGGCCTTCGGCCAGGAGAGGAGCGGAGGGATTCAACACCCCCGCTCTCCCCGCCGGCGGAGAAGGGGTGAGGCTGATAGCGGGGTATTTTGGCCGCCGAAGGCGGCCAAAATACCCCTTTCGACGGATTCCCCGCCCCCCGCTTGCGGGGGGCGGGGTCAGGGGTGGGGGGCTCACCGCATGGGGAATGGCCGAAATGCCTTTTGTCTCGCCAGAAGCTGAAGCTGGAGAACCATTTTTGCATTTCACCCTGAAAGGATTGTCCCATGACCACACGCCGCGTCCATTACGTCCTCAGCACCCATTGGGACCGCGAATGGTATCAGCCGTTTCAGCATTATCGCCATCGGCTGGTGCGCCTGCTCGATCGGCTCATCGCCGGCTGGGAGCGCGGCGAGCTCCGCGGCCCGTTCCAGACCGACGGCCAGGCGATCATCCTGGAAGATTACCTGGAGGTGCGGCCCGAACGCCGCGGCCTGATCGAGAAGCTGGCCCGCGAGGGCAAGTTCGTCATCGGACCCTGGTACGTCCTCCCCGACGAGTTCCTGGTCTCCGGCGAGTCGTTGATCCGCAACCTGGCGCTCGGCCGGAAGATCGCGCGCGCGTTCGGCGGCCGGCCCTCGAACGCCGGCTTCCTGTGCGACATGTTCGGCCACAACAGCCAGATGCCGCAGATCTTCGCCGGCTTCGGCATCAGCGGCGGCTTCATCTGGCGCGGGGTGAACCTGGTGGATCAGCGCCTGGTGCGCTGGCGCGGGGCCGACGGCACCGAGCTGCCCTGCTATCGCTTCGGCCGCATCGGCTACTGCAGCTTTGCCGTCGAGGTGCGTCACGGCAGCGATCCGCAGCCCGCGCCCGATCCCGCGGAGCTGCGCAGCCGGCTGGCGGCCTATCTGGCCCAGGAAGATCGCCAGACCGAGGTCGGACCGCTGTTGGCCTTCGACGGCGGCGACCACATGGAGTGGGATCGCGCGGTCTACGCGGTCATCGCCGAACGCCTGGGCCAACCCCAAGACGGGTTCGAGCTGGTGCACACTTCGCTCGACGACTACCTGGCCGAGATGACGCCGTTGGCCGCGCAGATCAGCGCGGTCGTGGAAGGCGAGCTGCGCGAGCCGGGCCTCTATCCGATCACGACCGACAACCAATGGCTGATCCCCGGCGTCGGCTCCAGCCGCGTGTGGATCAAGCAGGCCAACGCCGCGTGCCAGTCGCTCCTGTGCCAATGGGCCGAACCGTTCAGCGCGCTCGCGCAGCGGGCCATCGGCGTCGCATACCCGCAGGGCTTCCTGGACGTGGCGTGGAAGTGGCTGCTGATGAATCACCCCCACGACTCGATCTGCGGCTGCTCGATAGATGCGGTGCACGAAGACATGAAGTACCGCTTCGCGCAGACGCAACAGATCGGCGAATGGCTGACGCGCGAGGCCACCCACCGGCTGGCCGCCAGCGTGGCGGGCGAGGTGGGCGACCAGGAGGTGCGCGTCACCGTCTTCAACCCCTTGCCCACGCCGTTCGTCGGGGTGGCCGACCTGCGGCTGGACATCCCGCCTACGTGGCCCGTCTTCAACTTCAACATGGGCGCGTTCCAGCCCACGCCGGCCTTCCGCATCTACGGCCCCGACGGGACCGAGCTGCCCTATCAGCGGCTGGGCCAGGCCGCCGAGCGCTCGCGCGGCCGGCTCTACGGCGTGGCCTTCCCGCAGAGCTACAAGGTGACCGAGGTGCCGGTGGCGCTGCGGCTGACGATCCCGGCTCTGGGCTATACCACGTTGACCGTGCGGCCGGGCGAACCCTACCGCCCCACCCGCCATCCGGCGGTCCCCGGCCTGGCGACCAGCGAACGCACGCTGGAGAACGAACACCTGGCGGTGACGGTAGAGCCGAACGGCACCCTCACCTTGCTAGACAAGCGCACCGGCCGCACCTATAGCCGATTGCTCACCTTCGAGGATCGCGCCGACATCGGCGACGGCTGGAACCACGGCGTCGCGCTCAACGATCAGATCGTTGTCTCGACGGCCTGTCGCGGCAGCGTCGCGCTGATCCACAACGGCCCGGAGCTGGCGATCCTGCGCGTGCGCATGACCATGGAGCTGCCCGAGGAGTTCGACTTCCGGCAGATGGTGCGGGCCGAACGCTGGGCGCCGCTGATTGTGGACAGCACGATCACGCTGCGCAGCGGCGCGACGCACGTCGAAGTCGAGACGACCGTCCACAACACCATCAAGGATCACCGATTGCGTGTCCTCTTCCCCACCGGCGTCCAGGCTCAGACCTACCTGGCCGACGGCCAGTTCGACGTCATCGAGCGGCCCATCGCGCTGCGGGCCGACAATCACCTCTACCGCGAGCCGGAGATCGAGACCAAGCCGCAGCAGACCTGGACCGCCGTCTTCGACCAGGCCGGCGGGCTGGCGGTGATCAGCACCGGCCTGCTGGAGAGCGCCGTGCTCGATCTGCCCGAGCGGCCCATCGCCCTGACCCTCTTCCGTGCCACGCGACGCACCGTGGGCACCGACGGCGAGCCGGCCGGCCAGTTGCAGGGCGAGTTGCGCTTCCGCTACTGGCTGGCGCCGCTCACGGGCGAGCCGGAGCGCGCGGCACTGTGCCGGCTGGGCCAACGGCTCGAGGCCGGCTTGCGCACGGCGATCATCGTGGCCGAAGACCAGGTGCAACATCGCGTCCAGTTGGGCGATCCCTACGGCGACCCCGACTGGCGGCCGACCGAATTGCCCCCCGTGGCCGGCTTCCTCTCGGTGGCCGGGCCGGCCGTCGTCACCAGCCTGCGCCAGGCGGACGCCGGCCTGGAGCTGCGCCTGTTCAACCCGGATGCCGTCACGGGCGCAGCGACCATCACCCTGGGCAACTGGCCCGGCGCGACGCCGGCCTACGCCCGGCCGGTCAACTTCGAGGGCAAGCCGATCGGCCGGCGTCTGGCCTTCGTGGATGGACGGCTCACCCTCAAGCTGGGTGCCAAGAAGATCGTGACGTTGCGGCTGGAGTGAAGTATGGGCATCTATTCCGATCATCTCCGACACGAAGTCTGGCTCGAACGGATGCGGCCGGAACAGATCGAGGCCGCGCAGGCATAGCGGCAGCGATCGGTCAGGAGCATGCCGAGTGGCTGCTGGCGCATCTGGCCGCGTGGTTGGCTGTGTAGGGGAAACGCCGCCCCTTAGGTGACAACTCAGTTATTTTGGAATTCAGGAGATTTTGCCATGAAGTGCTCACCTGTATGGCAGACCGTTTGTCTGGTAACGATTGTCACGCTGATGATGGTCGCGGTGGGGTGCGGCGGAACATCGACTCCCGCAGCCACCGCCGCGCCCCCCGCGACCGCACGATCGGCTCCGCAGCCCACGACGGCGCCCACGGCTCCGCCGACCGCCCTACCCGCGTCGCCTACCGTCGCGCCGTCTCCGACGGCCACGCCGACGTTGGCGCCCACGGCGACGCAGCCGCCGCCGTCTCCCACCGTCGCGCCATCGGCCACGCCCACAGTGACGCCGACCGATAAGCCGACCGCGACTCGCACCCCGGCGCCGCATGCAGTTGTCGCCACCGAGACCCTCAACGTGCGCGCCGGGCCAGATACGCAGTACGAAGCGATTGCGCGGGTTGCCAAGGGGGACGCGCTGACTGTCGTCGGGCAGACTGCGCAATGCGATTGGCTCAAAGTGCTCACCGTCCAGAATGTCTTGGGTTGGGTGGCGCGGCGTTCGGGCGGCGCCGATCTGGTGCAGCTCAACCTGCCATGTGCGGAGATCCCCGCGTTGGTCGTGCCATCGCCGACCGCGCGGCCGACGCCCCGGCCGCAGCCGACCCGGCCGCCCACGCCCGCGCCAGGTGGCCTGCCCGCAGACAAAGGATGCTATCTGTTCCAGAATTTCATGGGCGTTGAACTGAACGTCACCCTCAACAACGCCAGCGGCTGGAGCGACAACTTCAAGATCGCGCCAAACGCCGAGCGACTCTACTGCCTGGCGCCCGATCGCTACACCTACACCATTGATGCGCCGCCGCCCTGGGCCTCGATCAACGGCTCGCTGGACGTGCAGGCAGGCAAACACTATCGGTTCCCGGTTCAGGGCCGACCGTAGTTGGAAACTAATCTCAAAATAGACATGCCAGGCACTTCGAAAGTGCCCCTGGCCTGGCCGCCAGCCTGCTGCCTGCGGCAACGGCCGCGGGCAGGGCAGGCTGGCACGTGAACGTCGTTCATTTTCATCGCGCGCTGTGCGCTGCCGCGCATGAACAACTGAATGCGGAAAACCTGAAGCTGGTTCGGCATCTGTCCGCATGACCCTGCTCGGGCCGGTTTCTGACCGTGCCCGGTCGCTTTTCTGATGGAGGGATGATGTTGCACCGATCAACTCCGGTCTTTGATCGTTTGGCCGCGCAGATCGCCGATCTGCCGGTGATTGACTGCCACGAGCACGCCGACGCCGCCCTGTTTGGTCCCCACGGCTACGAGCGACTGCCCGCGCCGGCCGAACCGATCGCCGCGCTGACCAACGGCTACGTGCTCAGCGACTTCTTCTCAGCCGGCGCATCGCTGGCCGACTGCGAGATGCTGCAGGATGCCCATGTCCCGACCGAACGCAAATGGCCGATCTTCGCGGCGCTTTGGCCGAAGCTCGAGCATACCGCCTATGGCCGCGTGACGAAGCTGGTGTTGCGCGATCACTACGGCGAATCGGAGCTGACGCTGGACGCATTGCGCCGCATCGGCGAACAGCTCGGCCCGCGCGACCCGGCCTATCACGCCGAGACCTTCGCCCGCGCCCACCTCCGCCTGGCGCTGACCGATGTGCTGAACTGGCGGCCCGACTCGATGCAGCGCTATCTGGCGGGGAGCCTGAACCTGCCGCCCCACATGCGGCTGATGTTCCCGCTGCGGCTGTTCCATGTGATCCAGAGCGATGAGCCGAACGCCCACGACTTCGACAGCCTCCAGAAGATCGGCTTCTGGGCCGACCGACACATCACCTCGCTGGACGAGTATCTGGAAGCGGTCTTCATCGTGTTGCAGAAGGCGAAGGCGCGCGGCGCGGCCGGCCTGAAAGACCAGTCGGCCTACAGCCGCTCGCTGAGCTATGAGCTCGTGCCGCGCGCGGATGCCGAGCACCTCTTCAACCGACTCCTGTCCGATCCGCGTAACGCGCTCGGCTGGCCGGAAGCCAAGCCGCTCGACGACTTCCTCTTCCATCAATTCATGCGCTTCGCGCGCGAGTTGGACCTGCCCGTGCAACTGCACACCGGGCATATGGCCGGCGTCTGGAATCGCGTGGACAAGGCCGACGCCGGACTGCTGGCCCCCGTGCTGGAGCTCCACCAAGGCGTGCGTTTCGACCTGTTTCACGGCAACTGGCCGGAGATGGGTCCGCTCCTCTTCCTCGGCAAGAATTACCCCAACGTTGCGCTCGACCTGTGCTGGCTCCCCATCATTGATCCGTTCTACACCGAGGAGTTGCTGCGCCGCGGCGTCATGACGATCCCGCACAGTAAGATCCACGGCTTCGGCGGCGATTACGTGGACGCGCCGGAGTACAGCGTCGCCCACCTGACCATCGCGCGCGCGGTCATTGCCGGGGCCCTGGCCGATCTGGTCGAGCGCGGCTGGCTGGAGGAGGAACAGGCAGTAGGCATCGCGGCCGACTGGCTCTTCAACAACCCGAACGAATTTTTCAAGTTGGGGTTGTTGGGGGATAATAAGCTGAACACCACACGATAGGAGATACCACTCGTGGACGAACGATCACTTGCATTTCTCAAGGACCTCCTGGCCGCCCCGAGCCCCTCGGGATTCGAACAGCCCGCCCAAAAGGTGTGGCGGGAATACATGGCGCCCTATGCCGATCGCATCACCACCGACCTGCACGGCAACTGCATCGCCGCGTTGCACGAATCCGGCGCGCCGCGCATCCTCCTGGCGGGCCACGTGGACGAGCTGGGCTTCATGGTCAACTACATCAACGAGGATGGCTTCATCTTCTTCAGGACCATCGGCGGCTTCGACCTCAACATCATCCCCGGCCGGCGGGTGCGCATCCACACGAAGAACGGCGTCGTGCCCGGCGTCACCGGCAAGAAGGCGATCCACGTGATGACCGAAGAGGATCGCAAGAAGAAGCCGGAGATCGAGGACCTGTGGATTGACATCGGCGCGCGGAACAAGGCCGAGGCCGAGTCGTTGGTGCGCGTGGGCGACCCGATTACCTATGCCGACAGCTTCGAGATCATCCGCGGCCAGGTGGCGGCCTCGCGCGCGTTCGACGACAAGGCCGGCAGCTTCGCAGTGGGCGAGGTGCTGCGGCTATTGGCCGGCAAGACCTTCGATGCGGCCGTCTATGCCGTCTCGACCGTGCAGGAAGAGGTGGGGCTGCGCGGCGCGCGCACGAGCGCGTTCGGCATTGACCCGAAGGTCGGCATCGCGGTGGACGTGTGCCATGCCACCGACCACCCCGACATGAAGCGCGAGCGGGTTGGCGAGATCAAGCTGGGCGGCGGTCCGGCCATCGCCCGCGGGCCGAACATCAGTCCGGTGGTTGAGCGGATGCTGATCGAGACGGCCGAGGCCGAGGGGATTCCCTACCAGCTCGAAGCTGCGCCGGGCGGCACCGGCACCGACGCCAACGCCATTCAACTGACGCGCGCCGGCGTCGCCACCGGCCTGGTGAGCATTCCCTTGCGCTACATGCACACCGCGGCCGAGGTGATCTCGCTGGAAGATCTGGCGAACGTCTCGCGGCTCCTCGCGGCGTTCATCTTGCGCGTGAAGGAAGATACCGACTTCACGCCGTGAGCGCGATGGCGGCCGGCGCACGACGCACTGCGCCGGCCGCGCCATGCGGATCGTCCGGGGGCGGCCCGGTCGCCGGGCAGGCTACCGCGCACCGCCTTCGATGTGCAAGCAGCGCACAAGTTGACACGCGAACGCGCCGCGAGTATAATCCCCGCAGTCGGTTGCCGGCTTCCAGGCTTTGAGAGGCCGGCGATTTTTGCCTGGGTTCTTGCGAACAGTGCCCATGTGCCAGACATCTTGCAGAGTGCCTGGCGCGTCTGATGAGGCTATTTGTAGTTGCTCATGCACATTAATCACGACGCATGAACATGAAAATGTAAAGCAAAATTGTGTAGCCCTACTGCTTTGTTGGCTTAGATTTTGCATTTTGCCGCATTGACCCCCACCTCCGACCCCGCCCCCGTTTCGCGAAATTTCGCGAAACGGGGGCAAGGAGAAGGCTGAATGGGGTTTGCGGCCAGCGAAGCCGGCCGCAAACCCCCTCCTC
>JBBIKA010000158.1:0-4700 GCA_037445695.1 Chloroflexota bacterium
CGCGGCTCGATTACCGGAATAAATTCTTAACATTCATAAAGTGCCTGGCACGTGGCGATCAACCTCGCGCTTTTCTCAGATGATCTCCAGCTCCTTCAGCTTGGCCTCCGGCACCACGCCGTTGTTCCAGCCGCGCGCCCGGTAGTACTCCTCCTTCATCAGGTCCAGCTCGCAAACATGGCCCTGCGAACCGGGCATGGTAGAAGGCTCCTTCAGGAAGCGCTCGGGCAGGGTGTCGTCCTTGCCGTCGAAGCCGCAGAGGTTGTTGTAGTAGCGCTCCAGGTTGTAGATGCGCTCGCCGGTCTTGAGCACCTCATCAGCCGTGATCGTGCGGCCGGTCATGGCGCTGTACTGAAGCGCGTACTCCTCCGCGCCTTCGGCGAAGGCCGAGAACTTGCACAGATCCAAGCTGTCGGAGAAGGCGTGCAGGTCCTGGAGCAGCTTGAGCAGCTCGCCCTTGCCCTTCCAGGCCAGCGGATCGGTCTTGAGCGGGATCAGGCCCAGCTCGCTGGCCGGCGTGTAGCCGCGCAGATGGCACGCGCCGCGGTTCGAGGTGGCGTAGGCGATACCCATGCCCTTGAGGCCGCGCGGGTCGTAGGCCGGGATGCCCTGGCCCTTGACGTGCATGCCCAGCTCCGGATGGCCCAGCTTCGCGGCCGCCTTGCCGGTGCCCTCGGCCAGGATGTCGCCGACCCCCTCGCGATAGGCGATCTTGCGCATCAGCTCCACCATGCCGTGGCGGTCGCCCCAGGCCAGGCCGTCGCCGTTGGCGTAGCCCCGCTCGCTGTACTCCATGTACAGGGACAGGACGTCGCCGATCTCAATGGCGTCGTAGCCGTAGTCGTTGGCCCGGTCAATCATGTAGGCCACGGAACCAGCGTCGTTGTTGCCGCAGTTGGCGCCCAGCGACCAGGCCGGCTCGTACTCCAGGCTCTCCATGTGGATCTTGAACGGCCCTTCCTTGACCTCGACCTCTTTCTTGCAGGCCACCGGGCAGGCGTGGCAGGTGGGGTCGTTCACCAGGATGTTGGCCTTGACCCACTCGCCGCTGATCAGCTCCGCGTTCTCTTGGAAGCTGGTCACTTTGCTGTTGTAGCTGGGCAGCGCGCCCATGTTGCTGGTGATGTTCATCAGCACGTTGGTGCCGTAGACCGACAGGCCGCCCTTGCGCGGGGAGGTGACGTTCGCCTCGTCCATGATGGTGGCCAGCGCGCGCTGGTGGGCCGTCTTCCAGGCATCGCGGTCTACCGGCCGGGGCCGGTCGGCGTGCTTGCCGCGGATCACGACGGCCTTCAGGTTCTTGCTGCCGCCCACGCAGCCGGTGCCCCCGCGACCTGAGGCCCGATCGTTCTCGTTCACCCAGTTGGCGAACTTGACCAGCTTCTCGCCGGCCGGGCCGATGGCGATGACGCTCAGCTCCTTTTCGTTGCCGTAGCGCTCCTGCAGGATCTTGATCGTCTCGTGGACCCCCTTGCCCCACAGGTCGCTGGCGTCGTGCAGCGTCACCTGGCCGTTCTCGACGTAGGCATAGACCGGCTTCTCGGCCTTGCCCTTGAAGACCAGGCCGTCGAAGCCCGCCCACTTGAGCCGGGCCGCCGACCAGCCGCCGTGATGCGAGTCGGTCACGGTGCCGGTGAGTGGCGACTTGGTCACGATGGCCATGCGGCCGCTCATGTTCGCGTCGGTGCCGGTCAACGGGCCGTTCATGAAGCACAGGATGTTGTCCGGCGATAGCGGGTCCACCTGCGGGCCGTTGTCGAAGACGTACTTCACCCCCAGGCCGCGCGCACCGACGTACTTCAGCGCGTCCTCTTCCGCGATCGGCCTGTACTCGACCGTCCCCTTGGTCAGGTCAATCCAGGCCACCCGATTGGCATACCCTCCCAGAGCCATGTTCACCTCCTCGTGTGATCAGTGGTTATGCTGTGCGGCAGAACGGAATGCGAACAAAATAAAAAGGGGGCCGGCAAGGCGTTATATCTTCAGGATATAACGCCTTGCCGGCCCCAACCGACCCGAAAAACGACTGCGGATTTTCGGCGCTTCACAACGGACCAACCGAATGAGAACGCCCCTTGTCTCACGGCTATCTCCGGTTCGAAGCGAACGAAACAAACGGGGGCACCCGAATGTGCGTATATTCTACACAACGATCGGGACTTGTGCAAATCTGGCGCGCCGTGTCAATGGGCCCGACCGTTATCCTGCCTCGAAGGATTCGGCAAACAGCCGGCCGATCGCCGCGTCGGCGGCGGCCGCGAAACGCTTGAAACGCGCCACATACGCCTGGCCGGCTGCGGTCAGGTGGGCGCTGCCGCCGCCCGACCCGCCGCGTTGCCGCTCAACCAGATGCACGCCCAGCGCCTGCTCCATTTCGTCCAGGCGGTGCCAGGCCAGGTTGTAGGTGATCTTCATCTGGGCGGCCGCGGCGCGAATCGAACCGGTCTCGGCGATCGCTTCCAGCAGTTGCACGCGCCAACGGCTCAGCGCGACCTGGCCGTTGGCTTCCAGCCAGAAGTTGGCATGGACGGTGAGGGGTGGCCCCGATGGGCTCACAAGAGGTTCCATAGGTCCATTGCATTCCAGTTGTTCATGCGCGGCGGCACACAGCACGCGATGAAAATGAACAGCGCCCACGTGCCAGCCTGCCCTGGCGGCCAGGCCAGGGCACTTCCAAAGTGCCTGGCACGTCTATGTTCAGGTTAGGTGCCCGGCGCACAGAGTTAATCGGCGACATACCAGTCGGCGCGCGTCAGCGGCAGGCCGCTGCAGCCCTGGGCGTCGGGCTTGATCAGTAACGCCTGATATACGTTCAGCCGGCCGCGCGCGAAGCCGTGCGCCGAGCCGGACATGAAGAGCCGCCAGACGCGATAGGTCGGCTCGTCCACGAATTGAAGTGCTCGGTCGTGCTGCGCCTCCAGCCGGCGCACCCAGTGGCGCAGCGTCAGCGCGTAGTGCTCGCGCAGGCTTTCCACGTCGCGCACCTCGAAGCCGGCCTCTTCGGCCGCCCCCAACGTGACGTTGATCGGGACCAGCTCGCCGTCGGGGAAGACGTAGGTGTCGCTGAAGCTGGGGCCGTGTTGCGGCGGCAGGTTGGCCCGGCAGGCGATGCCGTGGTTGAGGAAGACGCCGCCCGGCTTGAGCAGCCGCCACGCCTGGGCGAAGTAGGTCGGCAACAGGGCCGCGCCCACGTGCTCGAACATGCCGACGCTGACCAGCGCATCGTACCCTTCCGGCTCGTCCATCTCCCGGTAATCGCGCGCCTCGACCCGGCAGCGCTCGGCCAGGCCCGCCGCGCGGATCCGCTCGGTGGCCAGCTCTACTTGCGGCCGGCTGAGGGTGATGCCGATGGCGTCCACGCCGTAATATTGGGCGGCATGCATCACCAGCCCACCCCAGCCGCAGCCGATGTCCAGCAGCCGTTGGCCGGGCTTCAGGCGCAGCTTGCGGCAGATGTAGTCCAGCTTGCGTTCCTGCGCGGCATCCAGCTCGTCGGCGGGGGTCTGGAAATAGGCGCACGAATAGACCATGCGCCGATCAAGCCATAGCGCATAGAAGTCGTTCGAGACATCGTAATGGTAGGTGACGGCCTGACGGTCGCGCTCGACCGAGTGGCGCTTGCCCGAAAGCCGCGCCGGGCCGCGGCGGCCGGTCGGGTGATCGGGACCGGGGGGCAGGCGCAACAGGTCGCGGGCGGTGACCAGCTTCTTGCGCCAGCCGGCGGTGGTGGCCGCCAGCGCGTCGGCCAGATCGAAGATCGCTTCGATGTCTCCGATGATGTCGAAGTCGTCGTACAGGTATGCCTCGGCCAGGCCCAACTCGTGGCCGGGCAGAAGCATGGCGCGCAGCGCGCCGGGGTGCTTGAGCAGCAGCGTGACCGGCCGGGATGCGCCATCGGGCCAGGTGGTGCCATCCCACAGGCGCACCCCTACCCGTTGCCCGGCTTCAGCGCCGAACAGACTCTCGAGGATGCGCAGGGTCCGGCGCGCGGCCTCGTCGGCCGATGCGGTGGACAAAGTTGGTTTGTCGGCCATGATGGAATCCTCCTTTTCAAATTGTCTCCCCATAGCGACGCAAGAGTTCTGCGCTCGTCATCCAGACCTCGCTGCGACGAAGGCGCAACAAGCTCCGGCCTGCCAAGGTGGGCGCGTTGAAGGCCCACATGATGCCCCAGGTGTACAGGTTTTCCCAAAACTCGCCAAAACGACCGAGCGGATTGTGATAAGGCAGAATGGTGAAGCCAAGCTGCTCGAACAGCCGGACGCCGCCCGCGTGCGCGCCGGCCAGCGGCAGCACGGTGATCCCGATGACGAGCTGCGCATCGGCCAGCCGCGGGTCGTGGGGCAACCGCCGGGCCAATGTCTGGAAGGAGTGCTTCAAGCGCCGTTGGGTTTGCACGGCCCAGCGCAAGGTAGGGCCCTCCGCCGGCAGGGGCGGCAGGTGTTCGTTCCACAGGTGCAACTCGATCGCGGCCGTGCCGGCCGGATAGGTTGCCCCGTCCAGGGTCAGCGGCCTGGAGAGGGTGATCCGCCGCACGCGCAACAGGCAATCGGGCGCGGAGCAAAACTCGAACACGCCCAAAGCCCAACGGAGGAAGCCGTCGAAAGCACGGATCAGGCGTTTCATGGTTGTGGCCTTTTGGCTTGCGGCGTCGTGCGTTTTGGAATGCGGGGACGTGTCCCCGCTTTTCGCTCGCAAGC
>JBBIKA010000158.1:4800-9983 GCA_037445695.1 Chloroflexota bacterium
TGTCGCGGGCGGCTAAAGCGGCGTCGTGCCGCCGCAATCCGAAGCGGCGTCGTGCGTTTTGGAATGCGGGGACGTGTCCCCGCTTTTCGCTCGCAAGCAGCCACGTGTCGCGGGCGGCTAAAGCGGCGTCGTGCCGCCGCAATCCGAAGCGGCGTCGTGCGTTTTGGAATGCGGGGACGTGTCCCCGCTTTTCGCTCGCAAGCAGCCACGTGTCGCGGGCGGCTAAAGCGGCGTCGTGCCGCCGCAATCCGAAGCGGCGTCGTGCGTTTTGGAATGCGGGGACGTGTCCCCGCTTTTCGCTCGCAAGCAGCCACGTGTCGCGGGCGGCTAAAGCGGCGTCGTGCCGCCGCAATCCGAAGCGGCGTCGTGCCGCCGCAATCCGAAGCGGCGTCGTGCGTTTTGGAATGCGGGGACGTGTCCCCGCTTTTCGCTCGCAAGCAGCCACGTGTCGCGGGCGGCTAAAGCGGCGTCGTGCCGCCGCAATCCGAAGCGGCGTCGTGCCGCCGCAATCCAAGGCCGCAAGCCCAAAGCCTCAGTGCAGGCGGCGCCACCAGCCGACCAGGCGAGCACCCCAGCGTGAAGGAGCCAGCGCCATGCGGCCGTGGGCGGTCAGAACGAACCGCTCCCCGCGCCAGGTGATCTCGCGCCCCAATCCACCGACGATCCAGGTCAATGCGCTCAACACATCGCGCACCGGCAGCCAGAGCAACCAGCGCCGGGATTCCCGGTCGCCGGTCGCACCGCTGACCAGCCACGCGACAACCCAGCGCAGCATCAGCGAACCGAGCAGGAGCTGCATGTGGGCCGGCGTCGGGCCGGTGAGCAGCACCAGAGCCAGGGCCAACGGCGTGGCATAGCTGAGCAGCAGGCCGGGATATTGAGTGGGCCGGCTGACGCTGGCGCAACGCATCCAACGCACTTCGCGCTCCCACTGATCCCAGAAGCGGTCGGCGCCCAGCACACATTGCATGATGTAGTCCGACAGCCGCACCTTCAACCCCAGCGCGGCGATGCGCGCGCCGAGCTGATAGTCGTCGGCCAGGTAGTCGGCCAGCGCGGCGAACCCGCCGATGGCTTCCAGATCGCGGCGGCGCAGCGTGACGCTGGCGCCCATCGCGAAGCGCATGCCGATTACCTGCCGCGCCACTGCGATCGAAGGCAGGAAGGTCACGCCCATGTGGAGCGCCTCCAGGCCGGCGGTCAAATTGCGCGCCTGCACGCCAAGGTAAGGACAGGTGACCAGGCCGACGGTCGGGTCGGCCAGCGGCGCAACCACCCGGCGCAGGTAGTCAGGCGTCACCCGCATGTCGCTGTCGCTGACCACCAGCGTCTCGTAGCGGGCCTGTCCGGCCAGATGATGGAGCAGGCTGGCCTTGCGGTTGGCGCCCGTCGGCCGGACGACGAACAGCCGGATGCTGAGGTGTGGAAACTCGCGCTTGAGGCGCTCGATGAGCGGGATCACCGGATCGTCGGCATCGGCCACGCCGAAGAGCAGTTCGTATTCGGGGTAGTCCTGCCGACAAAAGCTGGCGAAGTTCTGGTAGGCCTCGAAGTCCAACCCCTTGACGGGCTTCAGGATCGAAACCGGGGGCATCGCCTCGCTTCCCGGGCCCGATGACGAAACGACCTCGCCCCCCGGCCCCGCTGGAGACACGACCTCATCCCCCTGGCTCGCGGGAGAAGCGACCTCATCCCCCTGGCTCGCGGGAGAAGCGACCTCATCCCCCGGCCCCGCGGGAGAAACGACCTCATCCCCCGGCCCCGCGGGAGAAACGACCTCACCCCCCTGCCCCCCTCTCCTGAGAGGAGAGGGGGAGGAGCGGCCGCCCTTTCCCTGCGCAAAAGTGGGTTGGAAGATAGGCGTCGTCGGCCGGAAAAAGTCAAGCACCAGCCAGAGCGCCACCAGCCAATAAATCCAACTGATCAGAATAAGTGCTGTCAGCAAGGTCGCGATCATGGCGCACCTCCGCTTCTCGCGAGGGGCTGCGGATGAATTCGGTTCTATTATATCACATTACTGGATCACGTGCCTGGCACTTCTCAAAGTGCCAGGCACGTTTACATCCTCCCGCATCACGTGCCTGGCACCTCCCAAGGTGCCAGGCACGTCAGGTATCAGGCGCGTCAGGTATCAGGCACGTTACACGGTCGCATATGTCGCCAGGCGCAACCCGCGCGCCTCGATCGCCCGGCGCACCGCCGGGCTGAGCAGGGTCGCCAGGTCGCCCGGATTGGGGCCGAGCACTTCGCCCAGGCTTGCGAGCGACGGGTGGAAGTAGAATTCGGCCACGGGCACCCTCAGCTCGCGCAACACGCGCGTCACGTAGTCCCCGGTCATCCGGCCGCTCTGGAAGACGCCATATACCCGATCGGCCACGGCCAGGCCGTTGGCGCGCGCCCGGCGACGACACCAGCCGAGCACCAGCCCCAGGCCCAGCGCCCAGCCGATCTTGGCGCCGGCCCCGCGATGATCATGGCACAGCGCCAACAGAAGGTCGTCGGCCGGCACACGCACGCCGTGCGCACCATAGCGTCGGGCCAGGGGCAACAGCAGGTTGAAGACGACCGGATGCACGTGCAAGTGCTGGTGGCCGTCCACGTGAGAGAGCGACAGGCCCGTGGCCGCGAAGCGTTCGAACTGCGCCGCGATCTCGGCCGCCAGCCCCTTTTGCGCGGCACGGTCGAACGCATAGCGTAGGCCCAGGCGGAGCGGGTCATCCGGGAAGCGACCATCAGCATCTACCAGGTGCGGGATTTGCTTCGGCGACAAGACGGCGCGGCCGCCGGAGACAACCAGGTGCAGGCCTACCGCCAGGGTGGGGTGTGCGCGCGCCAGTTCGACCGCCTCGGCCCAGGCATCGCCGGCCACCATCAGGCTGGCGGCGGTGAGGATGCCCTCGCGGTGCGCCCGTATGATCGCCGCGTTGATCGCCGTCGAGCGGCCGAAGTCGTCGGCGGTCACGATGATCCGACTCGTGCGGGGTGGGGGTTTCATGGCCATGTCTGCCTCCGCCGCGCCGAGGCGCGGCCGACGCGTGTGCCCGCGCGCCTTGCGCTTATCCCCTGGACACCAGCACGATCCCGATGGCGACGAGCAAGGTGCCCAGCCACTGGCCGGACGAGATCGCCTCGCCGAACAACCAGCGCGCCGCCACCACCTGGACGCCGATCACGGCCAGCCCGGCGGTGATCGGATAGGCGACGTGCAACGGCAGATAGCGCAACAGGCCGGTGAGGGTGAGCACGGTGATGAAGCCCGCCAGGTTGCCGATCACCTGCCACACCAGAAAGCCGCGCCACTCCGAGCTGGTTGCCGACAGTTTGAAGCCGGCATTGGCGAGGATGTTGAAGAACAGGTTGCCGCCGAGCAAAAAGAGCGGAACGATGCTATCTTTTGCCAATAAATCCTGATAAGACCATACACGAGGACGCCACATCTGGTCACCTCCGGGCTATGTGCGATGCACAACCGAAGCATACCCGTCCACGCATAAATTATGCGCCGGATTCGGCCCGGAGGACATGACGCAGATCAGCCCCGGCCTCAATCGTACAACAGGTACGGCCGACGTTGCTCGGCCCACAGGGCCGTGCCGGCCTCCCAGGACGCGACCAGGTCTTCCGCCGGCATGCCGGACAGCAGAGCGGGTCGAATGCGGGGGTCGCCGATCAAGAGATCGAAGTGCGGTGGCTTGCCTTCCCAACTGGAAGGGAGGAAGGCGAAACGATCGGGGGATTGGCGGTGCGCTGCGGCCAGGAGATGGAGGCCGGTCGCCACCGGCCGGAAGGCGCGGCGATCCAGCACGTGAACCTGGACGCCACGACATAGCTTGCCGGCATGCTTGCCGGCCGACGGCACAAATTCGGCCGGCCGGAAGCACGCCCCCGGCAGAGCGAGCCGATTGAGCGCCGACGCCAGCGCGTAACCGTCGAGCCACGGCGCGCCGACCTGCTCGAACGGCAGCGCCGTGCCGCGGCCCTCCGACAAATTGGTGCCCTCTACCAGGCACGTGCCGGGGTACACGATCGCCGTCGCAAGGTGCGGCATGGCCGGCGAAGTCGGCACCCATGGCCGGCCCGTTTCGTCGAACCACAGTGCGCGGCGCCAGCCATGCATCGGGACGACCGTCAGTTCGGCATCGAAGCGGAATTCGGCGTTGAAGTAACGCGCCAGTTCGCCCAGCGTCATCCCGTGGCGGATGGGGATCGCCGCGATGCCGACGAACGACACCAGCTCCGGCGCCAAGAGGGGGCCTTCGATGGCAACGCCGTTGAGCGGATTGGGCCGATCCAGCACGATCACGGGCACGCCGTGGCGGCCGGCCGCGCGCAACACGTAGTACAACGTGCTGATGTAGGTGTAGAAGCGCGCGCCGACATCCTGAACATCGTATATCAGCGCGTCGAGCCCGGCGAGCATGGCGGCGGTCGGCGCGCGCGTGGCGCCGTAGAGGCTGAACACGGGGATGCCGGTACGCGGCTCGACCGCGTCCGCAACCGCGGCACCGTCCGCGGCCGCGCCGGTCAAGCCGTGCTCCAGGCCGAAGAGGGCCGCCACCTGCACGCCCGCAGCCCGCAGCGCGTCCAGTGCAGAGGTGCAATCGGCCAGCACGGCGGCCGGATGGGTGATCAGGCCGATGCGCTTGCCACGCACCTGCGGTAAGCCATCGTGCAGCAGGTTTTCCAGGCCGGTACGAAACACAGATCGTCCCTTTCTTCTTTGCGCCGCGTACGCAGCTACGGTTGCTCCCGTTCCGCCCCCGTAGAAGACCCCTCTCCCGGCCCCTCCCCTACACGGGTAGGGGAGTGATTCTCCCCATTGGCATCAAGCTAAGGTTGCCAATAGGCCTGTTGCCGGTCATCACCCTCACCCCTCCCCTTGGGAAAAAGAGGTTTTGCGGCGGGCGGCGCAGCCGCCCGCCGCAAAACCATCCTTTGTTCCCCCCTCTCCTCTGGCCGCAGGCCAAGGGGAGAGGGGGACAAAGGGGGTGAGGGGCAAAAAGCAGGCCGGCGATTGAAATCGCAGCTAATGGGCCTGCGGCCGGGCGTCCACCTGCGTGGACGCGGCCCCGCCCGCCGCCGGCCGGCGCAGGCCGACCTCGCGGCGGACACGCCCCTTCGCCCCGAATTATGAATGTTGAAAAATTAAACCGGTAATTGTCTTCGCCCGCGCGCTGTGCGTC
>JBBIKA010000159.1:0-9837 GCA_037445695.1 Chloroflexota bacterium
CCGGCGTGGGCGCCGCGGGGACGGCGGCCGGCCGCGCGGCCGCCCCCCCGGCCGCCAGCATCACGACAAGCAGTCCGATCACGGCCCGGCCGGCCCGGCGCAAAGTGCGGATTTCGTGCATGTTCACTTTTTCTGCAACGTGCGCACGTAGGCGAACAGGTTTTCGATGCCCGACGGGCTGATCTGGCCCGGCCCGTAGAGATGTTCGTTGCCCAGCTTGCCCTTGCCGCCTGTGCGCAAAATGTCGGTAAACTCGGCCGCCGACATCGTCCAGCCGGCGACTCCCTTGCCCTTGCCTTCCACCCCTTCCCCTTGCGCGCCGTGGCATGAGGCGCACTTGTTATCGTAAACGGTCTTGCCCGCGACCGGATCTCCGGCCGCAGCCGGCGCGACCGTCGGCACGGCCGGCAACGGCGTCAGGACGGTGGTGGGCTGGCCGAAGACCCCCTGCGGCGTAGGGATACCCTCCACGGTCGGCTGCGGAGTAACGGCGCCACCGGCGCAGGCGGCCAACAGGATGGAGAGCACACACAAAGCACTGATCTGGATCAACCTGTTCATGAGGCCACCTCCCTACAGGTTCAATTGCGGGTCCAGGGCATCGCGCACGCCATCCCCCACGAAGGAGAAGCCCAACATCGTGAGGGCGATCAGGATGGTGGGAAAGAGGCCGACGTGCCAGTACACGCGAATGTAGGCGCTGCTGACGCCCACCATCTTGCCCCAACTGGGCAACGGGTCGTTCACGCCGATGCCCAGGAAGCTGAGGCTGGCCTCGGCGAAGATGGCGGCCGGGATGCCGAAGCTGAGCGCGACCAGGAGCGGCGTGAGCGCGTTCGGCAGGATGTGACGGAAGATGATGCGCCCTTCGGTGGCGCCGATCGCGCGCGCTGCGCCCACGAACTCCTTCTCGCGCAACGTCAGGAACTGCGCGCGCGTCAACCGCGTCACTCCGATCCAGCTCGTCATGCCGAGCACCACGATGACCTTCTCCAGGCCGCCGCCCCAAACGGTGATCAGGAAGATGGCGAAGAGCAGGCCCGGAAAGGCGGTCATCACATCAATAATGCGCGTGATTACAAAGTCCACGGCGCCCCCGCGATAGCCGGCCGCCGCACCCAGCGGAATGCCGATGGAAAAGGCGATCAACTGCACCGCCAGGCCGACGGTCAACGAAGTGCGTGCGCCGTAGATCAGCCGGCTCAGAAAGTCGCGGCCGACCTCGTCGGTGCCGAGGGGGTGTTGTGGGTCTACGAACGGGAACTGCAAAACCTTGCTGAAGTCGGCCTTGTCGTAACGATAGGGCGCCAGTAGATCGGCAAAGATGGCCAGGATGATGAAAAAGAGAACCAGAACCAGGCCGCCCATGGCCAGCCGGTTGTGCACGAAACGGCGGAGCGCGTCGCTCCACAAGGTCCGCGGCTTGCGCAGCAGTCTCTCGGCGGCGGCCGCTTCGGGATCCAGGATCGGTGTCGTTGTCATACCGCGTTCGCTTATCTCATTTTGCCGCCGAGCCGCACGCGCGGATCCAGTGCGACGTAGGCGAGATCGGTCAGGATGTAGGTGATGCCCCAGAGCATGGCGATGAGCAACATCAGGGCCATGATCATCGGGTAATCGCGGTTGAAGGTGCTGGTGACGAAGTACTTGCCCAGCCCGGGGATGCGGAACATGGCTTCGATGAAGATGGAGCCGGTGATGAGATCGGGAATAATGGGGCCGAGCGCGGTCACCATCGGGATGGCAGCGTTCTTCAGGACGTGACGCACCATGATCGTGCGGTCGCGCAGCCCTTTGGCGCGCGCGGTGCGCACGTAGTCCGATTGCAGGGCGTCCACCATGCTGGCGCGCGTATAGCGCGCCACCAGCGCCATCGGCGCCAGGGCGTAGGCCAGCACGGGCAGGATCCAATCCTTGGAAAAGACCCCCGGAATCAGCCAGTTTTCCGGTTCGCTCCACCCGCCCGACGGCAGGAGCTTCAACCCATAAGCGAAGCCGAGGATCAGCCAGAGCGCGATGACGAAATTGGGCAGGGTGGTGCCGAGGGTCGCAAAGAAGGTAACCCCCGTATCCACCCACGAGCCGCGGCGATAGGCCGCGACCATGCCGAACGTGATCCCCAGGCTGAAGGCCAGGGTCACGGTCATCAGGCCGACCTGGAAGGTGATGGCCCAGGTCTTGGCGATCAGCGATGCAACCGTTTCGGTAGGCACCTGATAGGGGATGCCAAAGTCGAAGTGGAGCGCATTCCACATGTAGTTCAGATATTGTTTCCAGATCGGCTGATCGAGGCCGTACTTGCGCATGATGTTGGCCTTGGCCGCCTCGGGCAGGCGTTGTTTGCCTTCGTCGAACGGCCCGCCGGGCACGGTGTGCATCAAAGCAAAGGTGATCACCGAGACAACGAAGAGAACGAAGATCAGCGATAAGGCTCTACCCAGCAGATAACGCGCCATGTTCGTTCCGCAGGAAAACTCTCCCGTGCCTGCGCCGGGCATCTGCCCAGTGCCCGGCACGCAGAAGATGTGCGCTCACGTGGCGGGTACTTGCGCAGTGCCCGCCACGTCGGGTCGGCTCCTACTTGGTGCGATACGTCTTGTAGTTCGTTACATCCTTCGAGATGTAGAAATCGCCCCAGCACCAGTCGTTGCCCCAGTGCCAGGCCGAGATGCCGATGGAGTCGGGCTTGCGGAAGCAATCGCCCATCACGTAGGGCTGGAACAGGTCGCCCAGCCAGCGATGGTCAATGAAGATGCCGCCGACATCGTCCACCAGGATCCGCTCGGCCTCCTTGAACATCTGGGTGCGCTTCTCCGGGTCGCCGGTCATGCTGCTGGCCTCTCGCACCAGCTTGTCGAACTGATCGTTCTTCCAGGAATGGCGGCCGGTAGAGAGCCAAATGCCCAACATGTTGGATGGATCCAGGTAGTCCATGCCGTAGGAGACGGCGCCGAATTGCAGCTTGGTCGGCTTGGCGTTCAGCGCGTCCATGTAGACTTTGTAGTCCTTGTTGGAGACGTCAATCTGGACGCCCAGGCAGCTCGAGATCGAGGCGGCCACGGCCTGGAACACCGCCTGCCACGCCGGAGCTTCGTTGCGCAGCCACATCTCCAGCTTGGGGAAGCCCTTGCCGTCCGGATAGCCGGCCTTGGCCAGGTATTCCTTGGCCAGGTTGCAGTCGTACTTCTGCAGATCCTTCAGTTTGCCCTCCTTATCCGAGGCCGGGAAGCCGGGCATCAGGAACGAGTAGGCCGGCATGCCCTTGATCGGCGTCAGGACGTTCTTGACGATGGACTCGCGGTCCACCGCATGGGCGAACGCCTTGCGCACGTTGAGGTCATTGAACGGCTTGTTGTAGGTGTCCATCACCAGGTAGTCGGTGCGGAAATCGCCGAAGTGCGGGAAGTAGTTCTTCTTCAGCACCGGATCCTTCTGGATGATCTCCATGTCGGCCGGCGAGATCCACTCATACCCCAGATGATCAATCTCGCCGTTCTGGAACGCGGCGAAGGCCGTGCTCATGTCCATGTACTTGACGATGATCTTCTGCAGCCGGGGCTGGCGGAAGCCCTTGTACTTTTCGTTGGCCACCATCTCGATGGTCTTGCCCGGCTCCAGCTTCGTCAACTTGAACGGCCCGGCCGAGAGGCTCGTCTCGACCTTGCTGTTGTACATCGGACCGTACTTCTCCATCTGCTTCTTGGAGAGCACGAAGCTGAACTGCATCATGGCGGGGAAGGCCGGCCAGGGCACCTTGGTGGTGAACTGGAGGGTATAATCATCCACGGCCTTGACGCCCAGCTCGCTGGTGGGCTTCTCGCCGGCGATGATCTCGTCCCAGTTCTTCAATACGCCCGAATAGAACCAGGCGAAGTCCCAGGCGTGCTTCGGGTCGGCGATGTACTGATAGGTGGCCACCCAGTCGTGCGCGGTGAGCGGCGTGCCGTCCGACCATTGCAGGCCCTTCTTGATGTGGAAGGTCCAGGTCAGGCCGTCGGCCGACACCTCCCACTTCTCGGCCGAGTTGGGGATGACGTTGAAGTCCTTGTCCAGGTTGACGAGCTGATCCTGGAAAAGGTCGGAGGCGCAGAAGCGCTGATAGACCTGCACCTGGAAGTCGAACGTGATGTGGTTGCCCTTGATGTCGCACGGCTCGACCCAGGTTTGCATGTCGTACGGCGCGGCATCGGCGGGCAACTTGGTGCCGTAGACGGTCGTGTCGCCGACCGGCGCGGGCGCCTTGGTGGGTTCGGGTGCTTTGGTCGGTTCCGGCGCCTTGGTCGGCTCAGGCGCCTTGGTCGGTTCGGGTGCTTTGGTCGGTTCCGGCGCCTTGGTCGGCTCGGCGGCCTTGGGCGGCGCGGTGGGCGGCGCGGGCGTGGCCGCCGGCGTACAGGCGGTGACGACCATGCTGATCAGGAGGATCAGGCTGACGGCCAGCCACTGGCGATTGCGGGACATTTCTGCCTCCTTCCTGGTGGGGGTAATAGCAAATCACGTCGCTGCGGGCATCAGCGAACATGCCATGCCCTTTCACTGTTGTAAAGTGTTGTCGTTGCCGGACTACATAAGGCTCTGTCGTTGCCTGCCAGGGGCCTGCCAAGCCAGACACTACAGACAAAAGGATTTCAGGCGGCGTATTCCTCCCTGGATGGAATGCTGAACAATCAAAAGCGAAGAAGATCGTTGGGCCCGATTAACTGGGCGCAGTTTAGCATACTTGGAGAGGAGTGTCAAAACCCCGAAAGCTGACCCGTCACGCCGCGATGCCGACGGCCAGCGCCAGCGCGAACCAGACGGCGAGCCGGGCCGTGCCCGCCAGCGCCCGATTGAGCGCCGCACCCGACACGGTCAGAATGTCGCGCGCCAGGCGCACGGCCATCGGCAGGGTGAGCAGAGGCAACAAGACCCACGGCTTCAAGCCGAACCCCGGCCAGAGCAAGATCGGCACAACATAGGCCACGACGAGCAACGCTACATATTCGATCTGCGTCCCGCGGGGTCCCAGCCGGACGGCCAGGGTACGCTTGCCGGCCGCGCGGTCGGTTGCGATATCGCGCAGGTTGTTGACCACCAGGATGGCGGTGACCAGACAGCCCATCGGCACGGCGGCCGCCAGGGCCAGCGGCGTGACGGAGTGGGTCTGCACGTAGGCCGTGCCGACCACGGCCACCAGGCCGAAGAAGAGAAAGACGGCCAGGTCGCCCAGGCCGTAATAGCCGAACGGCCAGGGGCCAATGGTATAAGTCACTGCGGCCGCGATGGCCAGCACGCCCGCGGCCAGGATCGGCCAGCCGCCCAGGGCAATCAGATAGAGGCCGCAGAGGGCCGCGGCCCCGAAGACCGCGAGCATCCCCCTCTGCACCTGGCGCGGGGTGAGGAGCCCGGCGCTGGTGACGCGCGTCGGGCCGACGCGGCCCGGCATGTCGGCCCCGCGATAGTAGTCGCCCAGGTCGTTGGCCAGGTTCGAGCCGATCTGGATCAGCAGAGCGGCCAGCAATGCCGCAGCCACGGCCGGCAGATGCAACGCGGCTTCGTGCGCGGCCACGGCCGCGCCGACGATCACCGGCGCCACGGACGCCGGCAGGGTGCGCGGCCGGCCGGCCAGGATCCAGGCGTGGATAGACCTCGATTTCTTCACCGTTCAGACCGTTTGTTCGTAGAAAATGAACACACTCACGTGCCAGGCACCTCCAAGTGCCTGGCACGTCTATCGTCAGGCGAGTTCCCGGCGAAACGCGGCCTTGACCTGCTCGAACTCGGCCACGATCTCGTCCAGGCGCCGCGCCGCATCATCCAGGTTGCCGTTGCGGCCGAGCGCCTCCAACTGGCCCAACATGCCGGCCAGCCGCAGCGCGCCGAAGCTGCCCGTGCTCCCTTTCAGGCTATGCGCGAGCTGCGCCACCTCGTGGCTATCGCCGCGCGCGATCGCGGCGGCCAGCGACGGCAAGCGCGCCTCCGTGCTGCCGAGGAACGATTCGACCAGCTCGATCAGGGCCGAGGGATGCTCGCGCGGCACCAGGCGCTTCAAGTTGCGCAGCGTGGCCTCGTCAAGGGGACCGGAAGGCGGCGACTCGACCGGTTCCACGCGCTCGACCGCCCCGGCGGCGACCGGCGGCGCTCCGCCGAGCCAGCGCGCGAGCGCGGCGCTCAGCTCCGACCAGCGCACCGGCTTGCTGATGTAGTCGTCCATGCCGGCGGCCAGGCACGCTTCGCGATCGCCGCGCAGCGCACTGGCCGTCATCGCGATGATCGGCACGTGGCGCCCCAGCGACTGCTCGGCCTGGCGAATGGCACGGCTGGCCTCGAAGCCGTCCATCTGCGGCATCTGGCAGTCCATCAGGATCACGTCCCACCCGTCGGGATCGGCCAGGTAAGCGTCGAGCGCGGCGCGGCCATGTTCGACCGCCGTCACCTGATAGCCCAGCTTCTGGAGCTGCAACACGCCCAGCCGCTGGTTGGCCGGGTTGTCTTCCGCCAGCAGCACGCGCGGCGTGCCGGCCGGCGTCGGAGCCGCCGCGGGTCGCCTTGCGGCCGGCTGCTCGACCGGGACCTCGGCCGGTTCCCGGCCGGCGCCGGTTGGCTCGGCCAGGGCCAGCCGGGCCGTGAACCAGAAGACCGCCCCCTGGCCCTCCGCGCCGTCGGCATGGATTTCGCCGCCCATCATTTCTACCAGGCGCTTGGAGATGGCCAACCCCAGGCCCGTGCCGCCGTAACGTCGCGTCATCGAACCGTCGGCCTGGGTGAACGGCTGGAACAGACGCCGCTTGGCCGCCTCCGACAGGCCGATCCCCGTGTCGGTCACGCTGAAACAGACGGTGGCATGGGTGGCGTTCATGCTTTCCAACATCACCTCGACGACCACCTCGCCCTGCTCGGTGAACTTCACCGCGTTGCCGATCAGGTTGACCAGGACCTGGCGCAGGCGATGAGGATCCCCGCGCACGCGCTGCGGTGTCTCGGCCGCGATCAACACCCGCAGATCCAGGCCCTTGGCCGCGGCCCGCGGGGCCAACAGATCGGCGGCCTTGCGCACTGCGGTCGGCAGGTCGAACTCCACTTCTTCGAAGACCAGCTTGCCGGCTTCAATCTTGGAAAAGTCCAGGATATCGTCAATGATCGCCAGCAGCGACTGCGCCGCCTCCTGGACGTCGACCGCCAGCTCGCGCTGCTCGGGGTCGAGGTCCGTCTCCAGCAGCAGCTCGTTCATGCCCAGGATGCTGTTCATGGGCGTGCGGATCTCATGGCTCATGGTCGCCAGAAATTCCGATTTGAGCCGCGACGCTTCGAGGGCCTGATCGCGCGCGATGGCCAGCGCCTCTTCCATGCGCTTGCGTTCCGTCAGATCCGAGATGACCGCGATCGAGCCGATGACCTGGCCGTCGCGCAGGCGCGGGGAGCCGGTGATCATGGCGTGGAGGATGCTCCCATCGGCCCGGCGCAAACGGGTCTCATAGGTCGAAGACAGGCCGCGCTGGCGCAGGTGCATGGCTTCGTCGAGCAGTTTCCAGTCTTCCGGCAGCGTATAATCCTCGGGCTGCGTGCCGATCATGGCCTCGGGCGTGTAGCCCAACATGGCCGCGAACGCCGGGTTGACGTATTCGAACGCGCCGTTCGGCCCGGTCACGGTCAATCCCTGGGCCATGCTGTTCATGATCTGGAGCGCGAAATCGCGCTGGCGTTGCAACTCCTCCTCGGCAAACTTGCGTTCGCTGATGTCGTTGAGCACGCCGAAGGCGCCGACGAACACACCGTGCGCGTCGTAGGTGAGCTGCGCATGCGCCTCGACCCAGCGCACCTGGCCGCTCGCAGTGAGGTAGCGCAGCTCTCCGTGATAGGCATCCTTGCGCTCGGCGATCAGCCGGACGAACTGCTCGCTGAAAGCCCCACGATCCTCGACATCTACATAGCTCACGAACGACTTGCCCAGGCTGTCGGCCACATCGAAACCGGTGAGCAGCGTCCAGGCGGGGTTCAGGAAGGTCCAGTTGCCGCGGCCGTCAATCTGGAAGATCACCTCGCGCACGTTGTCCACCACCGCGCGATAGCGCTGCGCGCTCTCGCGCGCTTCGTGGTAGAGCCGGCCCCGGCCGATGGCGACATTCACGTGCTCGGCCAGCGCAAGCATCAGGCGCAGATCGGCCTCGGTGAGGCGAACCCCGCGCACGCTTTCCACGTTCAGGATGCCGATGATCTGATCGCGATCGCGCAGCGGCACGCAGATCTCCGAGCAGATGCCCTCGATGGCGGCCAGGAAATCGGGATCGGTGCTCACGTCGGGCAGAAACACGGCCGCGCCGGTGCGCGCCACGCGTCCGGCCACCCCGCGCGTGATGGGGATCGCCGCGATCACGTGGTCGTAGCCCACCTGATGCTGGAGCACCAACATATCGCCCTGGAGCAGATAGAGGCTCACCAGGGTATAGCCGAACGTCTGAGCGATGCTCTCCACCACGACGCGCAGGATGGTGGGCAGGTCGAGCTCGCGGGCCAGGGCGCTGCGTACCTGGTCGAGCAGGGCCATCTCCTGCGCGTGGCGCCGGGCCGCGGCATAGAGCTGGGCGTTGTCAATAGCGATGGCGGCCAATTGACCGAAACGCGCCAGCACGGCCAGCTCTTCAGCGTCGAAGGTGATCCCCTCTTTCGCCTGCGAGAGGCCGAGCACGCCGATGATCCGGTCTTCCACTACGAGCGGCACCGCGGCCGCCGCATGGATCACGCCCTCGGGGAACTTGGCCGACCGATGAGGCCAGGTGGCGTAATCGTCCACCATCATCGGCTGGCCGCTCTGCCACACCTGCCCGGCCAACCCCTCGCCCGGCTCCAGCCGCAGGCCGACCCGTTCGCCAAACTCCTCGGAGCCGACCCGGACCTCCAGCGTGTTGGTGGCCTCGTCCACCAGATAGAGCCAACCGAACGATGCGTTCAGCAAGTGGGTGGCCCGTTTGACGATGGCCTGGAGCAGGTCGTCCAGGTCGTGGCGGCGCATCAGGCCCAGCGCGATCTCGTGCAAGGCCGAAAAGTATTCGCTTTGCCGCAACAGGATCGCTTCGGCCGTCAGCCGGCCGGCCGCGGCTCCGATGGCAGGCTCACTCTGTTCGGATGGTTGGGCCTTTCTCTTTGACATGGCAAATCCCACTCAAATAAACACCCAATCATTCTCGACGATGCGCGAAGAAACAGAGCGCCGTGCTGCCGTAGCGCCGTCGGTCGCACAGCGCCAGATGGACCAGGCTGGGTTCGATCCACTCCTTCGGAAAGATCTGCACGATGGCCAAGCCGTCGTCGGCCAACAGTTCGGGCCGGGCATCTACGCCGGCCAGGGCCTTGAGCCACAGGCCCTGGTATTGCGGCGGCGCGATATAGATCACGTCGAAAGCTGCCTCGGCGCCGCGGGCCAAATAGGCGAAGGCATCGCCGACCACCACCTGGCCGCGCGCGGCGAAGCCGGCCGCGGCCAGGTTCTGGTGCAACACGCGCGCCGCCCGGGGATCGCGCTCGCAGAAGACAACCTCGGCCGCGCCGCGGCTCAGCGCCTCGATGCCGACCGCGCCCGTGCCGCCGAACAGGTCCAGGTAGCGCCGGCCGCGGATCATCTCCTGCGCGGCCAGGATGTTGAAGAGCGCCGTTTTGACCCGATCGGTGATCGGCCGCGTCGAATCCCCCGGCACCGACCGCAATAGCCGGCCCTTCGCCGTACCTGCAATCACCCGCATGATCGTTACCGCACCCCGTTGGGTAGCTCTCCACCAAATCGTGGAACGGATCCAATAGCCAGATGCTCGCCCCCACCCCCGGCCCCGCCCCCGTTTCGCGAAATTTCGCGAAACGGGGGCGGGG
>JBBIKA010000160.1:0-9771 GCA_037445695.1 Chloroflexota bacterium
GGAGGGGAGTAGGGGCGTGGCATGCCACGCCCCTACTCGCAGGGAAGGGGGTCGGAGGGTTAGGTGCATTGGCATCAAGCTAAGGTTGCCAGTAGGCCTGTTGGCGGTCATCATTCTCACTCCTCCCCTTGGGGAGAAGGGGTTTTGCGGCGGGCGGCTGCGCCGCCCGCCGCAAAACCCTCATCCATAGCGGCACCTCGATGGCGGCCGGCTACGTCAGCGGCCTGGCCGGCCTGCTCCTGGCCGCCAATCCGGCCCTCTCGGCGGCCGACCTGCGCCAGATCATCCGCCAGGCGGCCGACGACCTGGGCGAGCCGGGCTGGGACCCGCTCTACGGCGCGGGGCGGATCAATGCCGGACTGGCGCTCGGCGCGGCCGGAAGCTGGGTCTCGATCACCTCCACTCCTACAGCCACCCTCACGCCGGCCCCAACTGCCACGCCCACCGCAACGTCCACGCCGACCGCAACGCCGACGGCTACCCCCACGGCTACCCCCACGGCGACTGCGACCCCCGTGCCGTCGGTTTTGCACCGGGTCAACGCCGGCAGCGTGACCTTCACCGATAGCCTGGGCCGGGTCTGGTTCGCCGATCAGAGGTATGACGGCCGGAAAGCGCCGACCTGGGGCTATCAAGATGGCACGGTCGGCTCGGTGGCGAGCGGCGACGAGGCTTTTCCGGATGCGCGGCTCTGCTACACCCGGCGCGAAGGCGCGCCTTTCAAATATCTCGCCGATGTGTATAATGGAGTCTATCGGGTCGTGTTGGACTTTTGCTAAGACCCATCCGGTGACGGCGAGCGACAGCGTTTTAGACATAACGTTCAGCAAGGTGAGCGGCCGCTGCGCGCCGATGGTTTCGGCCATCGAAATACGGTAGCGCGGGGGGCCGGAAAAGGAAACATGCCCGGCGAACTCGATTCCCGACATCGGCGCATCGCCCCGGCGCGGCGGATGCGGCGCCTGCCTCGTCGCGCCTTCTTTGAGTGGGTGCCGATCGGCTTCTATCGGACGACCAGGAGCGGCCGGATCCTCAACGCCAATCCGGCCCTGGCGTCTTTGTTGGGCTACGATAGCATCGAAGAGCTTCTGCAGGTATCGGCCCACTCTCTCTATGCCGATCCTCGTCAGCGCACCGAACAGATCTTGTCCTGTGAGCAGGAGCGCGGGCCGCAGACGAGCGAGATCTGCCTGCGGCGCAAGGATGGTACCCTTATTTGGGTGCGCGATACCTTTTGTCCGGTGTACGATGCAGCCGGCCGGCTCCTCTATTTCGAGGGCAGTTTGGAGGATGTGACGCTCTGGCGTAACACCCTCACCGCGTTGCGCCAGAGCCAGCAGCGCCTGGCCCTGGCGTTGCAAAGCGCCGACCTGGGGATGTACGAGTGGAACCTCCGCACCGGCGAAGTGACGATCAACGATCGTTACGCCTCCATGTTGGGCTATTCGGTCGCCGAGCTGGCCATCTCGCGCGAGGTGTGGCAGACTCTGGTGCATCTCGACGACCTGCCCGCGGCTCTGGCCGCGGTCCAGCAGTGCCTGCGCGAGGCGTCAGCCTCCACCACCCTGGAATATCGCATGCGCACCAAAACGGGCGAGTGGCGTTGGATCCAGGATCGCTTCGGCGTGGTCGAGCGCGATGAGAATGATCAGGTCGTGCGCGTGGTGGGCTTCCACCTGGATGTGACCGGGCAGCGCCGCATGGAGGAGGTGTTGCGTCGGCTGAACCGCAACCTGCGCGCCATGATGGAGTGCAACCAGGCGGTGGTGCGCGCCCGGGACGAGATGGAGCTGCTGAACCAGATCTGCGAGATCCTGGTGAACGTGGCCGGCTATCGCCAGGTGTGGGTTGGCCGTGCCGAGCAGGACGCGCAGAAGACGGTGCGGCCGATCGCCATGTGCGGCACCGCAGCCGACTATGTGGCGCACATCACGGTCACCTGGGGCGATGATCTATACGGTGCCGGTCCGGTGGGCACGGCCATTCGCACCCGACAGCCCTGCTTCGTGGGCGATGTGGCCACCGATCCGCGTTTCGCCCCCTGGCGCGAGCAGGTGACCGCCTTCGGCTTTCGCTCGGTCGTGGCGTTGCCGTTGTTGGTGCGCAATCGCGCGGTAGCCGCGCTCGCCATCTACGCGGATGAGGTGAATGCCTTCGACGAGGAAGAGCTGCGGCTTCTCGAGACGTTGGCCCACAACGTCGCGCTCGGCATGGCCTCTCTGCGCGCCGACGCCGAACGCGATGAGCTTCTTGAGGCCCTCTTCGTGTCGGAGCGGCGCTTGCGCGAAATGCTGGAAAGCGTACAATTGCTCGTGGTCGGTCTCGACTGCGATGGGCAGATCACCTTCTGCAACGAATATCTGGCCGAAGTGATCGGCCTGCGCCGGCCCGAGGTGATCGGTAGCAACTGGTTCGAGCGCTTCACGCCGGCCGATCAGCGCCGTCAAATCGAGGAGCAGTTCGGCCGGCTGCTGGATGTTTCGTCCGTTTCGGCTCACTTCGAAAGCGACCTGTTGACCGTGCAGGGCGAACGGCGCACGATCTCCTGGAATTTCACCACCACGCGCGACATGAACGCCCGCGTGATCGGCGTCACCGGCATCGGCGAGGACATCACCGATCGGCTGCGCATGGCCGCCGCGCGCGATGAGCTGTTCACGCAGGTGATCGCCGCCCACGAGCGATTGCAGGCGCTCTCGCGGCAACTTGTGCGCGTGCAGGAGGAAGAGCGACGCAACCTGGCGCGCGAGCTACACGACGAAATCGGCCAGTCGTTGACCGGGCTCAAGATGATGGTGGATATGTCACTGCGGGTGCCCACCTTGGCCGAGGCGAACCTGCGCCAGGCGCAAGCGTTGCTCAACGAGTTGATCGGCAAGGTGCGCAACCTGTCTCTCGACCTGCGACCCGCCATGCTCGACGACCTGGGGCTGTTGCCGGCGCTCTTGTGGCTCCTGGATCGCTTCATGTTGCAGACCAGAATCCAGGTCAGTTTTCGCCATAAGGGATTGGAAGGCCAACGTTTCGCGACCGAGATCGAAACGGCCGCCTATCGGATCGTGCAAGAAGGATTGACCAACGTGGCGCGGCACGCGGGTAGCGACTTTGCGTTTGTGGAAGTCACGGTCGAAAGCGGCGTGCTGCACATCGAGGTGCGCGACCACGGCCGCGGCTTCGATCCGGCGGGAGTCTTGACCGCGGGGTATGCGGCCGGGCTATCGGGCCTGCGCGAGCGTACCGGCCTGCTGGGCGGCCGCCTCTCTATTGAGTCCGCGCCGGGCCAAGGCACCCGCGTGATCGCCGATCTGCCGACGGTCTGAAAGGAATCGTCTGATGATCACCATTGTTTTGGTCGAAGACCATCAGATCGTGCGTCAGGGGATCAAGATGCTGCTGGCGGAGGAGCCGGATTTTCGGGTGGTGGGCGAGACCGGCGATGGCCTGGAAGCCATCCAGTTGATCGAACGCCTGCGGCCCAATGTGGCGGTTCTCGATCTGATGTTGCCCGGCATCGGTGGCCTTGAGATCGCGCGCGAGGTCAAGGCGTGTTCGCCTCAGACCCGCCTGGTCGTGCTTTCCATGCACTCCAACGAGGCGTATGTGCTTGAGGCATTGCGCGCCGGCGCGCTCGCCTATGTGCTCAAGGAATCCAGCTCGAACGACCTGGTCTACGCGATTCGCGAAGCTCTGGCCGGCCGCTACTATCTCAGTCCGCCCCTTTCCGAACGCTCGATCGTCACCTACCTGGAGAAGGCACGCGCCGGCGCATCCTCCGTCTACGAAGCATTGACCCCGCGCGAACGGGAGGTGTTGAAGCTGATCGCGGAAGGCTACAGCAGCCCCGAGATCGCCGAACGCCTGGTCCTCAGTCCCCGCACGGTAGAGACCCATCGCGCCAACATCATGCGCAAGCTCGAGGCGCGTTCAACGGCCGATCTCATCCGCTACGCCATCCGTCATGGGTTGATTTCGGCCGAATAGAGCTCCCCTCGCACGATCGTCGCCGCCACGCGGCGATCGGCATCCAACAGCACCAGGTCGGCGATCAGCCCGGGCCGGATGCGGCCGCGCTCGTGGCCGATGCCCAGCAGGTCGGCCGGCGTGGTCGTCACGGTGGCGAGCGCTTCGGCCAGGCTGCAGCCGGTGAACGCGATCAGGTTGCGCACGGCCTGATCGAGCGAGAGCACGCTGCCGGCCAGGGTGCCGTCGGCCAGCCGGGCCTCTTTTTCTGAGACGATAACTTCGAGGTCGTTCAGCCGATAGCGGCCCGGGGCCATGCCCAGCGCGGCCATCGCGTCGCTCACCAGGCTGAGCCCGGCCGGCCCCTTGGCGGCCCAGACGATCCGGATCAGGCCGGGATGCACGTGGATGCCGTCGGCGATCAGGCCGACGACGCGGTCGGCGGCGGCCAGCAACGCGCCGACCAGGCCGGGCTCGCGATGGAGTAGCGGCGGCATGGCATTGAACAGGTGGGTGCCGTAGCGCAGCCCGGCCGCGAACGCCTCTTCGGCCTGCGCATAGGTGGCCAGCGAATGCCCGGCGCTGACGACCACCCCTTGCGCCGTCAGCCGCCGGATCGTCTCCAGCCCGGCCGGCAGTTCGGGCGCGAGGGTGACGAAGCGCACCCCCGTGGCCGGCGACCAGTCGGCGACGAGCGTCGGGTCGGGCGGCCGCAAGTAGGCCGGATTGTGGGCGCCTTTTTTGTGCGGATTGAGAAAGGGGCCTTCGATGTGCAATCCCAGCACTGCGGCTCCGCGGAAGCCGGCCGGCGGGCCGCTAACGACGATCTGGCGGGCCACCGCGATCTGCTCCAGGGGCGAGGTGACGAGCGTGGGCAGGAAGCCGGTGACGCCGTAGCGGGGAAGCCGATCGGCCACGCGCCAGATGGAGGTCGGATCCGCGGTGAAGTCGGCGCCGAACGCGCCGTTGAGTTGCAGGTCAATGAAGCCGGGCACCAGCCACCCGCCGGCCGCGTCGATGCGCGCTGCGCCTTTCGCCGGCGGCGCGTCGGCGGCCGGACCGACCCACGCGATCCGGCCGTGTTCGATGTAGACCGCGCCGTGGGCGATCTCCTGGTCGGGCGTCAAGATCGTTGCGTCGTGAATGATCAGGGCCATGGGCGTCACCCTTTCTTGCCCTCAATGCCGCGGCGACCGTGGCACTGTTTGAATTTCTTGCCGCTGCCGCACGGACACGGATCGTTGCGGCCGGCCCGGGCAAAGGCCTGTTGGCGCTGCGCCTCTTCGGCCGCCAGGAGCGCCATGATCTCGGCCGGCGGCCGCCGACGCCGCAGCAGATCGGCCATGATGCGCATGGGCCGGTCCACGTGCGTGAAGAACGCCTTGTAGCCGGCGCACAGATAGTTTAGGCCGGGCTCGCCGTCGGGCGTCAGGATGAAGCGGTTGCGCGGACATTCGCCTTGACACGCGAAGCGCACCGGACATTCGCGGCAGTAGCGGGGCAGCGCGTCGCGCTTGTCGGCCCCGAACTTGCGCTGCTTGTCCGACGCGACCAGTTCGATCATGTGCGTCTCGGTGATGTTGCCCAGGAAATAGTCCGGCTCCACGAAATGATCGCACGCGTACAGGTCGCCGTTGTGCTCTAGCGCCAGGGCATTGCCGCACGTCTCCGCGAAGACGCACAGGGCCGGGGCCGCGCCCACCCACGAGGCGAGCGCCGCGTCGAACATCTGCACGAAGATCGTGCCGACATCGCGACGCACCCACTCGTCGAAGATCGCGATCAGGAACCGGCCCCACTGTGCCGCAGTCACCGATCGGCGGGTGACCAGGCTGCCGGACTGGGTGTAGAGCGGCCGGCCGCCGTCCCGGCGGTCGCCCCAGCCTTCGTTCGCCACGGCCAGGGTCGCCTCGGTGGCGCGCTCGACGATCGGGATGAACTGGATGAATTGCGCGCCGACTTCATCCCGGAAGAAGCGGTAGACCTCCAGCGGATGCTCCGCGTTGGCCGCGTGGACGGTGCACAGGATGTTGAACTCGACGCGGCGTTCCTGCATCAGGCGCGCGGCGCGCATCACCCGCTCGAAGGTCGGCGCGCCCCCCTTGTCCACGCGATACGCGTTGTGCATGATGGCCGGGCCGTCGAGCGACAGGCCGATCAGAAAGTTGTGCTCTCGGAAGAAGTCGCACCACGCCGCGTCGAGCAGCGTGCCGTTGGTCTGGAGCGCGTATTCGATCTGCGCGCCGGCCGGCGCGTATTTCTGGGCCAGCGCCACCGCCCGGCGGAAGAAGTTGAGCCCCATCAGCGTCGGCTCGCCGCCCTGAAACGCCAGCGAGACGTGGGGCCCGGCCTGGCTCTCGATGATCTGGCGAATGTATGCCTCCAGCACCTCGTCGCTCATCCGAAAGCGGCTGCCCGGATAGAGGCTTTCCTTGGACAGAAAGAAGCAGTATTTGCAGTCCAGGTTGCACAGCGCGCCGGTGGGCTTGGTCAACACATGGAAGTAGGGCGGCGCGGCGGCGGGCCGAACGGCAGGTTTGAGCGGCACGAACAACTGTTTATCGTCCATCCCCCTTCATCGCCTTGTACACATTGATCAACCCATTGGTGGAGCTGTCGTGCGTGGTCACGGCCGCGTCGCTCGTCAGCTCCGGCAGGATGACGTTGGCGAGCTGCTTGCCCAGTTCGACCCCCATCTGATCGAAGGAGTTGACGTTCCAGATGACCCCCTGGGTGAAGATCTTGTGTTCGTAGAACGCGATCAGCGCGCCCAGGACGCGGGGCGTCAGCTTCTTGAACAGGAAGGAGTTGGTGGGCCGGTTGCCCTCGAACGTCTTGGCCGCGACGAGCAGCTCCAGCCGGTCGGCCGGCGCGCCCTGGCGCAGCAGCTCGCCGCGCACCTCGTCGGCCGTCTTGCCGCGCATCAGCGCCTCGGTCTGGGCGAAGAAGTTGGCAAGCAACAGCGTGTGGTGTTGGCCGATCGGGTTATGGCTCTGGGCCGGCGCCAGGAAATCGCACGGGATGAGCTTCGTGCCCTGGTGGATGAGCTGATAGAACGCGTGTTGGCCGTTGGTGCCCGGCTGGCCCCAGATGATCGGCCCGGTCTCGTAGTCCACGCGACGGCCGTCGCGCGTCACGCTCTTGCCGTTGCTCTCCATGTCGCCCTGCTGGAAATAGGCCGGGAAAAGGGCCAGATATTCGTCGTAGGGCAGGATGGCGTGGCTCTGCGCGGCCCAGAAGTTGTTGTACCAGACGCCGAGCAGGCCCATGATGACGGGGATGTTGCGCTCGAACGGGGTCGTGCGGAAGTGTTCGTCGGCCTCGTGCGCACCCGCCAGCAACTCTTCGAAGCGGTCGAACCCGATCGCGATGGCGATGGAGAGTCCGATGGCCGACCAGAGGGAATAGCGGCCGCCCACCCAGTCCCAGAACTCGAACATGTTCTGCGGGTCAATGCCGAACTGCGTCACGGCCGCGGTGTTGGTCGAGAGCGCGACGAAGTGTTTGGCGATGGCGGCTTCGTCGCGCGCCTGCTCCAGGAACCAGGCGCGTGCCGTGCCGGCGTTGGCCATCGTCTCCTGGGTGGTGAAGGTCTTGGACGCCACCAGGAAGAGGGTCGTCTCCGGCTCCACCCGCTTCAGCGTCTCGGCGATGTCGGTGCCGTCCACGTTGGAGACGAAGTGAAAGCGCAGTTCTGGCTTGACATAAGGCGTCAGGGCGCGCACCACCATCTTCGGCCCCAGGTCCGAGCCGCCGATGCCGATGTTGACTACGTCGGTGATCGGCCGGCCGGTGTAACCGCGCCACGCGCCGGAGCGCACCGCCTCGCTGAAGTCGCGCATCTTCGCCAGCACCCGATTGACCTCGGGCATCACGTCCACGCCGTCCACGTAGATCGGTCGGTTGGCGCGGTTGCGCAGCGCGATGTGCAACACGGCCCGGCCTTCGGTGATGTTGATCTTCTGGCCGGTGAACATGGCTTCGGTCGCCTCGGCCAGGCCGGCCTGGCGCGCCAGGTCGAACAGGAGCGCCATCGTCTCGTCGGTAATGCGGTTCTTGGAGTAGTCGAAAAGAATATCCCCGAAGCGCAACGAAAAACGCGCGAAGCGTTGCGGGTCTTGGGCGAACAGATCGCGCATGTGGACGCCGGCCATGCGCTCTCGATGACGGGCGAGCGCCTGCCAGGCCGGCGACGTGGTCAGTGTAGTCATAGTTGGCTCCTCTATTCCAGGTGCAAGATCTCGATGTGCGCCGTGTCGCGCGGCCGCCGCGTATCGCTGCTCTCGGTCAACAGCGCCAGCCGCGCCGGAATGCCGTGCGCATCCAGCCAGTCGGCCGCATAACGAGGCCAGCACGGGGCCGGTTCCGGGCCCCGCACCGGATAGACGCCGCGGGAGAAGACCAGCTCTTGCGCGGCCTTCTCCGTGCAACAGATCGCCACGATCCAGACGGGCAGATCGAAGCGCGCCAGCCGCCGCACGCTTGCGCCAGAGGTGGTGACGCCGAAGATGATGTCCGGCTGCAGCGCCTGCGCCGTGTGGTAGACGCTCAAGCTGATTTCATCTGCGCGGGATAATCGGCCGGCGGCCCGTTGCGCCTCCAATGCCGGCAGGATCGAAGCGGCCGTGGCGTTTTGCTCGGTGTAGCGGGCGATGGCGCGCATCGCGGCGACCGCCTCGACCGGGTATTGGCCGATGGAGGTTTCGCCGGAGAGCATGACGCAGTCGGTCCCGTCAATGATCGCGTTGGCGACATCGGTCACCTCCGCGCGCGTGGGCCGACGGTTGGCGATCATGGATTCCAGCATGTGGGTGGCGGTGATCACCGGCCGGCTCTTCAGGCTGGCGCGGTGAATGATCTGTTTCTGCACGACGGCGATGCGCTCGAAGGGGATCTCGACTCCCAGGTCGCCGCGCGCCACCATGATGCCGTCCGCGCAATCCAGGATCTCCTCCAGATTGTCCACCGCGCGCGCCCGCTCGATCTTGGCGATGATGAACGGCGCGTAGCCCAGCCCGGCCGCGGCCTGCCGCACCGCGGCGATATCGGCCCCGTCCTGAACGAACGATTGGCTGACCGCATCGAGTCGTTCCTCGGCTGCGAAGCGGAGGAACCGGAGATCCTCATCGGTGAACGCGCGGAGGCCCAGGTCAATGCCGGGGAAGTTCACCCCTTTGCGGGAGCGCAGCTCGCCGCCCACCCGCACGATGCAGCGCACCTGCGCGGCTGCGACCTCCTGCACCTCGACTTGAATGTAACCGTCATTGATGTAGATCAGGTCGCCGGGCCGCACGACGTGCGGCAGCCGCTCGAACGGCATCGCCACGCGCGTGCCGTCTCCGACGAAGTCGCCGACCTCGAGGATGAACGGCTGGCCGCGCCTCAGCACGATCGGCTCGTGGGCCAGTTGGCCGATGCGCATCTTCGGCCCGGGCAGATCGCTCATGATGGCGACGCGGCGGCCGAGCTTCGCGGCCGCCGCGCGCACGCCCGCGATCACCCGGCGATGGCTCTCCAGGGTGCCGTGCGAGAAGTTGAGGCGCGCCACATCCATGCCGTTAGCGATCAATGCCTCCAACATGGGCTGCGACTCGGTTGCCGGGCCGATCGTGGCCACGATCTTGGTCTTTTTGTCCGGCAGACGGATCGGTTGTTCGGTCATGTCCCTATTGTACCGCACATCGAGGAGAAAGGGTAAGTGTCTACCTTGACCTCGCGCGTTGTGCGGCGCGACCAACACCCTCACCCCCTAACCCCATAGGCGCTAACTTAAGGGTTTGCAAAGGGCCAGAAGTGTGGCATGATCAGCCC
>JBBIKA010000161.1:0-9647 GCA_037445695.1 Chloroflexota bacterium
TTCGCCGCCGCCTCCAAACCCCCATGATCGCCCCTCCCCGCTCCTGGCCGAAGGCCAGGAGCGGGGAGGGGGCAAGGGGAGGGGTAAGGCAGACGCTACTTGCGGTATAATAAACATATGTCCGTCGAATCCGCCTTGCAGGCGCTGCGTCTTGACCCGCGCTTCATGCGCAACATCGGCCGCTGGGTGCATGTGCCGGCCCGGCCGGCGCGGTTCGCGGCCTTCCCGGCCGGGCTGGATCGGCGCCTGATCGAGGCGCTGGCCGCGCGCGGGATAGAACGGCTCTACACCCACCAGGCCGAAGCAGTGGCCGCCGGCCTGCGGGGCGAGCATGTCGCCGTCGTGACGCCGGCCGCCAGCGGCAAGACGCTGTGCTACAACCTGCCCGTGTTCCAGCGCCTCCTGGCCGATCCCGCCGCCCGCGCCCTCTACCTCTATTCCACGAAGGCGTTGGCGCACGACCAGTTGGCCGCATTGCGCGGCCTGGCCGATCTGACCATGGCCCAGGCCGGCCATCCAAGCTATGACCCCGCGCTGATCTGCGCGACCTATGACGGCGACACCCCCTCCGGCCGGCGCGGCAAAGTGCGCGATGCCGCGCGCATCGTCCTCTCGAACCCCGACATGCTCCACGCCGGCATCCTGCCGCAGCATCCGCGCTGGGCCGCCTTCTTCGCCAACCTGACCGCGGTCGTGGTGGACGAGATGCACGTCTACCGCGGGGTCTTCGGCTCGCACGTGGCCAACGTCCTGCGCCGGCTGCGCCGGCTCTGCCGCTTCTACGGCAGCAACCCGCGCTTCTACCTGGCCTCGGCCACCATTGCCAACCCTCAAGAGCTGGCCGAACGCCTGGTCGAAGCGCCGGTCACCGTGATCGGCCCGGAGCAGGACGGCGCGCCGCAGGGCGAAAGGACGCTCCTCTTCTACAACCCGCCCTTGCTCGATCCGGTGCTGGGAATCCGGCGGAGCGTCGGCCTGGAGGCCGCCGAGCTGGCCGCGCATTTCGTGCGACACGACGCGCAGACCATCGTCTTCGGCCGCAGCCGCCTGGCGACCGAGCTGATCCTGACGTATCTGCGCCAGCAGCTTGCCGGCCGCGAAGCCGGCCTTCCGCCGATGGACGTGCCGCGCGCGCTTCGGGGCTATCGCAGCGGCTACCTGCCGGCCGAACGCCGCGCCATCGAAGCGGGCTTGCGCGACGGCACGGTGCGCGCGGTCGTGGCCACCAATGCGCTGGAGCTGGGGATAGACATCGGCCAGATGGCCGCGGCGCTCCTGGCCGGCTATCCGGGCACGATCGCGGCCGCGCGCCAGCAGATGGGCCGCGCCGGCCGGCGCCAGGACGCGGCCGCGGCCGTGCTCATCGCGGCCGCCGATCCGCTCGATCAATATCTGATCGCCCACCCGGAATACCTGCTCGACCGGACGGCCGAACACGCCCGCCTCAATCCCGACAATGCGGCGATCCTGGCCGGCCATCTGGCGTGCGCCGCGGCCGAGCTGCCGTTCGCGGCCGACGAGGAATTCGGCCGGGCGCGCGATGGCTTGGGGCCCGCGGGCCTGGCGCGGCTGCTGGACGAGCTGGTGGAGGCGGGCAAGCTCTACCGCGCAGGCGGCCGCTATTTTTGGGCCGGGCCCGGCACGCCCGCCCCCACCATCAGCCTGCGCAGCAGCGCGGCCGAACGGGTGATCATCCAAACGCCGGATCCGCCAGGCAAGCCCCAGGTGCTCGGCGAGATCGAGCGCGCCGCGGCCCCTCTGTTCATCCACGAGGGCGCCATCTACCTCCACGAAGGGGCAAGCTACCTGGTCGAGCGCCTGGATTGGCCGGCCGGCGTCGCGTTCGTCCGGCCCATCGAGGCCGATTTCTACACCCGGCCGATGGTAAACGAAGAGGTCGAAGTCTTGGCCACCCACGCGACAACGCATTACGGCGGTTCGTCGGCCGGCGCCGAGGACTACGCCTTCCGGGGCTCCTGGGGCCGGGTTCGGGTTGTGCGCCAGGTGACCGGCTATCGGATCGTGCGCCGGGGGACCAACGAGGTGCTGGGCTTCGGCGCCGTAGACCTACCCGCACACGCCTTCGAGACGGAGGGGTGTTGGCTGGAGCTGGCGGCCGGGCTGGTGGAACAGCTTCGGCTGGAAGGGCAATGGCTTTCCGACCCCAACGACTACGGCCCGAACTGGACCCAACAGCGCGCGGCCGCCCGCGCCCGCGATGGCTTTCGCTGTCAGAGTTGCGGCGCGGCCGAGGTTGCCGGCCGCCAACACGACGTGCACCACCGCATCCCGTTGCGCGCGTTCGTTGCCCACGCCGGCCTGCGCGGCGACCGGCCGCCGGAACGCGCCTGGGAAGCGGCCAACGCGCTGGAGAACCTGGTGACGTTGTGTCCGGCCTGCCATCGCCGGGCCGAGACGGCCGTGCGCGTCCGTTCAGGATTGGGCGCCGCGGCCGCGTTGCTCCTCGGCGTCGCGCCGATCTTCCTGATGTGCGACCCGGCCGATCTGGGCCTGGCCGTCGAACCCCAGGCCCCCGCCGGCGGCCTGCCCACCATTACACTCTTCGAACAGACGGCCGGCGGCATCGGCTACGCCGAACAACTCTACCGCCTGCTGCCTCAGGCGTTGGCGGCCGCGCTCGACCTGGTGCGCGGTTGTCCGTGCGAGCATGGTTGTCCCGGCTGCGTAGGCCCGGTGTTAGAGCACGAGTACATGTTGGATACCAAAGCGCTGGCCCGCGCGCTGTTGGAGAGAATCGCGGCGCCCTTGCCTTGCCAATCGGCGCAGACGTGATATAATGGGCTTGTGTGTCCGCACACACCCTCCTGTCGCGTTCCCGATGGTGGCTTTGCGAAGCCGGGGCGCCCGACCGAGTGCTCTGGCTTTGCCCCGAACAGCCGACGGTGGCATCCCAACATCAGCAGAGGGTCATGGATTTTCATCAACAGGTCGCGCTGGTGACCGGTGGATCGAGCGGCATCGGCCTGGCAACGGCCAGGCTCCTGGCGGCGCGCGGGGCCAGGGTGTGGCTGGTGGCCCGCAACCCGCAACGCCTGCAAGCCGCGCTGGCCGCCGTCCAGGCGGCCAGCCGTGGCCGGGCCGACGGGCACGGCACGGTGCCGGCCGATGTGGCGGACCCCGACCAGGCCGCCGGGGCCGTGGCCGCGGTGGCCGCCGCAGCCGGCGCGCCGACCATTATCGTCAATTCGGCCGGGATCGTCCTCCCCGGCTACGTGGAAGAGCTGACGCCCGAAGTCTTCCGTCGCCAGATCGAGGTCAACTATCTGGGCGCGGTGCACATCATCCAGACGGCCTTGCCTGCCCTGCTGGCACGCGGGGCCGGCCACATCGTCAACGTGTGCTCGGCGGCCGGCTTCCTGGGCATGTTCGGCTACGCGGCCTATGCCGGCTCGAAGTTCGCTCTGCGCGGCTACTCCGACGTCTTGCGCGCCGAGCTGAAGCCGCGCGGGATCCATGTGGCCATCGTCTTCCCGCCCGATACCGATACCCCGCAACTGGCCTACGACCGCCGGGTCCGGCCGGCCGAAATTGACCGCATCATCGGCGGCCGGGCGCCGGTGCTCTCGGCCGAGGCGGTGGCGCGGGCCATCGTCGCCGGCATCGAACGCCGCCGCTACATCATCACCCCGGGACTGGACACCACCCTGGCCTTCTGGTTGAGCTGTGTCTTGGGCTCGCTGCAATATCCGATCGTGGACCTGCTCGTCGCGCGCGCCCTGCGCCAAACGGGACGGCAGCAAGTACGCGGAGGGAGGTAAAGACAATGAGCGCGGAAATCGTCATCGAACCGGTCACCGACGCCAAAGGCGTCCTGGCTTTCGTCAAGTTCCCCTTCAAGCTATATCGGGGCGATCCCAATTGGGTGCCGCCCTTCATCGAGGAACGCCGCGATTTCTTCGACCCCCGGAAGAATCCCTTCTATCAGCACGCCCGCTATCAGCTCTTTCTGGCGCGGCGGAACGGCGAGCTGGTCGGGACGATCGGCGCGGTGATCAACGCCAACCACAACGCGTTCCACAACGAACAGGTCGGCGCGTTCGGCTTCTTCGAATGCATCAACGATCAGGCCGTGGCCGATGCCCTGTTCGCGGCGGCCGAGGATTGGGTGCGCGGCCAGGGGATGCAGGCGATCCGCGGGCCGCTCAATTTCTCGACCAACGATGAATGCGGCACCCTGATCGCAGGCTTCGACGAGCCGCCGATGGTCATGATGACCTACAACCCGCGCTACTACCCGGCCCTGATCGAAGGACACGGCTACACCAAGGCCATGGACCTCTACGCCTGGATCGTCGAGGATATCCCCCAACGGTTGCCGGACGCGCCGCAGAAGCTGGTGCATGTGGCGGAAAAGGCGGCCCAGAAAGCCGGGATCCGGCTGCGCGAGATAGATCGCCGGCATCTGGAGCGCGATATCGAACTCATCAAACAGGTCTACAATCAGGCCTGGCAGAGGAACTGGGGCTTCGTGCCGTTGACCGACGCCGAGATAGACCACCTGGTGAAGGCCCTGTTGCCGGTGGCCGACCTGCGCCTGATCCTCCTGGCCGAGACGGAGGACGGCCGGCCGGTCGGCGTCTCGCTCACCCTGCCCGATCTGCATCAGGCGTTGAAGCGGGCCGGCGGCGGCCATATGTATCCGTTCGGCCTCTTGAAGTTCCTCTGGTATCGGCGCAAGATCGACCAGGTGCGTCTGCTCATCATGGGGGTGATCGAGGAATACCGCGGCCGCGGGGTGGACGCCTATTTCTACCTGCAGACCGCGCGCAAGGCGGCCGCGTGCGGCTACAGGCGGCTGGAGGGCTCCTGGATCTTGGAGACCAACACGATGATGAACCTCATCATCGAGCGCCTGGGCGGCGTAAGATACAAGACCTACCGCATCTACGAGAAGGTGCTATGAAGGTACTGGTGACCGGCGGAACCGGATTCGTCGGCTCGCAACTGGTCGCGGCGCTTGTGCGCCGGGGAGAGCGGGTGCGAGTGTTGCGCCGCGCCAGCTCCGACCTGATTGCTCTGCAAGAGATCTCCGATATCGAACACATCATCGGCGATATCCTGGATGCGGACGCGGTGGCCCGCGCCGTGGCCGGCTGCGACCTGGTCTTCCACGTGGCCGCGCTCTCCTCCTACTGGCGGGCCCAGCGCGAGGCGGTGTACCGGGTCAACGTCGAGGGCACGCGCATCGTGCTGGAGGCCTGTCTGGCGGCGCGCGTGCCGCGGGTGGTGTTCACGTCGTCCGTGGCGGCCATCGGCATGCGGCCCGACGGCCGGCCCGCCGACGAAGCTACCGTGTTCGATCCTCTCAGCGCGCGGCTGGCCTATGGCGACAGCAAGCATCGGGCCGAGGCGGTGGTGGCCGGGCTGGTGCGCCGGGGGTTGGACGCGGTGATCGTCAATCCGGCCGCGGTGTTCGGGCCGGGGGATCATCATCTGATCTCGGGCAGCATGATCGTGGAATACGCCCGACGTTCGCTGCCGGCCGTGCCGCCCGGCGGGCTGTGCGTGGCCGACGTGGCTGCGGTCGTGGCCGGCCATCTGGCCGCCGCCGAACGCGGCCGCACCGGCGAGCGTTACATCCTGGGCGGCGAGAACCTCACCTTGCGCCAGATCGCGGAGATCGTGTGTGAGGTGGTGGGCCGGCGACCCCCGCGGTGGACGATCCCCCGCCGGGTGTTGCCGGTCGCTGCGCTCGCCGTAGATGCCTTCAACCGGCTCAACCCGCGGCCGCCCCTCGTCAGCGGCGACCAGCTCCGGCTGAGCGCCTACAATCTCTTTTTCGATTCCGGCAAGGCCGTGCGCGAACTGGGCTATCCGCTGTTGCCGTTCCGCGGCGCGGTGGAACAGGCCTATCGTTGGTACAAGCAACACGGCTATATCTAGAAATCATGGAGGGTTTTCCTGTGGATCTTTTCGACAAATGCTATAATTTCACCGAGGCCAAAATGGCCATCGCGGCCGGCATCTACCCTTACTTCCTGCCGTTGACCGGCAACGAGGGGACCGAGGCGGTCTTCGGCAACAAGCGGCTCATCATGTGCGGCTCGAACAACTATCTGGGGTTGACGGTAGACCCGCGCGTGCGCCAGGCCGCGATCGAGGCCATCGAACGGTTCGGCACCAGTTGCACCGGCTCGCGCTTCCTCAACGGCAACCTGGAGTTCCACGAACAGCTCGAACGCGAGCTGGCCGAGTACGTGGGCAAAGAGGCCGCGCTGGTCTTTTCGACCGGCATGCAGGTCAATCTGGGCACGATCAGCGCGCTGGTCGGCCGCGGAGATTACGTCATCCTGGACAAAGAGGATCACGCCAGCATCGTGGACGGCGCGCTGCTCAGCCTCGGCGAAGTCAAACGCTTCGCGCACAACGATCTGGACGACCTGGAGCGCCTCCTCAAGCGCCTGCCGGCCGACAAGGGCAAGCTGGTGGTGGTAGACGGCGTCTTCTCGATGGGCGGCGACCTGGCTCCGCTCGACGAGCTGGTGCCCCTCTGCAAGAAGTACGGCGCGCGGCTGATGGTGGACGATGCGCACGGCATCGGCGTGACGGGCGGCGGCCGCGGCACGGCCTGGCAGTTCGGCGTGACCGAGGGGGTGGATCTGATCATGTCCACCTTTTCGAAGTCGTTTGCATCGCTGGGCGGCTTCGTGGCCGGCGACGAGCCGGTCATCCACTACATCAAGCATCATGCCCGTTCGCTCCTCTTCAGCGCCAGCATCCCGCCTTCCAACGCGGCCGCGGCCCTGGCCGCGCTCAAGATCATGCGCGAGGAGCCGGAACGGGTGAAACGGCTGAACGAGATCGGGGATTACATGCGCGCCGGCTTCAAGCGCCTGGGCTTCAACATCGGCAATTCGGTCACGCCGATCATTCCGGTCATCATCGGCGATCGGATGCGCACGGTGATGGTCTGGCACGCGCTGTTCCAGGCGGGCGTGTTCGTCAACCCGGTCTTGACGCCGGCCGTGCCCGTCGGCATGGATCTGTTGCGCACCAGCTACATGGCCACCCACACCGATGAACAATTGAACAGGGTCCTGGCTGTCTTCGAACAGGTGGGGAAGCAAATGGGGTTGATCTAGCAGAGCGGCCTTCCCGCGGCGCGTGCCCGACGTCGGCCACGCGCCGCGGTGGCCTGGCGGTCGCTCGTTACCGTACCGCCTTGTTGCGCCGGAAATCCACGAACCGGTAGCCGACCCCGCGCTCGGTGAAAATGTAGCGCGGGTTGACCAGGTCCGGCTCGATCTTCTTGCGCAGATAGTTGATGTAGGTCCGCAGAAGCTGCGTGTCGTCGCTGTATTCGGGCCCCCACACCTTTGTGAGCAACGTCTCTTGCGGCACGATCCAGCCGGCGTTCTCCACCAGGTGCAGCAGCAGGCGATATTCGGTCGGCCGCAGCTTGATGCGCTCGCCCCGCACGATCACCTCGCGGCGCGGGAAATCTATCGCCAGGTCCTCGTCAATCACGAGCGGCTCGTCGGCCTGGGCTTTGGTCGGCTCCATCCGCCGCAGCACCGCGCGGATGCGGCTAACCAGCTCGCGCGGGCTGAACGGCTTGGTCACGTAATCGTCGGCGCCCAGGTCAAGTCCGCGGATGCGATCCTCTTCGTCCCCCTTCACGGTAAGCATGATCACCGGCACCGACGACATCTGGCGAATGCGCTCCAGCGTCTCGAAGCCGTCCAGGTCGGGCATCATCACGTCGAGCAGCACCAGATCGGGCGCGTCATCGCGCACGCGCTGCAGCGCCGCCAGCCCGTTCTCGGCCTCCAACACGTCGTAGCCTTCCAGGTCGAGGTTCATGCGCACAAAGCGGCGCATGCGGGCCTCGTCATCTACCACCAGGATGCGTTTCCTCATGCGGTCTCACCCTCGCCATGGCAGTCGGCCGCCCTTCATTTGAGCGGCAAGGTAAAAAAGACGGTCGTGCCTTTGCCCGGCTCGCTGCGCAGCCAGATCTGGCCGCCGTGCGCCTCGACGATAGACTTGCAGAGATAGAGCCCCAGCCCGGCGCCCTGCGTGCTGCGGCGCAAGCTCGAATCCACCCGATAGAAGCGCTGGAACAGCTTGCCCTGCTCCTCCAGGGGGATGCCGATCCCCTGGTCGGCCACATAGACGGTGACCCGCGCGCGGTCGGCCCAGCCGCCGATGCGGATCTCGCCGCCGGCCGGCGAATACTTGATCGCGTTGCTCACCAGGTTGTTCAGCACCTGGCGCAGCCGTTCTTCGTCGCCCGACACACACGGGAAATCGGCGGGAAAGTCGAGCACGAAGCGATGGTTCGTCGTCTGTACCCGAAAGTTTTCCACCACGCGGGCGGCCAGTTGCGGCAGCATCACGTCGCCGATCTCCAGCTTGAACGCGCCGGCCTGGATGCGCGAGGCATCCAGCAGGTTGTTGATCAGCGCGTTCAGCCGATCGCTCTCCTCGCTGATGATCTGAAGGCCTTCCCGCAAGGTGGCGCTATCCCAATGCGCGTCCTCGCGCGCCAGGGTGTTGGCATACCCCTTGATGAGCGCCACCGGTGTCTTCAGCTCATGGGAGATGACCGAGATGAAGGTGGACTTCATCTCCTCGGCCTCGCGGAAGCGGGTGATATCCACCACGTTGGCGATCACCTGCGCCAGGCGACCTTCTTCGTCGTACAGGGGCGAATAGGTGACGCTGACGGCGATGCGCGAGCCGCCCGGCCTGGAGAGCAGCCCTTCCACGGTCAACGGCTGGCCATCGGGGAAGTGCGCTTCGGCCGGATCGGCCCCGCACAGGTTGGGGCCCGAAGCCTGCTCCAGCGCCAACACCTCATAGCACGGCCGGCCGATGGCAGCCTCGGCCGGCCAGCCGGTCATCTGGCTCAGCGCCCGGTTGAAGACCTGGATGCGCAGATCGGGGTCGAGGATCATGATCCCATCGGCGCTGTGCTGGATGATGGCGTCCAGTTGCTGCTTCTCGGCGATCACCTGCTGGTAGAGCTGCGCATTGCGCACGGCGATCGCGGCCTGATCCGCGAAGCTGGTGAGCACCGCGCGATCGTTGGCCGTAAACGCGACGTTGCCGCTGCGAAAGAGATAGATCAGCCCCAGCAAGCGCTCCTCGAACGTCAACGGCAGCGCAATGACCTGATGAAGGGGCAGCAGGATGGCGTGGGCCACCATCTCCAGCCGCAGCTCCAGGTCGGGGAAGATGAACTCATCGGCGCGCAGGGGCACATCGCTGAGCAGCGGCGCAAAGCGCGGCAACAGGCTGCTGGGGATATTGTAGCTGGCGCGGATCACCAGGGAGTTCGTCTGGCCGCGGCGCAGCGCGATCAGGCCGGCCTCGGCCCGCACGATCTCCGCGGCGTTCGTCAGGATCAGGCGCAGGAGGGACGGCAGATCGAGCCGCGAGGTCATCGCCCGGCTGATCTGCAACAGGTACTCGCGTTGGCGCAATTGATAGCTGATCACGGTCCCTCGGCGGAAAGAAATGGTGGCTCTCCAGCTTCCGGCGGAATGAGGGGCATCTCAGCCCATTGGCATCAAGCTAAGGTTGCCAATAGGCCTGTTGCCGGTCATCACCCTCACCCCTCCCCTTACCCCTCCCCTCTCCCGCTCGCCTGACGGCGGCGGGAGAGGGGAGGGGTAGGAAAA
>JBBIKA010000162.1:0-9472 GCA_037445695.1 Chloroflexota bacterium
TGCTCGCCCTGATCCTCCTGGCCTTCGCGCGGCTGACCTGGCAGCTCGACGCCAAGGCCCTCTGGCTGGATGAGACCTTCAGCCTGCAGCGCGCCGAGTCGCCGTGGCCCGAGCTGATCGCCGGGTGCCTGCCGCTCACCGACGGTGTGACCTGGGTCAGGACGACCGATCAGCACCCCTTCGCTTATTTTGTTTTCCTGGGCCTGGCGACGCGCCTGCTGGGCCAGAGCGAATTCGCGCTGCGTTTCCCATCGGTGATGGCGGCCACGCTCGTTGTCCCCCTCCTCTGGGCGTTCGGCCGGCGGCTGGCCCGCGGCAAGAGCGTCCCTCCGACGACCGCGCTGTGGGCCGCGCTCCTGGCTGCGCTCAATCCGTTTTACCTCTGGTTCGGCCAGGAAGTGCGCATGTACGCGCAGGTGGGGTTGCTGGCGCTGCTCAGCTCCTATTTGCTGCTCCGCTGGGCCGATGCCGTCACGACCGCCGCGCGACGACGCTGGCTGGCGGGCTACGCCGTGAGCCTGCTCCTGTTGCTGACATCGCACTACTTCGCGCCCCTGCTCTTGCCGATCCACGCGGCGCTCGTCCTGCAGACGCTCGGCCAGAAGCGCCGCGGCCGGGCCGTGTTGGCAACGGCCGCGCTGATCGCGCTGGCGCTCGTGCCCGCGACCATCGCGCTCTGGCTGCTGGCGCGCGACCTGAACGCCGGCACGAACTGGGCCCATGTCTCCCCGCGCATCCTGATCCCCGATCTGGTCAACGCCTTCACCCTGGGCCTGAGCGTGGATCTGGCGCAGGTGTGGCCGCTCGACGTCCTCTACGCGGCGCTGGCGCTGATCGGCGCGCTGTACGGGCTGGCCCGGCGCGCTTCTCCTGTGCGGCGCCCCTGGTTGCTGCCGGCCCTGCTGATCACGCCCCCCGTGCTCTTGCTCCTCGTCAACGCCATTCGGCCGGCCTACATGACCGCCCGCCACATGAGCCTGGTCAGCGCGTTCTTCATCTTGTTGACGGCGGCCGGGGCGGCCTGGATCTGGCGGGCGCGACGGTGGGCCGCTCTGCTCCTCGCCGTGATCCTGGCGGCGGCTTCCGGTTACAGCACCGTGCGCTATTTCGTCCTGCCCGAATACGGCAAGGGCGAGCACGTCGAAATGGGCCGCTATCTGGCCGAACGGGTGCAGCCCGGCGACCTGGTGCTCTTCCGGCCCATTCCCTGGGGCCGCCTCTATCGCTACTATTTCCCCGTGGATGCCATCGAGCAGGGCGAACTGGCCGGGCTGGGTACGAGCTGGCGCGCCCTGCCGACCGAGTTCCCGGCCGAAGCTCCGCCGCGGGCCGCCGCGCCGACCCCCGCCAGGATGGCGCTCGATCAACTGGTCTTGCGCCTTTACGGCGCGCGCTCCTGGTTCGAGTGCCCCGTGCCCGCGGCGCCGGTGCCGGGACGCCCCGCGGATCTGGCGCGGCCGCTCTTCACCCCCACCCGCGACGCCTTGATTCAGGAACTGGACGCGCTGAAAGGACATTACCGCCGCATCTGGCTGGTGCGGGCCGACGGCGATGACCCCGTCAGCGAGTGGCTGCGCACGCACAATTTCCACGCCGATAGCCGCAAGTTCGCCAGCCCGGCCGCCATGTTGCAGATTGATCTCTTCCTGACCGCATCGCCGGTGCGCACCGAGCTGCCGCCGATCGGCCATCCGACCGACGTCCGCTTCGGCGATCAGGTGCGGCTGGTCGGCTACGACGTCGGCCGGCCGCTCATGGCCGGTGGAGCGCTGCCGGTGACCCTCTACTGGCAGCCGCTGGCACCCCTGACGCGGCGCTACAAGTATATCCTGGCCGGAGATGCCGCCTCCGCCCAGCCTCCGCTCCTGGCCCGTTGGAGTGGGGGGTGGGGGCCGCCGACCGAAACCGAGCCGTACAGCGGCTTCCTGCCCACGCCGACCTGGCCGGCCACGGCCACCATCGTCGAATACACCGGCGTCCACGTGCCGGCGGCCGCGGATGGCGCTGCGCTGCGCCTGACGCTGCAGGTGTACGATGCCGAGACCCTGGAGAAGCTGCCGGTGACGCGAGCCGATGGGGTCGCCGCCGGTGCCGATCCGTTTACCGTAGCGTTGTTCGCCGCACCATGAGGTCTTTATCCCTGGAGGTCCATCTATGTCCCGAACCATCCGCGCCCCGCGCGGCACAACCCTGACGTGTAAAAACTGGCTCATCGAAGCGGCCTATCGGATGATCCAGAACAACCTGGACCCCGAAGTCGCGTTCGACCCGGAACATCTGATCGTCTACGGCGGCCGGGGCCGGGCCGCGCGCAACTGGGAGTGCTTCGACGCGATCCTGGAGAGCCTGCGCAACCTGGAGCCCGATGAGACGCTGCTCGTTCAATCGGGCAAGCCGGTGGCGATCTTCCGCACGCACGAGGATGCCCCGCGCGTGCTCATCGCCAACTCCAATATCGTGCCCCACTGGGCCACCCAGGAGAACTTCGACCGCTGGGAGCGGGAAGGGCTGATCATGTTCGGCCAGATGACGGCCGGCTCCTGGATCTACATCGGCACGCAGGGGATCCTGCAGGGCACCTACGAGACGTTCGGCGCGTTGGCCCGCAAACGGGGCTGGGGCAGCTTGAAGGGCCGGCTCGTGCTCACCGCCGGCCTGGGCGAGATGGGCGGCGCGCAGCCCCTCGCGGTCACGATGAACGAAGGGGTGGCGGTGATCGTCGAGGTGGATCGCTGGCGCATCGAGCGCCGGCTGGCGCACCGCTATCTGGACGTGGCCACCGACAACCTGGAGGAGGCGATGACCTGGGCCGAGGAGGCCAGGGCGCGCGGCGAAGCCAAGTCCATCGGCCTGTTGGGCAACGCGGCCGAGGTGTTGCCCGAGTTGGTGCAACGCGGCTTCGTGCCCGACGTGGTGACCGATCAGACGAGCGCCCATGACCCGCTGATGGGTTACATCCCGGCCGGCCTGACCCTGGAGGAGGCTGCGGCGCTGCGTGCACGCGATCCGCAGGGCTATCAGGAGCGGGCCCTGGCGAGCATGGCTGTGCACGTCCGGGCGCTGCTGACGTTTCAGGCCGCGGGCGCCGAAGTGTTCGATTACGGCAACAATCTGCGCCAGCGCGCCTACGATGCCGGCGTGACGGACGCCTTCAACTATCCGGGCTTCGTGCCCGCGTACATCCGTCCCCTCTTCTGCGAAGGCTCCGGGCCGTTCCGCTGGGTGGCCCTTTCCGGCGACCCCGAAGACATTTACGTCACCGATCGGATCGTCCTCGACCTCTTCCCCGAGAACGATCATCTGCGGCGCTGGATCACCATGGCCGAGCAGCGGGTCGCCTGGCAAGGCCTGCCCGCCCGCATTTGCTGGCTGAAGTACGGCGAGCGCGCGCGTGCCGGCCTGGCCTTCAACCAGGCCGTGGCCGACGGCCGGCTGAAAGCGCCCATCGTCATCGGCCGCGACCACCTGGATTCCGGCTCGGTCGCCAGCCCCAACCGCGAGACGGAAGGGATGCGCGACGGCTCCGATGCCATCTCCGACTGGCCGATCTTGAACGCGCTGATCAACGCGGTGGGCGGCGCAACGTGGGTCAGCTTCCACCACGGCGGCGGCGTGGGGATCGGCTACAGCCAGCACGCCGGCCAGGTGATCGTGGCCGACGGCACGCCGGCTGCCGCGCGGCGCCTGGAGCGCGTGCTCACCACCGACCCGGGCCTGGGCATTGCCCGCCACGCGGACGCCGGCTATCCCGAGGCGATCGCCGCGGCCAGACAGATGGGCGTCAAGATCCCGATGCTCAAATGAACACGAGGGCCGTCCACCGACGCCGGCGTGTCGGTGGGCAGCCCTGAGACCCGGTGTTTTGCTCGCGCAGTAGGGGCGCAGCATTGCTGCGCCCCTACTACTCAGATCCAGTGTTGGGCCCGCGCAAAGCGCAGCAGGTCCTCGCGAAATTGCGGCGCGGCGATGTTCACCAGCTCGTGCACGCGCTGGCGGATCGTCTTGCCGAAGAGCCGCGCCACCCCGTATTCCGTCACCACCGTGTGCACGTGGTTGCGCGACGTGACGACCCCCGCGCCCGGCTTCAACGTCGGCACGATGCGGCTGATCGTGCCGTCTTTGGCTGTGGCGGGCATGGCAATGATCGGCAGGCCGCCCGGCGAACGCAACGCGCCATAGACGAAATCGAGCTGGCCGCCCACCCCGCTGTAGAAAATGGTGCCTATCGAATCCGCACACACCTGGCCGGTCAGGTCGATCTCCAGGGCCGAGTTGATCGAGACCTGTTTGGCGTTCTGGGCGATCACGAACGGATCGTTGACGTAATCCTGCGGATGAAACTCGAACAGCGGGTTGTTGTCCATGAAGTCGTATAGCCGCTGCGAGCCGAGCGCAAAGCCGGAGATGATCTTTCCGCGATGGATCGTCTTGGCCGCGTTGGTCAGCACGCCGGCCTCGATCAGCTCGATGATGCCATCCGAGAAGAGCTCGGTGTGGACGCCCAGGTCCTTCTTGTCCTTCAGGTAGAAGAGCACGGCGTCGGGGATGTCGCCGATCCCCATTTGCATGGTTGCGCCGTTGGGGATCAGGTCGGCGATGTAGCTGGCGATCCGTTTCGGCAGCTCGCCCGGCCGGCCCTGGGGCACCTCGACGATGGGGTAGGAGACCGGCACGATGTGCGTCAGCCGGGAGACATGGATGAAGCTATCGCCCAGCGAGCGCGGCATCCGGTCGTTGACCTCGGCGATGATGATGTCGGCGGCCTCGGCCGCGGGCTTGGTCAACCCCACTTCGACGCCGAAGGTGCAAAAGCCGTGCTCGTCGGGCGGCGAGCAATGGATCATGGCCACGTTCGGCTTGAGGAGGTCCGGGTCGCGCAGCGCGCGCGGGATCTGGCTGAGGAAGATCGGCGTGAAATCGGCGCGGCCCTCATTGACGGCCTGGCGCACATTGGGGCTGATGAAGAGCGAGTTGACCCGGATGTGTCCCTGCATCTCCGGCGCCACGTAATCGGCCGGGCCGATCGTCAACACCTGGACGATCTCGACGTCTTCCAGTTGCGGCGCGCGGCGCACCAGGGCCGCCAGCAGCTCCTTGGGCACCGAACAGTTGCCGGTCATGAAGACGCGATCGTGGGATTTGATGGCCTGAACCGCCGCATCCGCGGAGCAAAGCTTGCTGTGATATGAAGCGGCTTTCATCGCGCACCTCCTACCGATTCGCGCAGCGCCGGATGGACGATCTCGCCGTTGTGCGTGTTGAGGCCCAGGCGCAAGGCCGGATCGGCCGCGATGGCGTTGTCCAACCCCTTTTCGACGATCTCGCGCACGAAGGGCCAGGCCGCGTTGTTGATCGCGTGGGTGGTCGTGCGGGCCAAGACGCCGGTCATGTTCGGCACGCAGTAGTGGATCACCCCTTCTTCGATGTAGGTGGGGGTGGGATAGGCGGTCGGCCGGCTGGTTTCCACGCAGCCGCCCTGGTCAATCGAGATGTCCATGATGACCGAGCGGGGCTTCATGCTGCGCACCATTTCGCGCGTGATGATGATCGGCGTGCGGGCGCCGGGGATCAGCACCGCGCCGACCACCACATCGGCGCGGCGCACCACCCGCGGGATGTTGAAATCGTGGGCCACGATCGTGCGCACGCGATAGCCATGTTCCTCGACCAGTTGGAGCTTGTACAGGTCGGTGTCGAGGAGGGTGACATCGGCGCCCATGGCGCTGAACATGCGCGCGGCGTTGGTGCCCACGATGCCCGCGCCGAAAATGACGACGTTGGCCGCCGGCACGCCCGGCACGCCGCCCAGAAGGATGCCGTGTCCGCCTTCGTTGTTCTGGAGAAGCTGGCTGGCGATCGGCGCGACCATGCGGCCGGCGATCTGGCTGGCCGCGGCCAACACCGGCAGCCGGCCGTCCGGCGTTTGGATCGTTTCATAGGCGATCGCGGTCACCCGGCGTTTGAGCAGCGTCTCCAGCCGCATCGGATGCACCACCGCCAGATGCAGAAAGCCGCACAGGATGTGTCCTTCATGCAACAGGTCGAACTCCTGGTCGGTCGGCCGCGAGACCGTCAGGATCAATTGGGCGCGACCGTAGAGCTCCTCGGTCGAATAGACGATCTGGCCGCCGGCCTGGCGGTAGCGCTCGTCGTCGAAGCCGCTGCCCTTGCCGGCCTCGTGTTCGACGTAGACGCGATGGCCGCGTTTCGTCAACAGCTCGACGCCCATCGGCGTCAAGCCGACGCGGTAGTCATAGGGGCGTTTTTGTCTGGGGATACCGATGTCCATGAGTGCCTCCTCGTCGAGGGATACGGAATCCATCTCGTGTTACGAAATGAAGCGTCGGATGAAAGTGCGACCCCGCGCATTTGCGCCTGGTAATGGTTGATCAAGGCGCTCAGCGCGTTTTCGACATCGAAGTCTACCAACAAAGGAGTGCGCTTGTGGACCTCGACGATGGCGAATTCGATGTTTTGCAAGACGTCCATGTATCTTTCTTCGAGATTCGGAATATCCATGGCGAGCTCTCTCTTGGTTTATAGTTTTGGTTCAGCTTCCAGCGGGCGAAAGAAGCAACTGACCGCGCCGGTATGGCAGGCGGGGCCGGCCGGCTCCACCTGCACCAACAACGTGTCCCCGTCGCAATCGGCCCACAGGGCGATGACGCGCTGGGTGTGGCCCGAAGTGGCGCCTTTGTGCCACAGCTCGCCCCGGCTGCGGCTCCAGAAGTGTGTCTCGCCGGTCGCCAGCGTCAGGCGCAGCGCCTCGGCATTCATCCAGGCGACCATCAGCACCTGGCCGGTGCGCGCATCCTGCACCACGGCCGGGATCAGGCCGTGCTCGTCCCAGTGCAGGTCGCTCCAGCTCGCATGATCCACCATCTCTTGTCTGCTCCGCTGCGCGCCTGTCGGAGGCGCATCCGTCCGTCCATCATCTCCGCTCGCTATTGTAGCACGAGATGAGAAGGCGGCCAACACCGCGGCCGGCCGTCGCGCGGTGGTTTGGCCGATTTTGATCAGACCCGATGTTTGTTATACAATAGCGCTGATGCTGAAGCGAATGGCCGCGCGTTTCTGCAGCTTTTTTTCCTCTTCGCGGCCGGGAGGGTATACTCATGTCTGACCTCGTCGGTCAGACCATCGGCGGCTACCGATTGGCCGATCGTTTGGGCCAGGGCGCGATGGCGCAGGTCTATCGTGGCCTGGCGCCCGACGGCCGGCCGGTGGCCGTCAAGCTTCTGCATCCTAACCTGACCGGCGACGAGGGCTTCCTGGCGCGGTTCCATCGCGAAGCTGTAGCAGCCAGCCGGCTCGATCATCCCCACATCGTCAAGGTGCTGGATCATGGCAGCGAGGGCGAGCTGCGTTACCTCGTCATGGAGCTGGTGGACGGCCCATCGCTGCAGGCCCTGCTGCGCGACCGCGGCCAGCCCCTGACTCCGACCGAGGCGGTCGCCCTGGTCGTTTCCCTGGCCGAGGCCCTCGACTATGCCCATCGCCAGGGCATCGTCCACCGCGACGTGAAGCCGTCCAACATCCTCTTGCGCGGCGGCCGGCTGGACGATCCTGTGCTGAGCGATTTCGGCGTGGCGCACATGGTGGATGCGACCGTGGCGACGCAGGCCGGCGCAACGCTGGGCACGCCGACCTATATGCCCCCTGAACAGGGCGAGGGCCGGCCCGGCGACGAGCGCAGCGACGTGTACGCGCTGGGCGTGATCCTCTACGAGCTGCTGACCGGTCGGCCGCCGTTCCAGGCCGACTCGCCTTACGCGCTGATCCTGCACCACATCCACACGCCGCCTCCCCCGCCGCGCTCGCTCCGGCCCGACCTGCCGCCGACCCTGGAGATGGTCGTCTTGCGGGCGCTGGAAAAGGATCCGGCCGCGCGCTATCCGTCCGCAGGCGCCTTCGCCGAGGCATTGACCGCCAGCCTGGCGCGGCCTGCACGACCAAGACGCACAGGACTGACCGTGGCGTTGGCGGCCATCACACTCCTGGTGCTGGCGACCTTCGCGGCGTGGCGGCTGGGGTGGCTCACCGGCGGCACATTGCCAGGCGGAGCGATCGCAGCTCGGCCTACGCCGGCCGTGCTTGCCCTGCAGGGCGGCCCGACGATCACGGACACCTGGCTCGACCCCGACGTACCTGACCGGCCCGCGTTCAGCGACGGCAAGATCCACCTGCAAGGCCCCTCGACGCCCGATCGCGTGCTCATCAAGCTGGCGTGGCCCGAATGGCCGGCCGACGCCGAGCTGCTTGCCGCCACGTTGAGCTTCTACACTGTTCCCTGGAAGGCCGAAGATAACCGTTTTGCAACCGTGGCGGCGCACCGCATCCTGCGCGCCTGGGATGCGGCGACAGCCACGTACGAGACGCCGTGGAGCGCTCCCGGCATGAAGCCGGACGTGGACTACGAGGCCGCGCCCTTCATCACGATCACCCTGACGACGCTCCTGACGCAAGAAGGCTGGCTCGACCTGGACATCACCGCCCCGGCGCGCGCCTGGCTGGCCGGACAACCTGACCACGGCCTGGCCCTGCGCCTGACCGACGACAGCTTCGGCATGGCGCACCTGTGGGTCTATGCCGCCGAATACGAGGACCCCAACCTGCGGCCGAAGTTGACGCTGGTGTATCGGAGGCAGTGAAGCGTGCTGCGTGATATCGGGGGAACGGGTTGAGTAGACTGTGACGGTTTGTCGTGGATAATCTCAACTTTCCTCATCTGATTGACCCGCTCGGTCAGGTCATCTCCCTGGTGACGCCGGTGACTCTGCTCGGCCGCGGGGCGGAGTGTCACGTGGTGATCGCCGATCGCCGCGCGTCGCGGCGCCACGCGGAGATCGTCTGCGGGGACGACACGGCCACGTCTGCTGCCTCAGCGCCCTCCGATGCCCCAACGAGCGGCATCTTCACCCTGTGCGACTTGGGCAGCACCAACGGAACGTTGCTCAACGGCCAGCGGTTGGCCGCGGCCGAACGCCTGCACGACGGCGATGTGATCGAAATTGCGGGCGCCCGTTTCACCTTTCGCGACCCCGACGCCACAGTGCAAACGATGCATTTCCCTCGCCTGGTGTTCGACGAGGCCAGCGGCGACGTGTGGGTAGATCGCTGCCCGGTGCAGCTCTCGCCCAAACAGCGCAGCCTGCTGACCCTCCTCTGGCGGCGCCGCGGCCAGGTATGCACGAAGGACGAAATCGCCGCGGCGGTGTGGCCGGAGTGCCGGGGCGAGATCTACGATTATCAGATCGAGAGCCTGGTCAAACGCCTGCGCGCCAAGCTGGAGCCGGGCGCCGCAGAGCCGACGTTGATCCTTAACGTGCCAGGATGCGGCTATCGGCTGGCAAGGTGAAGCCTCCCAGAACCATACACCCTAAGGGTCTCAAAGACCCTTAGGGTGTTTTTTTATGTCCGCCGGCAGATCGCTGGCAGATCGCTGACAAAAGTGTGGGAACCCGCGGCGTGG
>JBBIKA010000163.1:0-9471 GCA_037445695.1 Chloroflexota bacterium
CTTTCGCGTCTTGCTTTCGCGTCTTACTTTCGCGTCTTGCTTTGGGAGGGAGGGAATGGGGCACTTCGGCCGCGTTTCGATCGCGCTCATGTTGGCGCTGGCGCTGTGGGCAGGCCAACGGCCGCCGACCGCGCTGGCCGCGTGCGCCAACGGCGCGAGCACGCAGTTTCGCTCCGCGGGCACAGGCAACTGGGGTGACCTCACCACCTGGCAGTGTTCAGACGACGGCAGTACCTGGGAGAGCGCAACCGTCACCCCTACCAGCAGCCATGGCGCCATCACGATCCGCAGCCCGCACACGATGACGATCGCCGCCGATGTGATCGCCGATCAGCTTACCGTCGAGTCCGGGGCCCAGCTTACCGTGGCGAGCGGTTCTACGCTCACCATAGCCAACGGCACGGGCACGGATCTGGTGCTTGCCGGCACATTGCTAAATCAGGGCATCCTCGCGCGCGGCACCTCGGCCACCCTGACGGTGAACGCGGGCGGACACCTGATCCACAACGCGACTTCGGCCATCGAGGGTGTGTTGAACGGGACGACCATGGCGACCGCCGCCACGATGACCTATCGGGGCAGCAGCACATTGACGCCGGCCGTGGCCATGGCGGGAAACACCTATGGCAACCTGGTCTTCGAAAGCAGCGCCGGGAGCTGGTCGAAGACCTTTTCCGGCTCCAACCCCACCGCCGTTCAAGGCAGTTTTACTCTCGGCAGCGGCGTGACGCTCAACAACAGCAGCTTCGTCGGCATGAATATCGCCGGCGACTGGACCAACAACGGCACCTACAACGCCGGCACCGGCACCATCACCTTCAACGGCAGCGGCACCAGCACTTACGGAGGCAGCAGCACCACGACGTTCTACAACCTCACCGTTAATGCCGGCGCCACGCTGGATGTGGGCACGAACACGCTGTTCAACGCCAACGGCACGGTGACCAACAACGGAGCGCTGCAACAGACCAAGTCGGTCGGCGGCGCCACGTCGTTCTTGAATGTCAAGGACAGCAGCGGGACGACGGACAAGTATTTCGGCGTAGACATCAACGGCAACCTGGGCACCACCACGGTCAAGGTCGCCGGCAACCAAGAGTGCGCCAACATCCACAGCAACAGCGAGCCGGTGCTGCGCTGCTATACCATCACGCCGGCCGGCAGCGGCGCGGCCACGGTACGCTTCTACTACCGCTACGCCGAGCTGCGTTCCGGCCAGAACCCCGCCAACCTCAAGGTGTGGAAGTATGCCGGCTCGGGCACCACCTGGGACGAAATCACCGGTGTCACCTATGACCGCAGCAGTTGCACCTCGGGCAACGAAGGGTGCTACGTCGAGATCCAGGGCTATAACCTGGCTTCGGGCGTGTTTCTGCTGATGGAGAACAACCCGACGGCAGCGCCCCTTGCCGCTTTGACTGCCGCCCCTGGGCCCCATGGCGTGACCGTGGCGTGGGAGACGGTCAGCGAGCTAGACACCGTGGGTTTCAACCTCTATCGCGCACTTGAGGGGACGGCCGACTGGACGCGGCTGAACGCGGCCCTCATCCCCAGCGCAGCGCCCGGCAGCAGCTCGGGCCACGCCTATACGTGGACCGATGCGACGGCCATACGCGGCCGCAGCTATCGCTATCGGCTGACCGCGGTCAGATTCGACAATCGCGAAGAAATGCTCCAGGAAGTCGGCGCCATGGTGCCCCTCGCGCGGCTCTGGCTGCCGTTCGTGAGGTGAATTTGTCCTCCATTCACACGCGCGCACGCGCGCTTCTCTTGTTGGCTCTCGCGATATGGATGACCCTGGCCGGCCGGCCTCTGGTTGCCGCGCCCACGACGCCAAAGGCCAAAGGGCAGACGATCACGCTGCACGTGCAGACGCCAGCCTACGAGCTGACCTCGGCCGGCCTGCGCGTGATCGGCTACGGCGTGCACGACGCGCCCGGCGCGCCCGCGCTGCCGGTCTGGACCGACGCGCTCGAGTTGCCGAAGGATGCTGCCGACTACAGCGTGACCGAAGATATGGGCCGGTCCATTACCCTGGCCGTGCCCGCCCCCCTGCCCGCGGTCAAGGTCCCGCTGCCCATCACCGCCTTCCCCCGCGCCGACCCGGCCTCTCTGCCGGCATCGGTGCCCCTGGCCGATCGCCCCGATCCGACGATCTACGCGGCGGATGCGTTCTACCCGGCTAAGGCGGTGCAGGTCGGTCCGATCGGCGTGCAGCGCGGCCGTCGCCTGCTGCGGGTGCGCGTGTTCCCGTTTCAATATAACCCCGTGCGGGGCGAGCTGCGCTACCACCCCGATATCCGGGTCACGGTGACGTTCCACACGACAACGTCGGCCGCGCGGCCCGGCCCAACCGGCGCGGAGGCGGTCCCCGACCGCACGGCCGACCAACTCCGGCAGCCGGCCGTGCCGCGCTCGGCCGCCGGCAGCCTGCGCATCCGCACGGCCGGCCGCGGCCTCTATCGCCTGACCTGGGACGACCTGGTGCGCGGCGGCGTGCCGGTGACGAGCACCGCGGCGGCGACCTTCGCCATGAGCTACCTGGGCCAACCGATTGACATCCAGGTGACGGGCGAAGAAGATGGCCGCTTCGACCCCGGCGACCAGGTGATCTTTTACGCGGAGCCGTATGTCGGCCGCTACATGACGCAAAACGTCTACTGGTTCACCTGGGGCGGCGCGCCGGGGCCGCGCATGGCCACGCGGGCAGCTCCGCCCGGCGCCGACCCGGCCACCACCGCGATCACCCGCACGGTGCACCTCGAACGGGATATGGACTACTACAGCGCGTTCACCGATCGGCCCAACGACGCCGATCACTGGTTCGACAAGGCCCTGCTCGTCACCCCCTCCGATACCGTCTCGCGCACCATCACCTGGACGCTCTCTCTGGCCGCCCCATTGACGACCGGCGAGGCGACGCTGACCGCGCTGGTGCACGGCGGCAGTCCCCTGGACGCTGCGGCCGACCGTCAGGCGGTGCAGATCACGTTGAACGGCCATCTGGCCGGAAGCTATGCCTGGGACGGCGGGGTGGACCATCGCATCACCGCGACCGTGCCGGCGGCCTGGCTCGTCGAGGATCCGGTCGTCATCGAGATGCTGGCCTCTCGCTGGCTGCGGCCCGACGCAAGCGGCTACGTGGTCTATCCGGACTGGGTGGAGCTGACCTATCCCGCCCAGGCCAACGCGGAGGAGAATCGTCTCTACATCGAGGCGGTCGCGCCGACCGCGACCCACCTGGCGGTCGGCGGGTTCACCGATCCGGCCGTGCGGGTCTATGATATTCGCGATGGTCGTCACCCGGTCCGGTTGACGACCGTGCAGGTCGCGCCTGCGGGCCGGGCGGAGTCGTCGTCCACCACCTATACCGTGCATTTTGGCGATGCGGCAGCGATCGGACGAGCATACATCCTGGCCGGCGAAACCGCGCTTGCCGCGCCGGCCGCCATCGAGCCGGACACGCCGTCGAGCTGGGGCACGGCCGCCAACCGCTACGACTACATCGCCATCATCCACCGCTCGTTGTGGGATGCGGTTCAGCCGCTGCTCGACTATCGCAGCGGGCCGGCCGGCGACGGCCTGCGCGTGGCGCGGGTGGACCTGCAGGACGTATACGATGAATTCAGTTATGGCCGGGTGGATCCCGAGGCGATCCGCCGCTTCCTCACCTATGCCTATGATTTCTGGAACAGCGGCGAGGAGCCGCCTCGCTATGTGTTGCTGGTGGGCAACGGCACCTATAACTTCACCGGTGTGCCCGGCTGGACCTCGCCCAACCTGCTGCCGCCCTATCTGATCAACATAGACCCCTGGTGGGGCGAGACCGCAGCCGACAATCGTTTCGTCTGCGTGGATGGCCCCGACGATTTCCTGCCCGACATGGCCATCGGCCGCATCTCCGCGCAAACACCGGCCGAGGTGACGGCGGTCGTCAGCAAGACGTTGGCCTACGAGGCGGCGCCCCCCGGCGACTGGCAGCGCCGGGTGGTCTTTGTGGCCGATAACTGTGCGGATCCGGCCGGCGACTTCAATGCTTATAGCGAAGATGTGCGGCAGAACTGGCTGCCGGCGGGCTACGAGCGGCCCAAGATCTATTACGGCAACCCGTTGAGCAGTTGTCCGCTGGCGGATTATGACAACGTGGGGCCGGATGGCCGCTATCAAGACGAGATGCGGCCGGCCATCAAAGCCGCGTTCAACGATCAGGCGCTGCTCATCCAGTGGTTCGGCCATGGGTCGCAACGGCGCTGGGGGTCGGTGAGCATGTTCAACAGCGTCTACGACGTGCCGGCCCTGAACGCGAACACCGTGTGGCCGTTCACCACAGCCTATTCCTGCCTCACGGGCTACTTTATCCAGGATCTCCAGTCGCTGGCCGAAGCGCTGACGAGCCTCTCGGCCGAGCGAGGCTCGGTCGCCGACTTTTCGCCGACCGGATTGCATGTGGGCGCCGCCCTGCTCACCCTGAACCAGGGCCTCGTCAAAGCGGTTTTTCAGGATCGGATCGGGCGGGTCGGCGACGCGATGAACGCCGGCAAGCTCTTTTACTGGCAGCAAGCCAGCTCCTATCTCGATGTGATTGATACCTCGATGTTATTCGGCGATCCGGCGCTCAAGTTGCGCCTGCCGTCATCCTTCCCCACGCCCACCGCCACGCCGACCGCAACGCTTACGGCCACCGCCACGCCGACCAATACCCCATCCCCAATCCCTCCCACCCCCACGCCGACCGCAACGCCGACTCCAACCCGGACACCGGAGCCAAACCGGATTTATCTGCCGGTGTTGCTGCGCAGCACCTCTTTTGGCCCGTGATCGCATTGCGACACAGGGCTGGCCCTACAAGTGCATCACACTGTCGGACGCAAAGCGGGGGGCCATCCCCGAATGAGGCACGAATGCACGAATGGCCCGTTGCGTGATTCGTGTATTCGTGGTCGGATTCGGGGATGGCTCCTCAACCCCCAGCCCGGTTGCACGGGGCGGCGGGTTTTGTTATACTGGGCGCATGAACACACACCTGCCCGCATCCACACGCTCCATGAGCGATCTCGCTCACTCCCACGACCTGCGCCTGCCGGCCTGGGGGCCGTACACCAAGAAATACACCGGCGTCTCCCACATCCCCGACATCGCGGCCGGCCTGCGCTTCGACCTGAGCGTTTTCCCCGGCTTCTATCGCCGCCACGTGCTGGTGCCCAACGCCAAGTGGGAGTCGGCCGAGCACCCCTGGGCCGCCGCGCCCGATCTGAGCTATTTCGCGTACCGGTACGAGCTGGAATGGAAGGATCGGGTCTACTGCGACGTGGCCTTCGCCGCGGCCGGCGACGGCGCGCGGCTGATCCGCGCCGAGTTCGTCAACAACACCGACCTGCCCCAGAACCTCGTCCTCCACTACATGGCCTATCTCAACTTCCCGCCGGTGCGCACCTATTCCGACGAAGTGCTGCGGCCGAGTCGGGTGATCCTGCCGGGGGGCGCGTTCTGGGTGGACGCGGCCGACTACGCCGACCTGCGCTTCGCGACCCCGCGGCCCACCGATAACCTGGTGTCGGACGGCTGGCGGCGGGCCGAGATCCGGGCGCACGGCTTCGTGGCCGGCAGCGGCATCGGCCGGGGCTTCGGCGGGGAGGCGGGCGATTGGGTCGCGTACGCGTTCGATCTGCCTGCCGGGATGCCCGATGCCGTCCTGCTGATCCGCTACCGCGCGGCGCAAGGGCCGGCCGCCTTCCGCCTGGCCGGCAGCGCGGCCGGCGACTTGACGCTGCCGGCCACCGATGCGCTGGCGGTACAGCGCTTCCCGTTGGGCGCGCTCCCCGCGGGCCGCCATACGCTGCGCTTGACTTCGACCGGCGCCGCACCGATCGAGCTGGATGGGCTCGTCCTCGCGCCGGCCGCCGCGGTCGACGATGTGGCGTTCGTACCGGTCGCCTGGAACCCCGTCCCGGACATCGAAGCGCTGCCCGATGGCCGCAGCCTGATCCTCAAGTACGCCGACGTTCCGCTCTATTACGGCCTGGCCTGGACCGGCGACAGCTCGGAGGTGCGCCAGATCTTCGCCGAAGAGCTGGATCGCACGCTGCGCTATTTCGTCCAGGAGCATGTACAGAAGACGCTGCGCGGCCCCGGCGAGGGGCACTTCACCAACGTCTTCGTCCGGCCGATCGCGGTCCCGCCCCACGACCGCCGGGTGCTGCACGGGCTGGTGTGCGCGGGGAGCCGGGAAGAGGTGAGCCAGCGACTTCGTAGTTACGACTTTAGTCGTGCGCCTCAGCCCATAGCGACTGAAGTCGCTACTACAAACGAGGTAGGCTCGGCCGGGGCGGCGTATTGCTTCAGCCAGGAGCGGATGGCCGCCACGCTGCTGACCAATGTGGTTTATCCGGTCTACACGCGGCGGCGCTACATCCGCCACTACACGCCGGGCAAGTGGTGGGATTGCCTCTACACCTGGGATTCCGGCTTCATCGCGCTCGGCCTGCTGGAGCTCGACATCGAGCGGGCGATTGATTGCCTGAACGCCTACACCACGCCGCCGGGCGACGAGCACGCCGCGTTCATCCACCACGGCAGCCCCGCGCCGATCCAGATTTACGCCTTCTTGGAGCTGTGGAACCGGACGCAAGATCGCGACCTGTTGGCATACTTCTACCCGCGACTGCGCCAGATGTATCTTTTCCTGGCGGGCCGGCTGGGCAGCTCGACCACGCGCACGCTGCAGTCGGGGCTGCTGAAGACGTGGGACTACTTCTACAACTCGGCCGGCTGGGACGATTACCCGCCGCAGGTGCACGTCCATCGCCACGGCCTGGAGGCCACCGTCGCGCCGGTCATCAACACGGCGCACGCGATCCGCACGGGCAAGATCCTCCAGCTCGCCGCGCGGGCGCTGGGCCTGCCGGACGACGTGGCCGACTACGCGGCCGACATCGCCGCGTGGACCGACGCGCTCAACCGTTACTCGTGGGATGCCCAAGCGGGCTATTTCAGCTACGTGACGCATGACGATGCGGGCCGGCCGATCGGCATCCTCCGCCACGAGAGCGGCGCGAACTACAACATGGGCCTGGACGGCGTGAGCCCCCTCTTCGCCGGGGTCTGCAACCCGACGCAGGAGGCCGAGCTGATCGGCCGCCTCGCGTCGCCGGAGCGCATGTGGACGCGCATCGGCCTCTCGACGGTGGATCAAAGCGCGCCGTACTTTCGCGTGGACGGCTACTGGAACGGCGCGGTCTGGTTCCCCTACCAATGGATCGTCTGGAAGGCGCTGCTCGACCGGGGGCACGGCGACCTGGCGCACCGGATCGGCCGCACGGCGCTCGACGTGTGGCAGGCCGAGGTGGACGCGACCTACAACTGCTTCGAGCATTTCATCGTGCAGTCGGGCCGCGGCGCGGGGTGGCATCACTTCGGCGGGCTGTCCGCGCCGGTGCTTGCCTGGTTCGGCGCGTATCACCGCCCCGGCCGGCTGACGACCGGCTTCGACGCGTGGGTGGCGCGACAGGAGTTTCGCGACGGCAACCGGACCCTCGTGGCCGAGCTGCACGGCCGGCCGCGGCTGGTGCTCGCGACGATGGCGCCCGGCCCGGCGTATCGGGCGACGTGGAACGGGCAGCCGGCACCCGTGCGCGAGCTGTATCCCGGCGTGCTGGAGGTGTCTCTGCCCGGCGAGCAGGGCGGCCATCTGGGCATTTCGGCCGTTGTCTGATGTTCGATGACGAATGAGGTGGTCATGCCCAACACGCCTTTGACCCTGGCCAACGTACTGCCCTATCTCGAACAGCGCGTGGCCGACCTGGCCTGCCAGCAGATCACCGACCCCGGCCACCCCGATTACGGCGCGCTGATCTCGCCGGAATACGGCATGGCGTGGGGCCAACTGGACGCCGGGTTCGTCGTCGGCGTCGCATATCGCTTCCTGGCCGCGCTGCGGCTGGGCGCTGCGCAGCGGATTGCGGCCGCGCAGGCGTTGTTGCCGCGTGCGCTTCTGGCGGCCGACGCGCTGCTCCGCAGCCAACGGCCCTCCGGCCTGCTCGATCTCATCACGGTCAACTACGATTCCGCGCCCGACACCGGCTTCACCGTCCAGCAGCTCTGCACGGTGGTCGAGCTGGCAAGGTTGTGGGCGGGCGAGGCCGGGCAGGCGACCGGGGCCAGGCGCCCTCCGAATGAATTCGGGGCGAAGGGACCGTGGGCCGCCATGTCGGCCGGCGCCGACCCGAATTGGGCCGCCCTTCTGGTCAAGATCGAGCAGTTCATCCGCCGCGCCGTGCCGGGGATGATGGACGGCGGCTTCCACACGCCGAATCACCGCTGGGTGATCGCCGCGGCGCTGAGCCAGGCCGGCCGGCTCTTTCCCGATCTGGATGTGCGGCGCGGGGTGGATGCATACCTGGCCGAGGGGATTGACCTGGACGCCGAAGGCTTCTTCATCGAGCGCAGCGTGGGGGTGTACGATGCGGTCAACACCCGTTCGCTGCTGTTGATCGCGGAGAACTACGGCTGGCCCGGCGCGCTGGAGGCGGTCGAACGCAACCTGAGGCTCGATCTGCACCTGCTGCATGCGGACGGCACGGCCGAGACCGGCCTCTCGCGGCGGCAGGATTACGGCACGCGCGAGGTGGCGCTGGGCCTGGCGCCGTGCTTCCTCCTCTATCACGGCTTGCGTCCTGATCCGATCTTTGCCCGCGCGGCGCAATGGCTGTGGGAACAGGCGCCAACGCCGCCGGGGCATCTCGAGTGGCTGCTCTATCCGCTGCTCAAGTACGGCGACCCGCAGCCGGCCGACGCGGCCCTGCCCGACGATTTCGCGCTGCATCTGCCGGCCAACGGCCTCTACCGCGTGCGCCGCGGCCCCCTCAGCGCGTCCTTCTTCCGGGACGCCACGCGGCTGCTCTCCTTCACCTGGGGCGCGGCCGAGTTAACCAGCCTGAAGATCAGCGCGACCTATTTCGGGGGCGACTGCGGGCATTTCATCGCCGATCGGCTAGAGGTGCAGGAGGGCCGGGTGACGCTCTGGTCGGAGGGGCGGCGCCGGCCGCGGCGGCCCGGCTATGAGCTGCCGCTGGGCCGGGCCGTGCCGCCGGAGCGCTGGAGCGAGATGATCGCCGAGCGGGACCTGCGGCCGCTGCCGCCGCTGCGCAGCGTGCTGGAGGCGCACGAGGTCGCCGATGGCCGCGGCCGCGGCTTCGACCTGCACTTCCGCACCCTCGATGGCCTGGCGCGCGTGGCCGTGCAGATCAGCTTCGACTTCCCGCCGGCCGGCATCTGGGAGACGGCCGACGCCCGGACGAAGCCGGTCGCCGGGCAGGTGATCTTCCTCAAGCAGGGCTACGCCACGATGCGCTACGGCAGCGACACGATCGAGATCGGCCCCGGCGCGGCCAGCCACAGCATGTGGCAGATGCGCGAGGCCGAGCCCGCGCCGCACCATGTGCGCGTGCTGCTGACGTTCGTGACGCCGGTAGA
>JBBIKA010000164.1:0-9437 GCA_037445695.1 Chloroflexota bacterium
CAGGCTACATTGTCACCCAAATAGCGGCCTTTGACAAATAATCGTATGTGTTAAAGTGTCAACCTATTTCTGAACCATCCCCCCGCAGATAGAGTATATTTGGAATTGCTGCTTGTCAAGCTGGATGAGAAGCCGGAAAGCAGGGGGGCCGTGGCAGGCCCCCGCTGCGATCACCTGGGGCGCCTGCCACGCGATCATGAGGCATGACCAGGCGCTATGGGCCTGGCGATAAGGGGAGCGGACAGATGGCTGTTCGCTGTGCCGTCAGAACCATCCCAGATAAGGCACGATCAGGAAGGCGATGGTGATTAGAACGACGTAGGGTATGAAGATCATGATGCAATAGCCCATGATATCTCTAAAGTTCAGCTTGGCCACGCCCAACAGCGGGATGGCCCAGAAGGGCTGGATGATGTCCGTCATCATGTCGCCCCAGGCATAGGTCAAGACATTCAGGGCCTGCGAAACTTTCAGGTCGGCGGCGGCCTTGACGACATAGGGCGCCTCGATGGCCCACTTGGAGCCGCCGGAGGGCACGAAGTAGTTCAGGATGCCGGAGTACCAGTAGACCAGGGCCGGATACGACTTATCGTTGGCGATGGCTACAAACCAGCCGGCGATGACGTTTTGCAGCCCGGAATACTGGATGATTCCGAAGATGCCAGCATAAAAGGGGAACTGCAACACCACTCCCCAGATGAAGCCGCCGGCTTCCTTGGCCGCCTTCAACAAGCTGGCAGGCGTCCAGTGGAGCAACACGCCCGCCATGAGGAAGAGAAAGTTCACCGTATCCAGGTTGATGCGGCTTAAGGCGATCTGCAGGGTGATGGTGCCTTGCGGGCCGGGAGCCAGGAAGTATTGCCACAAATAGACCAGGCCGAACAGAATGGCGATGATGACGTTGATCAAGGGGGAATGCTCCAGCCATTCGCCGGGGGTCATCTCTGCCGGTCTGGCCGGCGGCACAAACTCCTCTTCCTCCAACAACGCGGGATCGGCCTCGACCGTGTCCTCCTTTTTGGGGTGCAGCAGCGGTGTGTAGACGATGAGGAACACGATGATAATGGCAACCAGCAGCAGGTTGAAGGGGTGGAAGATGGTCCGGGTGATGTCAATCACGCCCAATTGCTTCTCCATGAAATGGCCAGGGGTGGCTACCAGGAGCGGCGCGGAGGCGGAGAGGCCCGAGTGCCATGTCGTGCCCAGCCCCAGATAGGCGGCCGCGATGAGCAGGCGATAATCCATCCCCCGTTGTCTTTTCACCAGGAAGCGGGCAAAGACTGCGCTGCCCACGATGGAAAGCCCCCAGTTCAGGAAGGCCAAAAGCATAGAGACGGCTGCCATGAGCGCGATCACACCCTTGGGGCTCTTGGGAAGCCCGGCCAGCCAGTTCAGGAGACGGCGGAAGGGCGGCGAGACGGCCACGATGTAGCCCGTGACGATGATCAGGGACATCTGCATAGCGAAGGTGAGGAGCACCCAGAAGCCTTTGCCCCAATAGAACATCAGGGTGGTTGCCTTTTGGAGGCCAGGCGCGCCGGGCAGCTCCGGCAAACCCGCCGGCTTAGACCCCGGGCTCAGGAAGAAGGCCAGCAACCAGGCCAGGATGGTCAGGAGTACGGCGATGACATAGGCATCGGGAACGAAACGTGTGCTCCAGCGAGTCATTACGGTCGCCAAACGTTGTAACATGACCGATTCCTCCTTGTTAAGCGTTGTTGTGGTGTAACCGTCGTCGAACCAATGCGCCTGTTTCGTCTTGCGAGCATCACCTCCTTGCTTAACCGTGTTTCGGCCGCCCGGTCCATGCGTCCCTGCCGCCATGGGGCGCACGGCCGCGCGCCTTGCTCCGGCCCTACGTCTGCTGCAGCAGCGGCACGATGCTCTGGAAGAAGTCCAGAGATGCCGGATTGATGAGGGCCTCTCGATTCATCACGGGCCGGCCGTTGATGATGTTGGCCACCGCACTCTCTACCTTTTTCATGTTGAGGGTGTAGGGGATATCGGGCGCCTCCATGATGATGGCCGGCACATGCCGGGGCGATGCCTGCTCTCGCAAGGTGCGTTTGATCTTCTCCCGCAACGCTTCGCTCAGATCATAGCCCGGCGCCAGTTTGACAAAGAGCACGATGCGCTGATCCCCCTGCCAGTTCTGGCCGACGACCAGGGCATCGGCGACCTCGGGCAACTGCTCCAGGGGGGTATAGATCTCGGCCGTGCCGATGCGTACCCCCGAAGGCTTCAAGACCGCGTCCGATCGGCCGTAGAAGGTGATCCCGCCGGTATCGCTGTGCATCACGATATAGTCGCCGTGGCGCCAGACGTTGCGGTTCGGATAGAATTCAAAGTAGGCGGCCCGATATTTCTTGTTGTCGGGGTCGTTCCAGAAATAGAGGGGCATGGAAGGCGCCGGTGCTTCGCACACCAGCTCGCCCTGCCGATCGTAGACCGGCTCGCCCTTTTCATCGTAGGCCTTCACCTTCATGGCCAGGGCCGGGCCCTGCAGCTCGCCGGCATACACCGGGAGGGTAGGGCTGCCGGCGGCAAAGCACCCATTGATGTCCGTCCCGCCCGATATGGAGTTGAAGTGCAGGTCGCTCTTGATCGCCCGGTACACGTACTCAAACCCCTCGGCCGAAAGGGGCGAGCCGGTCTGAGAGATCTCCCTGAGGGACGAAAGATCATGCCGCTGCCCCGGCACTGCGCCCTGGCTGCGCAGGAAGTTAAGGTAGCTGGCGCTGCAGCCAAACACGGTGATCTGCTCCGCCTCGATCAGCCTCCACATGGCATAAGGGTCGGGGTAATTCGGATGGCCGTCGTACAGCACGATCGTCGCGCCGACCGCCAGGGAACTTAGGAGCCAGTTCCACATCATCCAGCTACAGGAGGTGATGTACATGATGGTATCCTCGCGGCGCAGATCGGTGTGGAGGAGGAGTTCCTTCAAGTGGTTGATAAGCACCCCGCCCGCGGCCTGGACCATGCATTTGGGCTTGCCGGTAGTGCCGGAGGAGAACATGATAAAGACGGGATGATCGAAGGGAAGTTGCTCGAACCGGGCGGACAGGCCTTGCTCCGGGGCCAGGAATTCGTGCCAGTAGACGGCCTTGGGGATATGGCCGATCCGCGGCGCCGCGGTCGCATAGGGAACTACCACGACCTTTTCCAGCGAGGGGATGCCCCTGGCTACCTGGGCGGCATTGTCCAGGGTGTCGAAAAGCTTGCCCTTGTAGAAATAGCCGTCGGCGGTGAAGAGGACCTTGGGTTCCACCTGGCCCAGGCGTTCCAGAGCTGCGGGCGCGGCGATATCGGTGGCGCAGGAAGACCAGGTGGCGCCCACGCTGGTGGCCGCCAGCATGGCGATGGCCGTCTCCATGAGGTTGGGCATGTAAGCCACCACGCGATCGCCGGGACGCACTCCCAGGCAGCGCAGAGACTGGGCCAGCCGCGCCACCACATCGTACAGCTCCGCATAGGTCATGCGGGCCGCGCGCATCTCCTCCCCGCGAAACACGAAGGCCACACGATCATCCCGGTAGCGCAACAGGTTTTCCGCGAAGTTCAACCGGGCGCCGCTGAACCAACGGGCACCCGGAAAGCGGTCCAGATCGTCCACCACTTGGCTATAGGGCTGGGAAGCCTTGATCCCGGCGAAGTCCCACATGGTGGCCCAGAAGGCGGGGATGTTTTCCACCGACCACCGATGCAACTGGTGATACGTCTGCAAATTCAGTCCATATCTTGTGTTGACCAACCTCATGAAACTGGTCATGTTGGCTTGTTGTTTGCGTTCATCGGACGGTATCCAAAGTGGCGTCTTCATGGAGGTCGGTAGGTATTCCTCCTTTCCTAAGCGCTGTGGCCGGCGCGAGTGAAGATGCGAAGGATTCTCCGTCTGCGTCGAAGCCCAGCCGTTCCGGCGCGCTGTAGATGTGCATGCGCCGGCCGCGCACATAGCCACACAGGGTGATGTTCCACTCGCGCGCCAGGCGCACCGCCGTGTACGTCGGCGAGTTGCGGGAGGCCACCAGCGGCGCGCCCATGCTGGCCGCCTTGCTCAACATCTCGGTCGAGACGCGGCCGGTGGTCAACAGGAAACGACCTTTGGTGGGGATGCCGCGCAACAGGCTCAGCCCGGCGATCTTGTCCAGGGTGTTGTGGCGGCCCACATCGTAGGCGCTCAGCAGCAGGTTCTCCCCATCGCCCAGCGCCGACATGTGAAAGCCGCCCATCTCGTGATAGAGGCCGGCGTGCTGCGCCAGCAGCCGCGCCATGCCGTCGTACACCTGGGCCGGGGCCAGACGCAGGCCGGTGTTCAGCCGATGGTGCGCCGCCACCAGATCGTAGAAGGTGACCCCGCCCGCACAACCGGACGTGAGCCGCAGCCGCTGCGGCAGCACGACATCCGGCTGCTTGAGGCGGATCTCCACCCCCACCTCGCCCCGCTCTCGCACCACGTAGTCGGCCACGTCGTCCAGCGAACGGATCAGCCCCTCGGTGCGCAGGAAGCCCAGCGCCAGCGCGTCCAGGTCGTTGGGCGTGCAGAGCAACGTCACCCAGCGCTGGCCGTTGACGTACAACGTGCAGGCCGCTTCGGGAATGATCGGCTTGCGCGCCGGCCGGACCGTCTCGTCGCTCAGTTCCAGGTAGGTCAGCTCATTCTGGTAAACGATCTCTGCCATGATCCATCCCCACTCTCCGCATTGAGCCATCGGAGCTACAGGAGCAACCGCAAGTTCATGGGGCTGCTTCTTTCGCCCCGCCAGACGTTTGCACCATGCGGCTCCAACGCGTCAGCTCCGCGTTGACGTGGCCACACAGCGTCTCGATCTGGGCGGCCACGCGGGGCGAGAGCGCGAGGCCCGGCTCAAGTCGTTCGATCTGCACGCCCCACAAGATCACCTCGTCGGGAAAACGACCGCGCAACCTGGCCAGTCCCAGTAAATCCTGCAAGCCGACTTGATGCGGCGAAACTCTAGGCCCTAAAAATGCTGGAATTTCATTGTTTGTCAGGCGCACCAGCGTCCCGGGTTCTTTGCCGGCATCAATCGCATCTACGATAACTACGTGTGATGCCTCTTCGAGGTACGGCAAGAGGTCGAGCCCCAACGTACCGCCGTCCAGCACCATCACATGGTCCGGCAGAGTGTAGCGGTCGCGCAAGCGTTCGATTACTCGCACGCCGATCCCCTCATCATGCAAGAGAATGTTGCCGAGGCCCAACACGAGAATCTTCATCGGCCGTCACAGAGACCTTAACAGGCCGGCCGGACGACCCCGGGTTCGTCCGGCCGGCATCCTAAGATTGACCCTGGTTGGTTTTCTTGAGCAAGGCCGTGTGGATGAATTTAAACCCGCTGAAGATGGACGACAGCAGGCCGTTGCCTTCCTCCACGTCCACCAGGAACGCGCTATAGACGTGCTGTAACGCAAAGGCAATGAGCAACCACATGATAAGGTGATGGATCAGCCGCAAGTCTTGATTGGGAATCCAGCGAAAGATCCACCCCAGCAGGTGATACCAAAGGCCTTGGGGATTGGTCTCGCCCAAGAGCGCGAATCCGATGAATACCTGAATGAAGTAGAGCGTCACGATGGCGCCATACGTCAGCCCGGCCAGTGCGTTATGTCCGATCACTTCGGGCGGTTCGCGGCGGCGAAAGGTGTAGTACTGCAGCGCCCGAAGCAACGCCTGGCGTCCATCCGCTGTGAGGAACGGAAACAACCCACGCCAACTGGCCCACTCGTTGCCGACAAACGCCCAATAGGTGCGAAACACCAGGCTGGCGACAAAGATAAACGCAAAGACAAAATGCACAAAGCGCACATTGCCCATGAAGTACGGCCCGTACCACTCGCGCTGGCTTGCCGCCAGCCATGGGTTGCCGATGTAATAGCCGGTGACGGACAAGACGACGATGGACATCACATTGACCCAATGTGTCAGGCGGACCGGAATTTCCCACACATACATTCTTCTGAGCATGGTCGCCTCCGCTTCACTTGACCTTGACCTGCGTTACTGTGCGTCCGGCCGCGTCGACCAGGTGCACCGCGCAGGCCATGCACGGATCGAACGAGTGGACGGTGCGCAGGATTTCCACGGGGCGTTCCGGATCGGCGACCGGCGTGCCGACGATGGCCTCTTCCCACGCGCCGCGCTGGCCATTCGCATCGCGCGGGGAACCGTTCCATGTCGAGGGAACCACGCACTGATAGTTCTCGATCGCCCCGTTCTTGATGCGCACCCAGTGTCCCAGCGCGCCGCGCGGGGCTTCCAGGAAGCCCCAGCCCCGGGCTTCGGCAGGCCACTTGCTGGGATCCCACTTCGCGCCATTGTGAATCTTCAAATCCCCGCGCTTGATGTTCGCGGCCAGTTGATCTACCCAGCCCTCCAGTTGTTGGGCGATCACCAGCGTCTCGATGCCGCGCGCCGCGGTGCGCCCCAAAGTAGAGAAAAGCGCTTCAGGGCCGACCCCCAATGTCTTGAGCACCAGATTGACGGCCTCCACCACCGGCTTGACCCCCGAGGCATACGCCACCAGCATCCGCGCCAGCGGCCCCACTTCCATGGCGTGGCCATCGTAGCGCGGGGCTTTGAGCCACGAATACTTGGGATGATCGCCGACCATAGATTCGAACGGCGGCTGCGGCCCGGTATAGCGGGGATTGGTCTGGCCCTCCCAGGGATGGAGCGCCTGCGCATCGCCCACGGTGTAATCGTACCACGAATGCGCGACATACTCGGCGACTTTTTGGTGCTCCATCGGCAAGACCTTGCTCAGGTCCCTGTTGAAGATGATGCCGCGCGGCAGAAAGAGCTGGCTGTTGTCTGCCGCCTGCGGGAACTCACCATATGTCAGGAAGTTGCCGAGCCCCGCGCCGTAGCTCGCCCAGTCTTTGTAGAATGACGCCACGGCCAGCAGGTCGGGAATATACACCCTTTCGACGAACTGGCGCGCCTGGGCCAACCACTGCTTGAGCAACGCGATCTTGTCCGCATTGATCGCATTCTGGCTGTTGGGATCAACCGGAATGGCCATCCCGCCGACCAAGTAGGTCTGCAAATGCGGATTCTTGGCGCCCAGGAGCGAATGCACCCGAATGATCTGACGTTGCCAATCGAGCGCTTCGAGATAGTGCGCGACCGCCATCAAGTTCGCCTCGGGCGGCAACTTGTACGCCGGATGCCCCCAGGAGCCGTTCGCAAACGGGCCCAGTTGCCCGGATTCGACAAATGCTTTGACCTTCTCCCTCACACTCTTGAAGTATGCCTCGGACGAATTGGGCCAGTCCGAAATGGACTGCGCGAGTTTTGCCGTGGCAGCCGGATCGGCCTGGAGCGCGCTCACCACGTCCACCCAATCGAGCGCGTGGAGGTGATAGAAGTGGATGACGTGATCCTGGACGTATTGCGTGCCTTCGATGATGTTGCGAATGATCTGCGCGTTGAGCGGAATCGTAATACCCAGCGCATTCTCTACCGCGCGCACGGACGCCGCCGCATGGACCGTGGTGCAGACGCCGCAGATGCGTTGGGTGAACGCCCAGGCATCGCGCGGATCGCGGCCTTTGAGGATGATTTCCATCCCGCGGAACATCGTGCTGGAGCTCCACGCATCGGTGACTTTGCCGCCCTCCACCTGGACTTCGATGCGCAGATGGCCCTCGATGCGGGTGATGGGATCAATGGCGATCTTGGTCATCGCTAACCTCGCTTTCTGTGGTGACGCTTCCCTCGCCGTTGGATGCCTCAACCTCTCCATCGCCATGCCGTGCAATCGGTTGCTGGCGTGCCCGGATCGCGCTCAAGATGCCGTGCGTTGCCAGCGCCGCTGCGACCCCGCCCACAATGCCCAGGCCCACCTGATCGGCCTGGGCTTCGACGCCCAGCACTTTCACCTCGGGCAGGCGGCGGTAGAAGGGCGACATCGTATCCCAGAAATCCGGCTCGCTGCAACCGATGCACCCATGCCCCGCACCGATAGGCCAGCTCACCCCATCGTTGTAGCGCACGACCGGACAGTTGTGGTAAGTAGCGGGCCCCTTGCAGCCCATCTTGTAGAGACACCAGCCTTGCCGGTGATGCTCATCGCCCCACTCTTCGACGAACTGACCGGCATCGAAGTGGGCGCGCCGTTCGCAGTTATCGTGGATGCGCTTGCCGTATGCAAAAAGCGGTCGGCCCAATTGATCGGTGGCCGGCAGCTCGCCAAAGGTCAAATAGTGAACGATGGTCGCAGTGATGTTGGCCGCGTTAACGGGACAGCCGGGCAGGTTGATCAGCTTAATGCCCGGCACAGCATCTTTGACGCCCACGGCACCGGTCGGGTTCGGCGCAGCGGCAGGCCAACCGCCGTAAAATGCACACGCGCCTACCGCGATCGTTGCCGCCGCATTGCCGCATACCTGCCGCGCCAGGTCGAGCGCAGTGCGACCACCGATCGTGCAATAGACGCCGCCATCTTTGGTCGGAATCGAGCCCTCTACCACTGCGATGTATTTGCCCTTGTTCTTCTCGACCGTATCGAGCAACGATTTTTCAGCCGCCTTCCCGGCCGGCGCCATGATCGTTTCGTGGTAATCTACCGATAGCGTGTCGAGGACGAGTTCGCCGATCGTAGGGCGGCTGATGCGGAGGAGCGCTTCGGTGTTGCCGGCGCAATCCTGAAACTCGAGCCATACCAGGGGCGGCCGCGGCGCGGTGACCAGCGCTTCGGCGATCCGTCCTGCATACCGGGGCGGCAGAGCCAGTGTCGCGGCCATGAACGAACAGAACTTGAGGAAGTCTCGTCGCGTAACACCTTGCCGGGCGAGGATTTCCGCCTGTTCTCCGGAAACGCCATTCATCGAGCTTCTCCTTTCATTGAAGAACGCGGGTTGGCCACTATCGGCCTGCCGGTTTCACCCGCTCCGATAGCCCGCCTCGCGGGCCGCCAGGTCCATGCCGATCGTCAGGACGCGCTCGACCGGCAGGCGGACCGGCCGCGCCAGCTCGCGCAGGTCAATCGTCTTCAGATAGCGCCGGCAGGTCTCACAGGTGTAGAGACGGTAGATGCCGCCCGGGCCGGCCGGAAAGTAGCCCAGTCGGCCCGCAGCGCTTTCGCCGCAGAAGGGACAAACCCCGCGCGGGGCCGTCCATTCGGCATCGCAACGCGCACAGAGCAGCCGCCGTGCGCCGCCGGCCGGCAGCAGCGCGGCGAAGTCGGCCGCGCCGCCGCAGATGGGGCACAACGACCGATACCACGTCTCCTCGCTCACCAGCGGCAGCCAGGCATCGGCATGGGCCGCCAGGATGGGATGAAGGGCGTGATTCAAGGCCAAATCGAGCAAGGTGGCTTCGGCGGCCGCGGCCTCGGCCGGCCGCCGCGCGGGATGCGCCGTGCGCGCCAGGTGATCGGCCACGGCCGATCGCAGCCACGGCTCGTCGGCCGCCC
>JBBIKA010000165.1:0-9345 GCA_037445695.1 Chloroflexota bacterium
CTCCCGCCGCCGTCAGGCGAGCGGGAGAGGGGAGGGGTAAGGGGAGGGGTGAGGGCTACGACCGGCAACAGGCCTACTGGCAACCTTGGCTTGATGTCAATGGGGTGAGGGCCCGCTCCCAAGGCGCCATTCGCAGGATAACGGTAAACAGTTAATCGCGGATGTGTTGTTGACAAACCATCGAAATCGTGCTAGTATGGCAACGTTCACACACGCGAGCTCACCATGGTCACGATCAAGGAAGTGGCGCGCAGCGCGGGCGTCTCGGCCCAGACGGTTTCTCGGGTGATCAGCGGCAGGGGGTATGTCGCAGCCGAGACGCGGGCGCGCGTCAACGAGGCCGTGCGCCGCTTGGGCTATTCGCCGAACCGCGTGGCCAGCAGCATGGTCACCGGCCGCACCATGTGCATCGGCATGGTCGTGCCCGATATCTCTTATTCCTTTTTCCCCGAGATCGTCCTGGGCGCGGAGACGGCCGCCCGCCAGGCCGGCTACAACCTGATCCTGTGCAACACGGCCGAGGACGACGAGCAAGAGCGTCGCGTCATTGCCTTTCTCCATGAGGCGCGCGTGGATGGCGTGATCCTGGCCGGCGCGCGGCTGCCGGACGAGGAGCTGCTGGCCGCGCTGGCCGTTCATCGCCACTTCGTATCTATTAACCATCCGGTACCTCCAGAGCGGGGCGGCAACGTCCGCTCGGATCACATGCGCGGGGTCGCGCTGGCCGTGGAGCACCTGCGCCAGAGCGGCCGCCGGACGATCGCTTACATGGCCGGGCCGGAGCGCGTCTACGCGGCGCAGGAGCGACTGCGCGGCTTCGTGCAGGCCATGCGCGAGGCCGGTCTATACCCGGACCCGGCGCTCATTGTGCCCTACGCGGCCAATTTGGCGGGCCCTTATCGTACCCTGCGCGACTGGTTGGCCGCGGGCGAGGTCGGTTCTCAGACCTGGCACGACGAGCGGGCCTCGCTCGGCCGCCGCGGCGCGCTCCGCCTGTTGCAGGAACATCCCGAGGTGGATAGCATCATCTGTTACGACGATTTGATCGCGATCGGCGCGTTGCAGGCGTGCAACGCGCTGGGCCGCCGCGTGCCCGACGATGTGGCGATCACCGGCTGCAACGATCTGCCGGTAGCCGGCCAGGTGACCCCGACGTTGACCACGCAACGCATCCCGCGCTTTCAGATGGGCGTGGCGGCCGCGCAGATGCTCATCGAGCGGATGAACGGCCGGCCCGCGGCCGGGGAGATCGTCTTCCCCCATCAGCTCATCGTGCGGGAGAGCGCCCCCGCGCCGGCCCGCAACGAGCGGGCACCGCGGGTGTGAAATAGCAGGGATCGAGCAGCGGATATGGGCGAACGGTTGCGGGTAGGGATTGTCGGCCTGGGGGTGGGCCGCGGACACGCCGAGGCGTTTCGGCGCCTGGCCGATCGGTTTGAGCTGGTCGCCGTCTGCGATGTGGATGTGGACAAGGCGAACGCGGTGGCGGCCGCGCTGGCGGTGCCGCGCATCTGTCGCGATTTCGCCGAGCTATGTGGCCTGCCTGATCTGGATGTGGTGGACATTTGCACGCCCTCCTTCCTCCATTTCGAACAGACGCTCCAGGCGCTGGCGGCCGGCAAACATGTGATCGTGGAGAAGCCGGTCGCCGGCTCGCTGCGCGAAGTAGACGCGCTGATCGCCGCCGAGGCGCAGGCGGCCCGCCGGGTGTTGCCGATCTTCCAGTATCGCTTCGGCGCGGGACTCCAGAAGCTGCGCTTCCTGGTACAACAGGGGATCGCCGGCCAACCCTACGTGGCCACCAGCGAGACGCACTGGCGCCGCAAAGAGGCCTACTACGCGGCATGGCATGGTCGCTGGGCGCGCGAGCTGGGCGGCCCTATTGTCACCCTGGCCGTGCACGCGCACGATGTGATCTATGCGGTGTTGGGCCCGGCGCGGCGGGTCTACGCGCGGATGGCCACGCGCGTCAACCCCATCGAAACCGAGGACTGCGCCGCCATCGTGCTGGAGATGGTCAACGGCGCGCTGGTGACATCGTCGGTCACCACCGGTTCCGCCCAGCAGATCAGCCGGCTGCGCTTCTGCTTCAGCAACCTCACCGCGGAAAGCAACACCGAGCCGTATGCCCATACCTCGGACCCGTGGACCTTCACGGCCGACACGCCGGAGGTGGAGCGGCAGATCGCCGAGGCGCTGGCCGGCTTCACCCCGAAGCCCGAACGCTTCGTTGGTCAGTTTCTGGATTTCTATGACGTGTTGACCGGCAAGGCCGGGCCGACCGTCACGCTGGCCGATGCGCGCGCCTCCATCGAGCTGATCACCGCGCTCTATCATTCGGCGCAAACCGGCCAGCCGGTAGAGCTGCCGCTCGGCCGCGCGCATCCGCGTTACGACGGCTGGCGGCCGACACAATGAGGGCATTGACCCAGGGAGCAGGCATGGATTCATCCGCACAGACCGGTCGGGTCGGCCGACTCAAGGGACTCTATCTCCTCGGCGCACAGGCCTATGAGTGGATCTACGCCGCGGCCGAACGCCAACGCATCGCCGAGCTCGTGGAGATCGTCGGCCCGCCGCAGACCGCCGACTCGATCCGCCAAAATCTGTCGCTCTTGCGCGAGGTAGACGTGATCTTTTCGGGCTGGGGATGTCCCAGGCTCGATCAGGAGCTGCTCGACGCCGCGCCCAACCTCAAGCTGATCCTTTACGGCGCCGGCAGCATCCGGGCCTTCACGACCGAGGAGTTTTGGGCGCGCGGGATCACCATCTGCAGCGCGTGGGGCGCGAACGCCATTCCGGTATCAGAATATACCCTGGCGGCCATCCTCTTCGGCCTGAAGGCGGTGTGGCAACATGCCGCGGCCGTGCGCCAGGAGCGCCGCTTCCTGCGGCTGCCTTCGGCCGGCGCTTACGGTTCGACGGTCGGCCTGGTATCGTTGGGCATGATCGGCCGGCTGGTGGCGGGCCGGCTGAAGACGTTCGACCTGCACGTCATCGCTTATGACCCGTATGTGTCGGCTGCCGAGGCCGCCGACCTGGGGGTCGAGATGGTCGCGCTCGCCGAGGTGTTTCATCGCGGGGACGTGGTATCGGTCCATACGCCGTGGCTGCCCGAGACGGTCGGCCTGATCACCGGCGCCCACATCGCCAGCATGAAGCCGTACAGCACCTTCATCAACACCGCGCGCGGGGCCGTGGTCCGCGAGAACGAGCTGATCGAGGTGCTGACCAGGCGGCCCGATCTGTGGGCCGTGCTCGATGTGACCTATCCGGAGCCGCCGCCGGCCGATTCGCCGCTTTATACCCTGCCGAACGTCTTTCTGACCCCGCACATCGCCGGCTCGGTGGGCGAGGAGTGTCGGCGCCACGCGCGTTATATGATCGAGGAACTGGAGCGCTATCTGGCCGGGCAGCCGCTCAAGTGGGCCGTGACGAAGGAGCGCGCGGCGATCATGGCGTGAAACGGGGACGGGAGGGCCGGAAGGCTTGCCGGCCGGTGATCACATACGAAGACACAGACAATGTCGGGGGAGGGCAGCATGAATTCGCGTGAACGTGTGCTGGCCGCGCTCAATCATCAGGAGCCCGATCGGGTGCCCATTTGCTTCTCCGGGCATCGGTCGTCGGGGATCATGGCCATCGCCTACGCCCGGCTGCGGGATTACTTGGGCTTGCCCAAGAAGCCGATTCGCGTCTACGATCCGGTGCAACAACTGGCCATCGTGGACCCGGACGTGCTCGATCTGTTCGGCGTGGACACCATCGAGCTGGGCCGGGCCTTCGCCCTGGAAGATAAGTGGTGGGAGGAATGGGTGTTGCCCGACGGCACCCCCTGCCTGATGCCATCGTGGGTGCGGCCCGAACGCCAGCCGGGGCGCTGGGTCATCCGCTCGGCGAGCGGCCGCATCCTGGCGCAGATGCCCGACGGCGCGCTCTATTTCGAGCAGTGCTATTGGCCCTGGCTGGATCAGGAGCCGAACTTCGACGATCTGGACGCCGCGTTCGCGGAAAGCATGTGGACATCTTTCCGCAGCCCGCCCGGGCCGATCACGGCCGGCCCGGATGGCGATGCGATCCTGGTGGAAGGGGCGAAGCGCCTGCGCGCCAGCACCGACCGCGCCATCATCGGCCTCTTCGGCGGCAATCTGTTGGAGATCGGCCAGTTTCTCTTCCGCAACGACAAGTTTTTCATGCTTTTAGCCGGCGAGCCGGCCCGCGCGGCCGAGTTTCTGGACCGGCTCACCGAGCATCATCTGCGCAACCTGGAGAAGTTCCTGAGGTTGGTCGGCCCTTACATTGATGTCATCCTCTTCGGCGACGACCTGGGCATGCAGACCGGGCCGCAGATTTCGCCGCGCATGTATCGTCAGCTCTTCAAGCCGCGCCACGCGGCCATGTGGAAGCGGGCTAAGGAGCTGGCGAACGTGAAGGTGATGCTTCACTCGTGCGGCGGCCTGCGCGAGCTGTTGCCCGATCTGATTGACGCCGGGCTGGACGCCGTCAATCCGGTGCAGATCAGTTGTCGGGGGATGGATGCCGCGGGCTTGAAGCGCGACTTCGGCAAAGACATCACCTTCTGGGGCGGCGGCTGCGACACGCAGTACGTCCTGCCCCGCGGCACGGTCGAAGAGATCAAGGCTCATGTGCGGCAGCAGATCGCCATCCTCAGCCCCGGCGGCGGCTTCGTCTTCCAGCAGGTCCACAACATCATGGCCGACGTCCCGCCGCAGAACATCGTGGCCATGTTCGAAGCCGTGCACGAGGCGGGGGCGCGGCGATCGGCGAGCGGGTGACACACTACCTTTACATGGGACATTTCAGGTTCTCCGGCTTCTGGCGGGACAAGAGGACTTTCGGCAATTCCGGATGCGGTGGACCCTCCATTCCTGACCCTGCCTCCCGCTTGCGGGGGGCAGGGAATCCCTTGAAAGGGGTATTTTGGCCGCCTTCGGCGGCCAAAATACCCCCCTATTAGCCTTGCCCCTTCCCCGCGAAGCGGGGCAGGGGCCGGGGGATGGGGCCACGCAGGTTGCGAGTCCTACCGTCTTCCCATCAAGAGCCGCAGAGCTACATTTCATACTTGAGGACTGAGGTAACTCCTATGACTCAACCAACCGTTCGTTTTTCGGTGATCGGCATCACGCACGATCACATCTACGGCCAGGTGCGGCTGATGCTGCGCGCCGGCGCCGAGTTCGTCAACTGGTATGAAACGGATCCCGAGCTGATCGCTCAATTCAGCAGGGTGTTCGGCCATGTGCCCATGGCGCGCAGCGAGGCCGAGATCCTGGAGGATCCCACCATTCATCTGGTGCTTACTTCGACTGTGCCTGCTGACCGCGCCGGCTTGGGCATCCGTGTGATGCAACACGGCAAGGACTTCATGAGCGACAAGCCCGGCTTTACCACGCTGGAGCAGTTGGCCGAGGCGCGACGCGTCCAGGCCGAGACGGGCCGCATCTACTCGATCTGCTTCAGCGAACGGCTGGAGGTGCCGGCCGCCGTGAAGGCCGGCGAGCTGGTCCAGGCCGGCGCCATCGGCAAGGTGGTGCAGACGATCGGCATCGGGCCGCATCGGGCGCGGCTCCACACGCGCGCGCCTTACTTCTTTGTGCGCGAACGCTACGGCGGCATCCTCTGCGACATCGGCTCGCACCAGATGGACCAGTTCCTGTTCTATACCGGCTCCACCGAAGCCGAGATCGTCAGCGCACAGGTGGGGAATTTCAAGTATCCCCAGCATCCCGGCCTGGAGGATTTCGGCGAGTGCGTCTTGCGCGGCAACAACGGGCTCGGCTATGTGCGCGTGGACTGGTACACGCCCGACGGCCTGCCCACTTGGGGCGACGGCCGGCTCTTCATCCTGGGCACCGAAGGCTACATCGAGCTGCGCAAATACGTGGATGTGGAAGGCCGACCGGGCGGCGATCACCTGTTCCTGGTGGACCACAAGGGGACGCACTACATTGACTGCAAGGGCGGCGACCTGCCCTATGGCCGGCAGCTCGTTTACGATATCCTCAACCGTACCGAGACCGCGATGCCGCAACGCCATGTCTTTTACGCCTCGGAGCTGGCCCTCCGCGCCGAGGCCCAGGCCAAGCGACTGGGCTATCTTGAGCCGCTAGAGGAGCGCCCATGAACCCTTCGGCCGAACTCATCCGCAAGTGCCAGGCGGCGCTGGATTTTGCCGGCCGTCAGTTGCGGCATCTGATCGAGACGTATCCCGACTACTTCCCGATGTACACGGTCGGCGGCAAATGGAAGCATGGCGGTGAAGCGTGGACGAACTGGTGCGAGGGCTTCCTGGGTGGACAGCTCTGGCTGCTCTATCGGCACACGCAAGATCCGTATTGGCGGGCCAAGGCCGAGCACTACTCGCGCCTGATCGAGCACCGCAAAACCGATCGCGACGTCCACGACCTGGGCTTCCTCTTTTGGTCCACCTGGAAGCGCTGGTACGACCTGACCGGCGACCCGCGCCTCAATCAGGTCGTGATCGAGGCCGGCCAGACGCTCGCCCTGCGCTTCAAGGAGAAGGGGCAATATCTCCGCTCTTTCGTGTCAGATGATAGCCTCTTCATTGACATCATGATGAATGTGGGCATCATCTTCTATGCCGCGCAACAGACCGGCGATCGCGAGCTGTGGCGCAAGGCGTTCCAGCATAGCCTGACCACCCGGCGCTATCTGGTGCGGGGCGACGGCAGCACGGCGCACGAAGGGCTGTTCAACACCGAGACGGGCGAGTTCATCCGCCAGAGCACACACCAGGGCTGGCGGGATGACTCGTCTTGGGCGCGCGGGCTGGCGTGGGCGCTTTACGGCTTCGGGACGGTTTATAGCTTTACCCGCGACGCGCGCTTCTTGCAGACGGCCGAAGCGTGCGCGCAATACTACATCGAGCATACGCCCGGCCATGGCGTGCCGCCCAACGACTGGACCGAGCCGGATCCAGCCCTCCCCTACGAGAGCTCGGCCGCGGCCATTGCGGCAAGCGGCCTGCTCAACCTGGCCAAACTGGCCGGCGACCCGACGCGTGCCCTCCTCTACCGGGACTATGCGCTGCGCATCGTGGATACCCTCACCGGGCCGGAGTTCCTGGCGGTCGAGACTCCCGGTTGGGAGGGGATCCTCAAGCACGGCATGTATCATCAGCGCAAGGGCCTGGGCGTGGACGAAAGCGTCATGTGGGGCGACTACTTCTTTCTGGAAGCGGTGTGCAAGGTGCTGGGCGAGGAGTGATATCATGTCGGTCACAAGCAAGGGCCAGGTGACCATTCCCGCGCCGATCAGGCGGTTGTTGGGGTTGATAAGAAACGTCAAGGTCGCGTTCAGAGTCGAGAGCAATATCGTGACCGTCGAGCCTGCTCGCTCGGCGTTGCAGTCTCTCTATGGAGCGGTTGAACCTTTATCCCGGCCAGAGGATTTCGAGCAGATGACCGAGATTGCCCAGGAGGCACAGGCGTTGCGCGCAACGGCCGGCTGAGGAGGGTGCCTTGCAATTCATTGATGCGAACGTCTTCCTTAGATTCTTGACCCGAGATGAGCCGATCAAGGCGGAGCGGACCAAGGCGCTCCTACGGAGCATCAGACGAGTGGAGCCATGAGAATGCATACGAATCCAGGAGACTCGGCCGGGCGCGTGGCCCTCGTCACCGGCGCAGGACGCGGCATCGGCCGGGGGATCGCGCTGGCGCTGGCCGAGCGCGGCTGGGCCGTGGCGATCAACTATCGCGGCAACGCGGAGGCCGCGCAGGAGACGGAGCGGGCCGTCGCCGCGGCCGGCGGCCGGCCGCGGCTCATCCAGGCCGACATCGGCCAGGCGGCCGATCGCGAGCGCCTGCTTCAGGAGACCCTCGCCGCCTTCGGCCATCTGGATCTGCTGGTCAACAACGCGGGCATGGCCCCGCGCCAGCGCGTGGACATCCTGGAGACCACTGAGGCGAGCTACGATGAGGTGATGGCCGTCAACTTGAAAGGGCCGTTCTTCCTGACCCAGGCCGCCGCGCGGGTGATGATCGCTCAGGTGCAGGCCGGCGCGTCCTATCCGCCGAAGATCATCAACATCGGTTCGATCAGCGCGTACACGGCCAGCGTCAATCGGCCGGAGTATTGCCTCTCGAAGGCCGGCATGGCCATGATGACCGCGCTCTTCGCCGAGCGCCTGGCGGCCGCCGGCATCCACGTCTACGAGATCCGCCCCGGCATCATCGCGACCGACATGACGAGCGCCGTCCGCGGCCGCTACGACCGCCTCATCGCCGATGGGCTCACTCCCATCCGGCGCTGGGGCCGGCCCGAGGATGTCGCCGCGGCCGTCGTTGCCATTGCCGAAGGCTACCTGCCCTTCTCCACGGGCGAGGTGATCAACGTGGACGGCGGGTTCCATCTGCGCAGGCTGTGATGAGAGTCAAAGGACGACGGCCGGGCGAACCGGACGAACCCATCGTAAGTGTGGGAGGAATGCGTGAATTTTGTCCCGATGGCGGAGCTTTTGCAGGATGCCAGCAGCCGGGGCTATGCTGTCCCGGCCTTCTGCATTTGGAGCATGGAGGAGCTGGCCGTAACGTTGCGCGTGGCGACCGCATTGCGCGCGCCGTTCATCATCATGGCCAGCCGTTTCGAGTTCATGTTGATGTCGCCCGCCATGTATGCCGACTGTGCGCGGGCGTTGATGCGCCATTTCTCTGTGCCGGTTGCGCTGCACCTGGATCATGGCGAATCGTTGGAACAGGTCAAAGCCTGCCTTGACGCGGGCTTTACATCGGTGATGCTCGACTACTCGGCGCGGCCGTTTGAGGAAAACGCGGCCGCCTTGCGGCAGGTGAGCGCGTGGGCCCACCCGCGCGGGGTCACCGTGGAGGGCGAGCTGGGCCACGTGGGCAAGGCCGACACCGTGACCGCGGAGAGCGAAGGCGATTCGACGCTGACCCGGCCCGAGGAGGCCGCCCGCTATGTCGCGGAGACGGGCGTAGATGCGCTGGCGGTCTCCATCGGCAATGCGCACGGGCAATACACTCGCCTGCCGCAGTTCGACTTCGACCGGCTGGCCGCGATTCGCGCGGCCGTGCGCGTGCCTCTCGTCCTGCACGGCGGATCGGGCACGCCCGACGCCGACCTACGGCGGGCCATTTCGCTGGGCATCGCGAAGGTCAACGTCGCCACCGACCTGACCGTAGCGATGCGAGAGGGCTTGCAGGCCGAGTTGGCGCTGGCCCACCCGCGTTGGCTGCCGCACTCGCTCAATCTCGCCGTGGAACGGGTTGCCCCGACCCTGGAACGTTGGTTCCACCTGACCGGCGCCACGGGCCGCGCCTGAGCATGTCGGCCGCCGAATAA
>JBBIKA010000166.1:0-9240 GCA_037445695.1 Chloroflexota bacterium
CGCAGGCCAAGGGGAGAGGGGGGATAATGGATGAGGGTTTTGCGGCGGGCGGCGCAGCCGCCCGCCGCAAAACCCCTTTTTCCCACCCCTCTCCTCTCCCGCCGCCGTCAGCCTGCCCCCTGGCCTGTCGGCCAGGACAGGCTTGCGGCCAGGCCAGGGGCGAGCGGGAGAGGAGAGGGGCAAGGGGTGGGGTGAGGGGATCAAAACGGGACCACCGATCGAGGAAGGGAGACGGTTGCGAAATATTAAGAAATCTTGCCTTGACCGAACATGTCACCTTTGTTATAATCGGCGTGTCTTATGCAGATTGCATCCAGGCCGCGCCTTCGGGGCCGAAACAATGCCATTGCCAGGAGACCGAACTTATGACTTCGCAGGCCAGCGTTGCCGACCGATCGCCCTCGTTCTTCAGCTCGCGCCGTTTGCGCAAGCTGCGCGAGGCAGGCCTCGGTTACCTGTTTCTCCTGCCGGCCTTCGCCGTGTTGATCGTTTTCGAGTTCTGGCCGATCTTCTACGGGGCCTATATCAGCACCTGCAACTGGACGGTCAAAGGATGCACCAAACAGCTCGGACTGGCCAATTACATCCGGGCGTTGAACGATTCGGAGATGTGGCACTCGCTGCTGGTGACGGCCAGCTATTCGGTCATCTCCGTTCCGCTGCAATTGGGCATCTCGCTCCTCCTGGCCTATCTCCTGTTCCAACAGATCCGCGGCAAGTCGCTCTACCGCGTCCTTTTCTTCATGCCCTATATCACCGCGACCGTGGCCTCGGCCTCGGTGTGGGCCTTCCTCTATAGCCCTGATCGCGGCCTGATCAACGAGATGGCGCGCATGTTGGGCTTGCCGCAGCTCAAATGGCTGGGCGAGGCGCGCGGGATCTTCGCCATGCTCGGCGACGCGCTGAATGTGCCCGTCCCGGCGTGGCTGGCCGGACCGAGCCTGGCGCTGATCGCGATCATCATCTACACCACCTGGGTTTTCGTCGGCTACGATACGGTGATCTTCCTGGCCGGCCTGGGCAACATCCCGAACGAGCTGTACGAGGCCGCGAAAATAGACGGCGCCAACGGCTGGCAGCTTTTCCGGCGCATCACCATCCCGCTGTTGTCGCCAACCACGTTCTTCTTGCTGCTTTATACGGTGATCGGCACCTTCAAGGCGTTCAATCATATCTATGTCATGACGATGGGCGGGCCCGGAGACGCCACCACGACCGCGAGCATCTTCATCTTCCAGCAGATGTATCAGTATAATCGCTACGGTTACAGCGCGGCGCTTTCCTTTATCCTGTTCTCGGTCATTCTGGTCATCACCATCATCCAGAACCGCGTTGCCGGCCGCGCCGTCGTCTATTCGTAACGCGAGGTTGATCTCTCGTTCGTGAGGCCGGATGAAGCCGGCCGCCAGGGGAGTCGAGACATGGCTGTTCGCACGCTGCAACCGACGATCATCCGCTCGCGCCGCATCTCGTGGACGCAGGTCGCCATCTACGTCGTCCTGACCCTCGGCGCGTTCATCGCCGTCTTTCCGTTCTTCCATATGATTGCCACCTCCCTGAAGACCTACGGCAGCGTGATCACGGGCGCGTTCTGGCCGTGGTTTCCCTTCGGCGACGAGACGTTGCAGTGGCAAAACTATCCGGAGGCGATCACCACTATCGGCTGGGACAAGCAGTGGAACATCTATCTCTTCTTCCGCTACGCGTTCAACAGCATCTTCGTGTCGCTGATCATCGTGGCCGGCGTGATGGTCACCTCGGCGCTGGCGGCCTATGCCTTCGCCCAGATGGAGATCCCGGGCAAGAACATCCTGTTTCTCCTGTTGCTCGCGACCATCATGATCCCGCCCGATCTCACCATCGTGCCCAAGGCCGTGATGATGTATCAGTTTCCCAATCCGTTCGGCTCGGGATCCTGGTATAACACCTACCTGGCGCTGATCGTTCCCTTCCTGGCCAGCGTCTTCGGCGTCTTTTTGTTGCGGCAGTTCTTCCTGCAGATCCCGCGCGATCTGTATGACGCGGCGTTCATAGACGGCTGCGGCCATTTGCGCTATCTGCTCACCATCGTCCTGCCCCTCTCCAAGCCGGCGCTTGTATCGGTCGCGCTCATCAACTTCATCTGGGCGTGGGACAGCTTCAAATGGCCGCTGCTGGTCACGCGCGACCCGCAGATGCGCGTATTGGCGGTCGGCCTGCAGCAGTTCCTGGTGCAAGAGGGCGGCACCAAGGTCCAACTGATGATGGCCTTCTCCTCGATGGTCGTGGTACCGGTCATCATCTTCTATTTCTTTACCCAGAAGTACTTTACAGAAGGTATCACAACGACCGGCATCAAAGGTTGATCCGTTTACCGGCATAAGGAGGTGATGCGTTGCCTAAGGAGACGAAAAGAGGGATGGCTACCCGCTCGATCATCTGAGAGTCAGTTTGATCCAATTTCAAGGAGGCAGAATGAAATCCCGTAAGTTGTTCGTTGCATTGAGCCTGTTTGTGGCGCTGGCGCTGCTCGTGACGGCCTGCGCCGGACCGACGCCGACCAAGGCGCCCGAACCGACGGCCGCGCCGGCCGCCAAGGTCGAGCCGACCAAAGCGCCCGAGCCGACCAAGGCACCCGAACCGACCAAGGCGCCTGAGCCGACCAAGGCGCCCGAACCGACCAAGGCTCCGGCCGTCAAGGTGAACAACCCGCCCAAGACCGCCGCCGAGGTGGATGCGATTGACCTGAAGGGCAAGAACATCACCGTGACCTACTGGCACAACCGGCCGCAGAAGGATCAGGACTTCCTGCAGGGGATGCTCGACGAGTTCAACAAGAGCAACCCGTATGGCATCACCGCCAAGGCCGAGATCGCCGGCGCGTCGTACAATGACGTGTACAACAAGATCAACGCGGCCATCCAGGCCGGCCAGCCGCCCGAGATCTCGGTGGCCTACCAGAATCAGGCCGCGACCTATCGCAATCAGGACGCGGTCATCGACCTGACCCCCTTCATCCAGAGCAAGACCTATGGCCTGAGCGAAGCAGATCTCAAGGACTACTTCCAGACCTTCCTGGACAGCGACAAGAACCCGCAGTTCAAGGGCGAGGTGTTGGGCTTCCCGACCCAACGCTCGATGGAAGTGCTCTACTACAACGCGGACTGGCTGAAGGAGCTCGGCTACAGCGCGCCGCCGAAAGACTGGAAGGAATTCGAGGAGATGGCCTGCAAGGCGTCTGACAAGACCAAGAAGTTCGGCTGGGCCTTCCGCCATGACGCGTCGAACTTCGCCACCCTGGTCTTCACGCGCGGGGGCCGCATCCTGGCCGAAGACGGCAGCGCCTACGTCTTCAACAGCGACGCCGGCGTAGACGCCGTCAAGATGATCCAGCGCATGGCCGAGAACAAGTGCCTGGTCGAGATCCCGACCAGCGAGCGCTACGGCGAGCAGACCCGCTTCGGCAACGGCGATGTGCTCTTCGTCATCGCCTCGTCCTCCGGCCTGCCGTTCTACAAGGAGACGATAGACAAGGGCGCCAAGTTCAAGTGGGACATCGCGCTGCCGCCGCAGAGCGGCCCCAAGCCGGCCATCAACCTCTACGGCGCCAGCGTCAGCGTCTACAAGACCACGCCCGAGAAGGAGCTGGCCGCCTGGTTGGTGATCAAGTTCCTGGGCGAGAAGGCGCAGACCGCGCGCTGGGCCGTCTGGACCGGCTATCTGCCGGTGCGCCAGAGCGCCGTGGCGGACGTGAAGGAGGCGTACGCCAAGGATCCGAGGTGGGCGGGCGGCCTGGCCGACTCCTACGCCAAGATGTTCGAATGGGCCAAATACGCCATGGTCGAGGCGCCGGTGGCCGGCTATGATCCGGTGCGCAGTCTGATTGACAAGGAGATCCTGAGCAAGGCGATCACCGACACCAAAGCCGACGCCAAGAAACTGCTTGACGATGTCGTCAAGAAGGCCAATGACATCTTGAAGGAAAACGCGCCCGCGACCAAGTAGTTTCGCCGCGGAGCGGACAGGGCCCATTTGCGTCATCGGCGAGGCCGGTGTGGCAAATGGGCCTTTTTGTTCGGCCCGTGCGGCCGGGCCTTCGTCACGCAAGCCGTCGGCGTGCGACCGGTTATGCCCGGAATCCATTTTGTGTTACAATGTAACTACCTGCCTCATCCCTCCCCTTGCCCCGCTCCTGGCCTTTGGCCAGGGAAGGAGGAGAATAAGGGTTTGGAGGTGGCGGCTTCGCTGCCTCCAAACCCTCTCTTCTTTTGCTCTTCTCCCCCGTTTCGGGGGAGAAGAGCAAAAGGGGGGTTGAGGGGGTCGAAATGGCTCTACCGACCGAGGAGGGCAGGTGGTGACGCTACCATAGACTTATGGCAACCGTTCAACCCTGTCATGACCACGAAGGAGGAACACATGCGCACCCATCGTCTCGCACGCCTGGTTGCTATCCTGCTGTTTCTGGCGGCCGCGCTCTATTTCCTCGGCGGCCTGATCGTGGGCATTTCTTGGTGGAATTGGGGCCTCGGCGCCGGTTGGGGCAGCGGCTTCGCGGGATGGCTCTCGCTTCCCATCTTCATCAGCACGTTCTTCGGCGCGCTTGCACTGCTGATGTTCGGCGTCGTGCTCTACTTCCTGGCCGCCATCAACGACCACCTGGCAACGGCGCGCCAGAACAAGGCTCGGAGCCCGGCCACAGTCACGCCTCCGACCGCATCCCCCGCCCCGTCGGACGCCGAGCCGCCGCAGACGACCTTCCAGCCCGCGGCGCCGGCCACACCTCCGCCGACCATGGCGCCGGCCCCGCAACGCCCCGACGAAGCCTCCCCGGCCGATCTGGCGGCCGAGCTGCCTGGCACCGTTGACGAAGATGCCCCTGCCCCAACCGCGAATACCTTGCCCGGCACAGAGGAGGCTGCCCGGATTGCATCTGAGTTGGGATGATGCTATAATCCGACAATCTGCTCGAACGAGGAAAACATGGGATTTGATCTGGTCAAACTGATCGAGACGGTCGGCTACGTTGGGCTGATCTTCATCATCTTTGCGGAATCCGGGCTGTTCTTCGGCTTCTTCTTTCCGGGCGACAGCCTCCTGCTGACGGCCGGACTGCTGGCGTCGCGCGGCCTGTTGGACATCCGGATTCTCGTGCCGACCCTCTTTGTCGCGGCCGTGCTCGGCGATAACGTGGGTTATTGGTTTGGCGCCAAGACCGGACCGCGGATCTTCACCCGCCCCAACTCCTTGCTCTTCCGGCGTGAGAACCTGCTCAAGGCGCACGCTTTCTACGAAAAACACGGCGGCAAGACGATCACCCTGGCGCGCTGGGTGCCGGTCATTCGGACCTTTGCGCCCATCGTGGCGGGCGCCGCTTCCATGAGCTATCGCCGCTTCGTCATCTTCAACGTGATCGGCGCGCTGGCCTGGGCGGTGGGAATGACGATGCTCGGCTACGCGCTTGGGGTCTGGTTCGGGACGATCGAAGGGGTGGACAAGTATTTCACGCTGCTGGTGCTGGCGTTCTTCTTCATTCCGGGCCTGCCGACCCTGATCCACGTGTGGCGCGACAACAGGGAGCGCCTGTTTGAGCTGATCAGGACGCGCATCCTGGGACGCAAGCCAACCGTGGCTTCTCCGGGCCACGAAGTTATCCGCGAATGAGGGCACGAATGCACGAATAAGGTGCTTTGCACTTTGTTCGTGCATTTATAACCCGTGCGTGCACAGCTTGTGCATTCACAGCTCGTTGGTCATCATCTCCTCGTAATCCTGTACTCCGAATTTCAGCATCAGGGAGCGGATGTCGCCGCGCTTGAACAGCTTGATGTTGATCTCCGGATAGAGCTCCTTGAGCCGCCGGATCTTGCGGTTCTTGTGGCGCACCTGTTTCGGCTGCATGGTCGTGAGCTCGACGTACAGGTCCTGTTCCGGCAGATAGAAGTCCGGCGAGAACGCCTCGGTGACGTTGCCGGCCGCGTCGTATTCCAGCGGGAAAGTGCGCGGCTCATATTGCCAAGGAATGCCGTAAAAATCCAGGATGCGCGCGAACTCGGCTTCGACGGGATGGGAGAAGGACGGCGGCTCGCGGGAACTCATGCGGCATCCTCACCGGTTGAGGGGGGCATCTGCTGGGCGGCCTGACAGATGAGCGCCGCCGCACCGGCCACGGTCAGATGGGCCATGTTGATGATCAGGTCGTACAGACAGGGATCATCCCAGCGAACGCCATAGTGGCGGCGCAGGAAGGCTGCGCGCGCCCGATCGGAGGCCGCGACGCGCGCCGCGGCGGCCTCGGCCGAGATGTGGCAGCGTTCCTGGACGCAACGAATGCGCGCCGCGAGCGGCGCGATGATCCGCACATGCAAGACCCCCGGCCGGCCGGCCAGGACGACCTGGCCTCCGCGGCCCACCAGCAGCACATCGCCCCGCTCGGCCTGCTCCCGGATCACGCGCTCGACGGTGGCGCGGTAGAGCTGCAGTGCCTTGCGATCGGGCTTGAGGCCCAACAGGCCCAGTTCATCTATCTCGGCCAGGGCCACCTCGGGCACACCGGCCGCGCGGGCGGCCTGATTGATCAGCTCGCGGCCCACCAGGCGCAACTGCAGCGCCTCGGCGACGGCTACGGCCACATCGTCGCCCCGGCTTCCCAATTCGCGCGCCAGCGTAATCACCGGCATCTGGCTTCACCTCCTTCCCACCCGTTCGGCCAGCGCCGAAAAGCGCTCCTGGGCACGGTCGTTCTTCACCGCGATCCCGATGGCGCGCGGGCTGCCGACCAATACCACCAGCTTCTGCGCGCGCGTGACGGCCGTATAGAGTAGGTTGCGCTGCAGCAGCATGTAATGGCTCGTCAGGATGGGCACCACGACGGCCGGGAACTCGCTGCCCTGGGCCTTGTGAATGCTGATCGCGTACGCGTGCACCAGCTCGTCCAGCTCCAGGAAGTCATACAGGATCGGCCGGCCGTCCATGTTCACCTGGACCACCTGGTCTTCCAGGTTGATCCCCGCGATATACCCCATGTCGCCGTTGAAGACATCCTTCTCGTAGTTGTTGCGGATCTGCATCACCCGGTCGCCCTGGCGAAAGACCCGGCCGCCGATCTGGCGCTCGGCTTTCTGCGGGCCGGGCGGATTGAGGGCGGCCTGGAGCCGGGCGTTGAGCGCCGCCACTCCCGCTTCGCCCCGATGGATGGGCGAAAGCACCTGAATGTCCGCGGGCTTGAACCCGAAGCGCCGGGGAATGCGTTCCTGCACCAGCTCCACGATCAGGTCGGCGGCTTTGGCCGGGTCTTCTTCGCGGAACAGGAAGAAGTCCACGGCGTTGCGGTTGTCCAGGATCGGCATCTGGCCCTGGTTGATGCGGTGCGCGTTGGTGATGATGTAGCTGCCCTCGGGTTGCCGGAAGATGGTATCGAGCCGAACGACCGCGCAGGCGCCGGCCGGCAGGGCGCCGGCGTCCGGGGAAGCGACTTTTGGCGCTCTATCGTCGGGCTTCTGGCCTTTGTTTCCGCTTCCCTCGATCGCCTCGATCAGGTCCCGCAATACGTTGCCGGCGCCTACGCTGGGAAGCTGATCTACATCGCCCACCAACAGCAGATGTGCGCCGGCCGGGATCGCCTTCAGCAGGTTGTTGGTGAGGATCAGGTCGAGCATCGAGGCTTCATCCACGATCACCAGATCGGCATCCAGAGGATTGTCCTCGTTGCGGCCGAAGCTGAAGCCCTCGGCCGGCTTCACCTCCAGCAAGCGGTGGATGGTTTTGGCCGGCCGGCCGGTCGCCTCGCTGAGCCGCTTGGCCGCCCGGCCGGTGGGAGAAGCGAGCACCGCCTTGACGCCGGCCGCTTCGGCCAGGCGGATGATGCTGCGCACGCTGGTCGTCTTGCCAGTGCCCGGCCCCCCGGTCAAGATGGTCACGCGGTGGGTGAGCGCCGCCTGGACCGCCTCCCTCTGCCGCGGGGTCAAAGCCCGGTGCTCTTGCGCCTGCAACGCCGCGAAGGCGGCCGGCCAATCGAAACGGCGAAAGAGCGCCAGCCGGTCCTCGGCGGCTTCGGCCAGGCGACGCAGGCGGTTCGCCACGCCGATCTCGCCGCGGTAGAACGGGATGAGATACACGGGCCGCTCTTCGGCCAGGTGCGGCGCCGCGGCGCCGTCCCCCTCCTCCACGTGCACCTGCTCGTCGTCGGCCAGGGCCGCGATGCCGCGCGCCACCAGCTCGGCGCTCACGCCCAACATGGCCGCGGCCCGCTTCGTCAGCTCGGCGGCCGGCAGATAGACGTTCCCCTCGTCGGCCGCTTCGCTGAGCACATAGGCCACCCCCGCGGCCACCCGCTCGGGCGCATCGGCCGCGATGCCGATCTCGCGCGCGATCTTGTCGGCCGTGACGAAGCCGATCCCGAAGATATCGCGCGCCAGCCGATACGGGTCATTGCGCACGATCTCGATCGCATCGTCTCCGTAGGCCTTGTAGATCTTCACGGCCAGGCCGGTGGACACGTTGTGGCTTTGCAGGAAAAGCATCACTTCTTTGATCTTCTTCTGCTCGGCCCAGCCGCGCGTGATCAACTCGACGCGCTTGCGACCAACCCCCAACACTTCGTGCAGACGCTCCGGCATCTCTTCGATGACGCGCAGGGTGTCCAGCCCGAACTTGCGCACGATGCGCTTGGCCGTCACCGGGCCGATCCCCTTGATCAATCCGCTGCCCAAGTATTTCTCCAGTCCGGCGATCGTGGCCGGCAGGATCGTGCGCACCGTTTCGGCCTTGAACTGACGGCCGTATTGGGGATGCGCCATCCACGCGCCCTTCAGCTCGACCGCCTCGCCGACGTTGATGCCGAGCATGTTGCCGACCACGGTCACCGTGTAGCTTTGCCCGTCGGGCGCCAGTTGGGCCACCGTATAGCCGTTTTCTGCGTTGTGGAACGTGATGCGTTCTATCGTGCCGCGCAGCGTTTCCGCCATGCCGATCTTTGCTCCTGCGCGCATTTTACCGCACCCCGGCCACCACAGCAAGGCTCTTGACGTTGTGTTATAATGTAATGTAGAAGAAGGGGGAAGAAGAGGGGGTTTGGGGCGGCGGCTTCGCTGCCTCCAAACCCCCCGGCCCCGCTCCCTGCGAGGGGGCGGGGAGAAGACGGAAAGGGGTTTGCGGACGGCTTTGCCGCGCCCCAAACACACACAACACACCCCCCCCCCAAACCCCAAATGGGGGGGGGGGGGCGGGGGGGGGGTAAACAAAAGGATACTGATTATTAGGGTT
>JBBIKA010000167.1:0-5120 GCA_037445695.1 Chloroflexota bacterium
CGGGGTAAAGCGGCCGTGCTCGTCGGCCTGCTCTATGTCGCCTTCGTCGGCTGGTCTCTCTACGGCGCGATCGTGCCGGTCGAGACCTACCTCTTCCGGATGGTCCATCTGGGCTTCATCTTCGTGCTGGCCTTCCTGGTCTATCCCCCTGTCCGCAAAGAACGACCATGGTTCAAATGGCTCGACCTCGGCTTAGCGCTGCTGGGCGCGGCGACCATCGTCTGGGCATTGCTAGATACCGACGCGTTCGTCCGGCGCAGCACCGTGCCCAGCCTGCCCGATGTGATCTTTGGCCTGATCGCCATCCTGTTGCTCCTCGAGCTGTCCCGCCGGATCGTCGGCAACACCTTCACCATCGTCGTGGCCGGCTTCCTGCTCTACTCCTACCTGGGCGCCTGGATCCCCGGCGTGTTGGGCCACAAGGGCTATGATCTGGACCGCATCGTGGGCCACATGTACATGACCCTGGAGGGCATCTTCGGCGTGCCGCTGTCGGTCAGCGTGTCGTTCGTGATGCTCTTTGTGGTCTATGGCACGTATATGGACGCGGCCGGCGCGGGCCAGTTCTGGCTGGAGCTGGCGTTGGCCATCATGGGGCGCAAGTCGTCCAGCGCCGGCCGCGGGGCGGTGATCACGACCGCGCTGTTGGGCGGCCCGCAGGCCAGCGGCGTCGCCACCACGATGTCGGTGGCGCCCCTCATGTGGCCCATCCTCAAGCGGGCCGGCTACTCGCCCAACATGGCGGCCGGGCTGATCGCGGCCGGCGGGATCGGCGCGGTCATCTCGCCGCCCCTCATGGGCGCGGCCGCCTTCCTCATCATGCAATTCTTGAACATCTCTTTTTGGGACGTCGTGGTCATGGTGATCATGCCCACCCTGCTCTATTATGTCGGCACGCTCTTCATGGTGGAGATGGAGGCCCGGCGCTATCGCTTTGCTCCGCCCGAAAGCGTGGGCCTGACCGCCTGGCAGGTTCTGCGCACCCGCGGCTATCATCTGATCTCGCTGATCGTGCTGATCGCGCTGCTGGGGCTGGGCCGCTCGCCCGAATCGGCCGCGATCTGGGCGATCGCGGCGGTGGTGCTCACCAGCTTCCTGAGCCGCGACCGCACCCAGTGGCTGACCCCGCGCCGGCTGGCGGCGGCGACCATCGAGGGCGCGAAAAACATGTTGCCGGTGGCGGTGCTGTTAGCCGGCGCCGGCCTGATCGTCGGCACGTTCACCCTCACCGGCCTGGGCTTGAAGATCTCGGGCATCATCATGAGCGTCAGCGGCGGCTCGGTGATCGTCGCCCTGCTCCTCTCGCTGGTCGCCTCGATGGTCATCGGGTTGAGCCTGCCGATCACGGCCACCTACATCATGACGGTCATCATGATCGCCCCGGCCTTGGTGCAGGTCGGCGTGCCGGTTCACGTCGCGCATCTGCTTTCCTTTTACTTCGCGGTGCTCTCCGAGGTCTCGCCACCGGTCGGCCTTTCGCCGTCGGCCGCCGCGGCCGTTACGGGCGGCAATCCGTTCGGCGCCATGATGCACGCCTGGAAGTATTCGCTGCCGGCCTTCCTGGTTCCCTTCTTCTTCGCGGCCACCCGAGAAGGCGCCAGTCTGCTGATCGTGGACGCGAATCTGCCGGACTTTCTTTTCGCCACCCTGACGGCTACGGCCGCGCTCTTCTTCCTGGCGGCCGGCATCACCGGCTTCTTCAAGGGCAGGCTCCATCTGGTCGAACGGGCTCTGCTGATCGCCATGGCCTGCCTGATGATCGTGGATCCGCTGGACATCCGTTCGATCTGGGGCGTGGTGCCGCTGGTGGCGGGCGCGGCCGCGCTGACGCGCGACTATTTGGCCAATCATTCGACGGCCACGACGCCCTGATCGGGGAAGGCGATCGGGCTTCTATTCAAATCAATCCACAAAACGGAGGAAAATCATGAAACGCCAAGCCGTCCTATTCGTCCTTGTCGTCCTGGCAGTGCTTGTTGCGGGCTGCGCGCCGCGGCCGGCGGAGAAGCTGTCTTTCAGCATCGCCACCGGCGGCACCGGCGGGGTCTGGTATCCGCTGGGCGGTGCGATCAGCAGCGTGGTGACCAAGAACGTTCCCAATACCGAAGCGACTTCGGAGGCCACCACGGCGGCCATTGACAACCTCAAGCTGCTCGTGGCCAATAAAGCCGGCATGTCGTTCTCCTACGACTACCACGTGATCTGGGCGAACGAAGGCAAGCTGACCGCCGTCTCCGACCAGAAGCAGCCGGTGCGCATCGTCATGGCCTTCTACGAACAACCGTTGCACGTGGTGACCAAAGAAGGCACGGGCATCAAGACGCTGGCCGACTTGAAGGGCAAGCGCGTTTCGACAGGCGCGCCGAACAGCGGCACCGAGGAGCAGGCCGATTACGTGCTCAAGGCGCTAGGCATAGACTGGAACAAGGACTTTGCCCGCGAGAAGCTGGGCGCCACGGAATCGGTGGCCGCGCTGAAGGACGGCAAGATAGACGCCTTCTTCTGGAGCGGCGCGGTGCCCACCTCCTCGATCATTGACCTGGCCTCCACGCCTGGCCTGAAGATGGTCTTGCTGCCGATCAGCGGCGACCTCGCCCAGAAGATCATGGCGACCAACCCGGGGGTGTTCCACAAGAGCAAGTTTGCCAAGGGGGCTTACGCCGGGGTGGATGCCGATATCGAGACGCTGGCCATCACGGCGGTATTGAACACGATGGAGAGCTTCCCGGCCGATCGGCTGTACCAGATCGTGTCCCAGATCTTCGACAAGAAAGCCGAGATCGCGGCCGTGTGGAAGGCTGCCAACAACTTGACGCCCGAAAGCTCGCTGGCGCAGCTTGGCCCTGAGGCCCAGAAGTACCTGCACAGCGGCGCGGCCAAATACTTCCGCGAAAAGGGCGCGCTGAAATAGGCGTGCGGCGACTTCTCCGGCCCGCGGCCGGCCTCTGGGGCGCTTCGCCGAGGATGCGCCGGCCGCGGGCGCGCCTGTGGGCGGCCGGCCTGCTCCTGCTGACCGGCCTGCTCCTGCTGGCCGTTCCGCGGCCCGGCCACACCTGGCTGACCGTCGCCGACCTGACCACCGGCCGGCCGCTGTTTGCCGCGGCCCTGGCCGACAGCGCAGTCATCCGGCTGACCTGGACCAACTCCCTCTTCGGCCTGCGGGTCGAGGAGAGCTACACGTTGCGCGGCGGTCGCCTGATCCAGACCGCGGTGACCTTTGCCGATCCGGCGGGTGCGGCCCCGCCGGCGGTCGCCGCGGCCGATCTGGCGGACCTGTATCATACCGGCGGGCCGTTCACCGTCCAGGGGCTGGAGCGCCCCCTGGACACGGTGATCTTTCTGGTGAGCGAGGTAGGCCGGCCTCAGCTCATCCTGGCCGGCCGGACCCTCGACTTGAAGGCGATGGTCGGCTTCGGCGGCCGGGTGCAACTGCGCGCCCGGCCGGCCCATCTGGCCGATTGGGCCGTGGAGATGATCAAAACCGGCCTCCGGTGATGGATAACCGGCCACGCCCGGGGTTCGCAGATGCCGTGCACCGGACACGCGAATCTTGTGAGGCGACGGGCCAAGATCGCGAAGCGACGCCATGGCGTCGCAATCCAAAAAGTATTTCGGTTCTCCAGCTTCTGGCGAGACAAGCGGCATTTCGGCAATTCCGGATGCAGTGGCCCTCTCCACCCCTGACCCCACCCCCCGCTTGCGGGGGGGCGGGGGGATGGGGCCACGCCAGGTGCGAGCCCTACCGTCTTCCCACCAAAAGCCGCAGAGCCAGTATTTCGTTCACGCTGACAGTTTGGCGGAGGCAATCCTCTTGGCCCCCGTAACGATTGTGAATGTCGGTTACCGCTCAACCAACTACTGGGTTATCAGCGCCGGCACTGCGCGCTTGCTCGTTGATCTCGGCTGGCCGGGCACCCTCGGCATCATGAAGGCGAACCTCAAGAAGATGGGCGTGCCTCTGCGCGAGATTCGTTACGCGTTCGCCACCCACTATCACATTGACCACGCCGGCCTGGCCGAGGAGCTGAAGCGAGAAGGCGTTCCCCTCCTCGTGCTGGATGTCCAGGTTGATGCCATCCCCCTCATGAAGACCTGGACCAAGCCAAACGACCGCTATGTAGATATCACCGCAGAGGGCAACATCGTCATCTCCTGCGAGCAGAGCCGCCATCTCCTGGGCCAGATCGGCATTGCCGGGGAAATCCTGCCGACACCCGGCCACACCAACCATTGCGTCTCGCTCCTCCTCGATGATGGCTCAGTCTTCATCGGGGATCTCCCGCCAGAAGCCTATGCCTTCGACAACCCTGTTGCATTGGCGACCTGGAGGCGCCTGCGGGCACGCGGCGCCACCCGGGTCTACCCCGCGCACGGCCCGGTGAGGTGGATGGACGAGGCCCCGCCGGACGGACGATCGGGCGCATGATGGCGATGAAGCAACGATCGCCGGATGCCATTGCCTGGCCTGTTCTTCGCGACGGCGACCGGCAGCAGATTCGCGGCGTCCGCTGAGATTCAAACGATCCTCAGGAGGGAATACCTATGTCCAAAAAACAACTCGGCCCAACGACGAACCTGTTCCCCATGCCGGCCGTGCTTGTGGCGGTGAAGACGGGGGAGGGTTCCGCCAACATCCTCACCGTCGCCTGGTGCGGCATCGTCGGCGGCAACCCGCCGCTGATGGCGCTGGAGATCGGCCAGAGCCACTATTCGACGCCCTTCATTGACCGCGAAGGCTGTTTCACCGTCAACATTCCGAACAGCAGCCAGGCCGTCGGCGTGGACTACTGCGGCATGGTCAGCGGGAAGAGCGACCCGCGCAAGGCGGCGACATGCGGCTGGACGCTGGCGCCGGCCACGCAGATCAGCGCGCCGCTGATCGTCGAATGTCCCCTCAACCTGGAGTGCCGGATCGTCAAGAAAGTGGAGGCCGGCAGCGGCGTCTTCTATCTGGCGGAGATCGTGGAGACGCACGTGGACGAGGCCGCGCTGGCAACGCCGACGCGGATTGACGCGGCCGCGCTCGACCCGCTCATCTTCACGGCCGACGGCTACTATCACAAGCTTGGCCCGCGCATCGGCAAGGCGTGGGAGATCGGGAAGGCGCTCAAGTGAACACT
>JBBIKA010000167.1:5220-9237 GCA_037445695.1 Chloroflexota bacterium
TGGAATAAGCTACGGCCCAGTCGCTCTTTGAGCAAGTCTTACAGAAAGCAGGGATCGCACAGCCGCCGGCCTGCCGCCGCCTCGCTCTAGCCGACCCACGCTTGAATCCGCAGCGCCAGGAAGGCGAGCCAGGGAGACGGCTGCTTCTCGTCCGCGAACGACCACCCCTTCGACCTACCGCCTCACCCCATACCGCAGCACCGTCTTCAGCTTCTCCGGGTCGCCGCGGCGCGGGTCGCCCCCGTAGATTTCGTGGTGCTTGCCGGTCAGGCAGTAGCCGTTCTCGGCCGCCCAGCCGTGCAGCCGCGCAAGGGTGGCCGGCTCCGTGGCGTAGGGACCGATGTGCATGGTCTGTACGCAGAGGCCCTCGCGGAACGACTCCAGGCGCAGCCGGGCAAGCGCGGGGTTTGGCTTCTTCTTCGCGGCCTGCGCCAGCGCTTCCGCGAACATGGCCGGGGTGATGTGGTCGGGCTGCATGATCATCAGGGTGTAGGCCCAATCGTCCTTGACGGCGATAGAGAAGGCCGGTTTTCTAATGATCTTTGTGCCTTTGCACCTTTGCGCCTTTGCGTTAGGGCCGCTGAGCCATTTGGAGAGCAGATGTTCATGCCGTGGTACCCTGCCTCAGCCCACCGCCCTCTTCACCAGCGCGATGATCCGAGCCTCTTCGGCCGGGGTCAACGCCTTCAGCGCGAAGGCGGTCGGCCACATGTTGCCCTCGTCGAGGTGCGCGGTATCGTTGAAGCCGAGGGTGGCGTAGCGCGCGCCAAACTTCGCCGCGCTCTGGAAGAAACAGACGACCTTGCCGTCCCTGGCATATGCGGGCATCCCGTACCAGGTTCTCGGCCAGAGCTCCGGCGCGTTGGCGGTGATGAGCTCATGCAGCCGCGCGGCCATGCTGCGATCCGGCTCCGGCATCTCGGCGATCTTCGCCAGCACGTCGCTTTCCCCGGCCGCTCGGTTCTTGCTCGCCCGCGCTTCGGCCGCCAGCTCCTTCGCGCGCTCTTTCAGCGCGGCGCGTTCCTCGGCCGTGAATCCGCCGGTCTGTGGCGCTTCTTTCCGGGTGCTCATAGATCACTCCTCAGGTCCTGAATCCACTGCCCCGAACAGTTGCTCGAGGGCCTCAAACCAGTTGTAGCGGTGGCCGTCCTGGAGCACGAGAACCTTCTGCCGGAGCGCCAGCAGCCGGGCCCCCTCGGTGATCTCTTCCCCGGCCACGGCCGGCATCGCCTTCAGGCCAGCCTTCGCCAGTATCCGCGCCCGGCCGACCGCCCGCTCGACGTCCATCTGATCCACCACGGCCGAAACCTCCAACGCCAGCCAGATCTCGGGCCGGCCGGGCAGCGCTCGGACGTGTCCACGCAGGAGGACGTCCAGAGGCACCAGCTCGTCCACTTCGGCCTCGGTCAGATGGGCCTCCAGTTGCGGCAACAAGTCCTGCAGAGAAACGCTGTGCACCGGCCGGAGGACCTGCCCCAGGAAGGAGAACGCCCGTTCGCGATACTTGCGCTCCAGGATGTCGCCCACCAGGCCGCCCAGCTTCACTTCGATGCGATCGCCGCGCGTGATCAGCTTGTTGAAGGTTTCTTCGGTGCGCTTCTGGGCCTCGGCCAACTCGGCGACGCGCTGCTCGGTGCGCTTCTGCGCCTCGGCCAGGTCCCGGACGGTGGCCTGCAGGGCTTCAAAATCCTCACGGCGCACCGCAAGTTGCGCGCGCAACTCCCCCTCGATCGCCTCGGCGAACTCGAGCATGGGGAGTTGAAGCTCCTGCGGCAAACGACGTGCAATGGCTACCAGGCTCATGTTTCACCTCTCTGAGAGTTTATTATACCGCAACGCGGGCGCAACATGAAACCCACGTGCTGGCCCGCACGGGACGACTATCATTCCGCGGGGTGCATCGTTCAATTTGCTCTAATCCCCTATAAGTGCTATAATTGTACTATAATGGCCGATAGTTGAAGGGCTACCGGCAGATTTACTTCCCCCCTGTCCGCAACAGGTAAGCGATGACCACGATTGCCGATGCGCAGGCGCGGCTGCGCGAGTGCGAGCGCCAGCACAGCCAGCTCATGGCGCTGCACGCGATCAGCGAGGCGCTCAATCGTTCGTTGGATCTGGACTCGCTGCTCCAGGTGGCACTGGAGCGCGTCCTGGCAGTCTTGCAGCTCGATGCCGGGGACGTGCGCCTGCTGCAAGATGGCCACCTGGCGCTGCGGGCCGCGCGTGCGGTCTCGGCAGACTTCCTGGCGGCCGAGCAGACGGTGCCTCTGGGCTTCTGCCAGTGCGGCCGGGCCGCACTGCGCGGGGAAGTGCTGATCACCGAAGAGCCGGGCCGGTCCCTCCCGCCGGCCGCGGCGTGCGCGTGCGAACGCTTCGCCGCGGTGCTGAGCGTGCCGGTGCAGACCAGCGAGCGCGTGGTCGGCCTGATCCATGTGGCCAGCCGCACCCCGCGCACCTTCGATGCGGCCGACCGCGAGTTGTTGACCGCCATCGGCCATCAGATCGGCGCGGCCATCGAGCGCGCCTGGCTGCACGAGGAGCTGAAAGCGCTGAACGCCACCCTCGAGGCGCGCGTCGCCGAGCGCACGGCCGAGCTGGAAGCCGCCCGGGCGGCGCTGGCGCAGAAGGCCGACGCGCTGCGCGAGATGCGAGTCGAAGAACGCCGCATCGAAGAGAAGACGCGCGGCCGCATCGCGCATGACCTGCACGACAGCGTGCAGCAGCTCATCATCGGCGCCTTGTTCGAGACCCAGGCCGCGCGCGAGCTGTTGGCCGCACAGCCGGAGCAGGCCGCGGCCAAACTGGCCGAGGCCCAGACGCTGTTGCGCCGCATCGAGGCCGAGATGCGCCGCGCGATCTTCAGCCTGCGGCCCCTGACGCTGGACGCGCACGGCCTGGCGCCGGCCGTCCGCGAGCTGGCGGCCGAGTTCGGCCGGGCCAGCGGGGTCCCGTGCGAGGTGCGCGTGGCCGGTACACCCCGGCGGTTCGCGGCGGACGCCGAAGTGGCCGCGTTTCGCATCGTGCAGGAGGCGCTCAACAACCTGGCCGCCCATGCTCGCGCCCGTCGCGCCGAGATCAGCCTGGACTTCGGCCCACGGCAGGTGACCGTCGAGATCCGAGACGACGGCATCGGCTTCGACCTGGCCGCCATAGAGCGGCTGCCGCGGGCGCACCTGGGTCTGATGGGCATGCATGAGCGCGCCGAGAGCGTCGGCGGGGTGCTGGCGATCTGGTCGCAGCCGGGGGCGGGGACGCGCGTGGCCCTGCGGCTGCCGCTGGCTCAAGATGGGCATGCCGAGGCCCTATGAGTCCGATCCGGGTTCTGTTGGTGGACGATCACCCCATCGTGCGCCAGGGGGTGCGCAGCGTGCTGGTGCATCACCCCGATATCGAGGTGATCGGCGAGGCGGACAGCGCCCCCGCGCTGTTCGCCGCCCTGGCCGAACGCCGGCCCGATGTGATTCTGCTGGACATCCGCCTGCCGGGCCAGACGGGCGTCGAGATCGCGCAGCGGCTCAAGCGGGAGTGGCCGGCGATCAAGGTCATCATCCTGACCACCTACGAGGACGAGGAGTATCTGTTCGGCGCGTTGCGGGCCGGCGCCGAGGGCTATCTGCTCAAGAGCGCCTCGCCCGAGCTGCTGGCTTCCGCCATCCGCCAGGTGGCCGCGGGCGAACGGCTGCTCAGCCCGGCGCTGGTGGGCAAGCTGATGCGGGAGTTCGGCGAGCTGGCGAAGGCCCGGGCCCAGGCCGATGCGGGCCTCTCCGCCCAGGAGATCGAGGTGCTGCGCCTGATCGCGGCCGGCGCGACGAACCGGGAGATCGCCGAGCGGCTCTACTGGAGCGAGGTCACGGTCAAGCGCAAGGTGCAGGACATCCTGGAGAAGATGGGGGTGGCCAACCGGCCCCAGGCCGTAGCCGAGGCCGCCCGCCGCGGGCTGTTGTAGAGGTTGGTGTTTGGGATTGCGGGGACGTGTCCCCGCTTTGGATTGCGGAGCCATGGCTCCGCTTTGGA
>JBBIKA010000168.1:0-9208 GCA_037445695.1 Chloroflexota bacterium
CGTGCCGCTCGACGATCTTCTTGCAGATCGCCAGGCCGATGCCGGTGCCGGGGTATGCGCGTTGGGTGTGCAGCCGCTGGAAGACGCCGAAGATGCGCTCATGGTACTGCGGCTCGATGCCGATGCCGTTATCGGCTACGCTGAATTCCCACATCTTTCCGGTCGGGCCGGTCTCGGCGGCCGGCCGCGCCGAGACGTGCACGGCCGGAGGCTCGTCGCGGCGGAATTTGAGCGCGTTGCCGATCAGGTTCTGAAACAGTTGCATCAGTTGCGTCGGGTCGGCCAATACGGTGGGCAGCGGATCGTGGGTCACGGTCGCGCCGGCCTCTTTGATCGCCACCTGCAGGTTCAACAGAGCGTTTTGCAGCGCGGCATTGGCGTCGGTGGGCTGCGGCGGCCGGCCGCGGGTGGTGACGCGCGAATATTCGAGCAACGCGTTGATCAGGTGTTGCATCCGCTGCGCACCGTCCACCGCGAAGCGGATGTAATCGTCCGCGTCCGCGTCGAGTTGGCCCTGGTAGCGTTCGGCCAGCAGCCCCAAGAAGCTGCTCACCATGCGCAGCGGCTCTTGCAGGTCGTGCGACGCGCTGTACGCGAACTGCTCCAGGTCGGCGTTGGAGCGCTCCAGCTCGGCCAGCGTCTCTCTGAGTTTCTCATCGGCCTGCTTTTGCGCCGTGATGTCCTCGAAGGTACCCAATATGCCACGGATGGAGCCATCTGCATCGTACAGCGGCACTTTAGAGACGCGTTCCCATACCTGGCGGCCGCCGTTGCGTTCGACAAGCTGTTCGACGCCGATCATGGGAGCACCGGTGGCCAGGATATGCCGATCTTCGGCGCGGAAAGCTTCGGCCGACGCGCGCCAGGGCAGGTCCTCGTCCTTCCTGCCGGCGATCTCGGCCGGGTCGGCCAATCCCGCCTCGCGCGCGTAGGCCTTGTTGCAGCCAAGGTAGGTCGAATCGGGGTCCTTCCAGAAGACGCCGAGCGGGATGGTGTCGAGCACGGTGCGCAGCATCTCTTCGACGCGGCGGCGTTCGGCCAGCTCGTTCTCCAGGTTACGGCGCAGTTGCGCATTGCGGATGGCAGCCGCCGCGTAGCCGGCGATCAGGTCGAGCAGCCGGATGTCGTCGTCGTCGAAGCGCCGGGTCGAGGGATGGTACTCGCTGGCGCCCAGCGCGCCCACCAGCTCGCCGGCGTAGATCAGCGGGACCGCCACCGTGGCCGCCACCGGCATCTCGTCGAACTGCGGCGAGCGATTGTCCCAGCGGGAGTAGTCGTTTACCCGCCGTGCCTGGCGCTCCGCGGCCACCAGGCCGGCCAGTCCTTCGCCCAGGGCCAGCCGGGCGTTGCGGTCGAACGTGCGGCCGGACGCGGCCGTCAGCTCCAGGTCGCCGCGGGCCGGATCGTAGAGATAGATCCAGGCAGTGGCCGAACGCAGCAGGCGTTGGGTCTGTTCGGTGATGGCGTCCAGCAGCGCGAGCAGGTCGCTCTCGCCGGCCAGGCTCACCGCCACGTTATACACGGCCGCGAACTCCTCGCCGCGGCGGCGCAGGTCATCGAGCAGTTGCGCGTTTTCCAGCGCCATGCCGGCCTGATCCGCGAAGCCCTGGAGGCGGTCGGCCTTTTCCGGCGTGAAGAAGCCGGGGGTGGCGCTGTCCAGGCTGAGGAAGCCGATGACCGTTCCCTTGACGCGGATGGGCGCGGCCGCGTGCGAGCGCACCCAGCGCGTGCCGGGCGCATCCACCCAGGCCGGATCGGTGTGGGTATCGGGGATGGCGTAGGGCCGGCCGGTTTCGATCATCTGCTTAAGGTTCGCCGTGGTGGCGACCGGCAAGCGAATGGCCTGGATGAGCGCCTCGTCTATGCGGCCCTCGTAGCCGCGATGGGCGCCGACCCGCGCCACCCCTTCTTCGATGAGCAGGATGTTGGCCGCGTCGTGTTGCATCACGCGGCCGACCACCTCAAGGATGCGATCGAGCATGGCGTCGAAGCTGAGCGGGCTGGCGAGCGCGGCGGCCGTATCGCGCAGGGCCTCGGCCAGCCGGCGCTGGTCCTGTTCGGCCTGCTGCGCCAGCACCAGCTCGGTGATGTCGAACGCGGTGCCCAGGCCGGCCGGCCGGCCGCGATACTGGATCAGGCCGCCGGTGAAGTCCACCCAGCGCGTTGCGCCCGCGCGGGTGATGATGCGGAAGGTGTAGCGAGGAGGGATCGGTTCTCCGCGCTGGCGGGCCAGGCCGCGTTGACGCACCATCTCCCGGTCGTCCGGGTGCACCAGCTCCCAGAAGCGCATGCCGATCAATTCGTAGGCCGGGTAGCCGGTGATCTGCTCGGCCATCTTGTTGACATAACAAAATATATCGTCCTGATAGATGAAGATGGCCGAGGCGGCGGTTTCGGTGAGCGCGCGGAATTGCGCCTCGCTTTCGCGCAGCGCGCGGGCGATGCGCGTCTGGTCCTCCTGGAGGCGGCGCTGCGCCGTGATATCCCAACTGCTGCCGCGGCGGCCCCACGCGGCGCCGTCGGCCGTGCAGATCGGGGTGCAGGCGTGCGCCAACCAGCGCACCGTGCCGTTGCGATGGATGATGCGGAACAGGGTCTCGTCGGGCCGGCCGGTGGCCGCCACCTTGCGTTCGTGTTCGTCCCAGAGCGGCCGGTCGGCCGGATAGATGATCTCGCGGATCAGCCCGGGTCGGGCCATGAACTCGGCCGCAGGGTAGCCGGTGATGCGTTCGCAGGCGGAGGAGCAGTAGAAGAGCTCCTCGTGCGGGCCGATCCAGAACTCCCAGGCGTAGGTGTTTTCCGCAATGATGCGCAGCCGCGCTTCGGTCTCGGCGTGGGCGGCCAGCTCGGCCTGGAGGCGGGCGTTGGCCTGGCGCAGTCCGGCTTCGGCCCGTTTGAGACGCAGGAGCGCCTGCACGCGGGCCTGCAGCTCCCGGTTGGAGATCGGCCGGGTGATGAAAGCATCGGCGCCTGTCTCCAGGCCGTTGATCTGCGTGTCGAGGTCGGCGTGGGTGCTGGATAAGAAGGCGATCAGGATGTCGGCGGTGGCGGGGTCGGCCTTGAGGCGCCGACAGATCTCCAGGCCGTCCATGTCGGGCAGGCCGATGTCGAGCAGGATCAGGTCGGGGTGATGTTCGGCTGCCGCGCGGAGCGCCTCCTCGCCGGTGCTGGCTTCGATCACCTGGTGGCCGGCCGGCGCGAGGGCCAGCGCGGTCATGCGCCGCAACAGCGGCACATCTTCGACGAGCAAGATACAGGCCGGTTGATCTGTATGGTCCATAGCCCAACCTTACGCACAAATGGCAATCGGGCGAAATTCATTTCGCCCTACGACGCGGCCGGCAAGGTGAAATAGAACGTATTCCCCCGGTCCGGCGCCGACTCGGCCCAGATGCGACCGCCGTGGCGTTCGACGATCTTCTTGCCGATCGCCAGGCCCATGCCGGTGCCGGGGGCCGCGGCCTGGGGCCGGCCGTCCATGGCGAAGAGCGCGGCGATCTGATCGGCCGGGATGGCGGGGCCGTTGTCCTGCACCGCGAAGAGCCAGTTGATCTCGGGCCGGCCGGTGGCCGGGACCACCTCTCCCATTTGCAGCTCGGCGCGGACATGCACGGCCGGGGGCGTTTCCCCGCGGCGCCGGAGCGCGTTTTCGATCAGGTGCTGGAAGAGGAGCACCAGTTGCGCAGGGTCGGCCATGACCGCGGGCAACGGATCGAAGGTGACGGCGGCGGCCGTCTCGCCGATCAGGCCTGCTACGTTGGCGATGGCCTGACGCACCACGACTTCGCAATCGGTCAGCTCGAAGGGCTTGCCGGCCGTATCCACGCGGCAGTAGGTCAACAGGTCGGCAATCATTTGCTGCATGTGGCCGGCGTCGCGGGTCGCCTGCGCCAGGAGGGCCGCGGCGTCGGCCGACAGCTCGGCGCCGTGCCGCGCGGCGAGCTGCTCCAGCCGGCCGGCGAGGGTCTGCAGCGGTGCGCTCAGGTCGGTGGAGATGACGGTCGCAAACTGCGCCAGTTCGGCGTTCGAGCGGGCCAGGTCGGCGTTCAGTTCGTTCAGCTTCTGGAAGTGGCGGGCGTTGGTGATGGCCAGCGCCAGCACCGGCGCGATGTTGAGCGCCAGGTTCAGGTAGTCGGCCTGCAGATGCGGGTAGGCAAACCCCTCGACCTCCAGCGCGGCGACGATCTGGTTGCGGCGCCCGATGCGCAGGGCAAAGCCCTTGCCCGATTCGCTGCTGGCATGGCTGGCGCGCAGGCCGGCCAGGCGGTGGCGGGTCGCGTCGCTCACGCCCAGATAGGCCGGCCGGCTGCGCGGGTCGCCGGCTACGCCGTTGATCACCGGCACATAGACCATCCTGGACGGCGCGCACAACAGCGCGAAGACTTCGAAGATCTTCTCGATCACTTCGGCTTCGGTGGTGATGCCGGCCAGCGCGCTGATCAGGTCGAAGAGCATGGCATAATCGGCCGATTGGCGGCTGGCCTGCGCGGAATCGGCCAGCGCCTGCTCGCGCTGGGCCGCCAGGCGCCACCGGAGCCAGAGGCTCTCCAGGCGTTGATGGAGCAGATCGCGGCCGATGGGCACGCGGTCGGCCGCCAGGCCGCAGAAGTCGGCGAAGGCGGCCAGGTGACGTTCGCTTTCCGGGTAGATGCCCGTGTCGAAGAGCACGATGCGATGCACATCGCGGCCGAGCAGTTCCCGCACGGCCGGCCGATCGAGTCCCGCGCGGCCGACGAGCGCCGTCCAATCGGCCAGCCACCCCGGCGTGGTGACGAAGGCGCCCGCGGCCGTGTGGGCCTCCACGAGCTGGCGGCCGCCGACCAGCGCCGCGCACGAGGGGGCCGTGCAGAGGAACACGCGCTCGCTCTCGGCCAGGTCGGCCAGGAGGGCCAGACAGCGGCCGCCGACCAGCGCGACCCGGTCGCCGGCGTGCAGCCGTGCGGCAACGATACGGCGCAGACCCTCCTGATCGGCCGTCGGCCGGAGACAGGCGGCCTCGAACGGCTCCACGCTCACGTCGGCCAACTGCTGCTCGGCCGCCCAGGCCGAGACTTCATGGTAGAAGTTGCGGCATGTCAGGATGTAAAGTTTGGTTGTCACAAGCAGCACCCGATCTAGGGGGCAGGTCTCCCCCGCTCCATCTCCGCGCAGCGTCAACCGCAGAACTGCGCCACCACGCGCAGCGTATCGGCCGTGTCGAACCCCATGGCGTCCGCGCCGACATCCTGCCACAGGTAGGTGTCGAACCGGAACGGCGCGCCGCCCACGATGATCTTGATCCGGGCGGCCGCGGCGCCGAGCTGGCGGCGCACGTCCCTCACCCGCAGGGCCGAGGCTTCCATGGTCGCCGAGATGAGCAAGATCTCGATCCGCTCGCCGAGCACGCGCTCGGCCAGCTCGTACACATCGGCCCGGCCAAAATCGAGCAGGTTGTAGCCGGCCGCCCGCAACGCCGCATAGATCACCCGACGGCCCAGGAAGTGATGATCTTGCAGCGAAACGATGGCCATCTTGGGGTGGTTGCGGTGGCCGGCCGCTTCGGCCGGCAGGATCTCTTCGATCAGCTCTTCGATGAGCTCTTCGCAGATGCGGCCGCTCATGTAGAGCTGCGAAAGGGAGAGGCGGCCTTCTTGCCAGCCGAAGCCGATGCGCTCCAGCGCCGGGCCGATGATCTTGTCCGTCAGCTCGAACGGCGATTTCAGGCCGGGAATGCTGGCCAATACGGCCTGGGCCCGCAGCCGGTCGAGCGTCAATACCGCCTGTTCGAATTCGAGGATGTGTTGGGTCAGAGCTTCTGGCACGCCGATTGCTTTCTATGCGACTCTGTTATGAGCGCGGCAACGCGCAAAGCATATGGCAAAATGAATTTTGCCCTACGGCACGGCCGGCAAGGTGAAATGGAATGTGCTCCCCTTGCCCGGCTCCGATTCAACCCAGATGCGGCCGCCGTGACGTTCGATCACCCGCTTGCATACCGCCAGTCCGATCCCCGTGCCTTCGTATTTCTGCCGGCTGTGCAGCCGCTGGAAGATGCGAAAGATGCGCTCGTGGAACTGCGGATCAATGCCGATGCCGTTGTCGCGCACCGAGAAGCGCCAGAACGTGCGGCCGTCCGGCTCGGGAGGCATTGCGCAGGAGGAAATGTGGATGCGCGGGGGCTCCGGCCCGCGGAACTTGATGGCGTTCCCGATCAGGTTTTGCAGCACCCGCTCCAGTTGAACGTCGTCGGCCATGACGGTGGGCAACGGGTCGTAGGTGATCGTTGCGCCGCTCTCGGCGATGGTCAGCTCCATGTTGTGCAGGGTCCGCTCCAGCACCTCCTCCGCATCGGTCGGCACGGGGGGCCGGCCGAAGCGGTCCACGCGCGAGTACTCCAGCAGGTCGTTGATGAGCATCTGCATGCGGGTGGCGCCCTCGACGGCAAAAGCGATGAAGTCGTCCGCGTCCTGGTCGAGCTGGCCGCGATAGCGTTCGCCCAGGAGCTGTACGAAGCTGGCGACCATGCGCAGCGGCTCTTGCAGGTCGTGCGATGCGACATAGGCGAACTGCTCCAGGTCGGCGTTGGAGCGCCTGAGCTCTTCCAGCGTCTGTTGCAAGGCGACTTCGGCCCGCTTGCGGTCGTTGAGCTCGCGTTGAACAGCCTGATAGAGCCGCGCGTTTTCGATGGCCATGCCGATCTGATTGGCGGCCGGGCCCAGCCAGGCCACTTCGGCCGCGCCATAAGCTTCGGGTTGCTGGCTCTGTACCTCCAAGAGGCCGGTGACCTCCCCTTTGACGATCATCGGGACATAGGCGGCCGAGAGCGGTTCCTCGCCGACGATCACCAGGCTGCGGTTCGCCGAGCGATGTTTCAGGATGACTTCCGGCTCCTTGCGCGCAATAGCGCGCGCGCGGCCGCCGGCCGGCTCGCCGGTGAATACGATGGGCGGGAAGATGCTGGCGTCCACCGGCCGGCCGTCTGAGACGACGTAGGTGGCCTGCAGGGTGCGCGTGGCCGGATCGTACAGGCTGATGGCGAAGCCATCGGTGTCGGCCAGCCGCGACACATGTTCGTAGGCGATCCGACAGATCTGTTCCAGGTCGAGCGTCTCGGCCAGGGCCAGGCCCAGCTCGTTGAGGGCGCTGAGATGGCGATTCTGCGCGGTGGCAGCTTCGATCATGGCTTGCCGCTCGGCAGCCTCTTGACGGGCGGCCTCGGTGCGCGGGGTGATGTCGCGAAAGATGCCCAAGATGGCCGGCCGGCCGTTGATCTCGATCTGGCTGGCGTTGATCTCCACCACGACATCGCGGCCATCCCCGCGGCGCAGCACGGCCTCCAGCAGGGAATGGTTGGTGGTACGGGCGTGGGCATCCAACATGACCTTATAGGCGGCGGCGAGCTCCGGCGGGTAGAGCTCTTCGAGGCGCAGGGCGCACAGTTCTTCGTGGGAGCAGCCCACGAGCGCGCAGGCGGCCGGGTTGGCGTCGAGGATGCGATTCGTGGCGGCGTCGGCGATGAGGACGGCATCGGCGGCGTGTTCGAACAGCAGGCGATAGGTGGCTTCCGACGCGTTCAGCGCGGCCGACACCCGGCGCCGCTCACGACGGTCCTGCGCATCGCGCAGTTCGCGTTCCACGATGGGCGCCAGCCATTGCAAGCGGTCTTTGCCCACGCAGCCGTGTGCGCCTGCCCGCAACGCGGCAATCGCCAGATCCTCGTCAAACACGGCCGGGGTGATGATCAGCGGCGCTTCGAGGTTGCGGGCGGCAATCAGCGCCAGGACCCGCCGGGTATCGAAGCCCGGCAGAGCCGGGTCGGCTAGAATGAGGTCCCACGTCTGGCGGTCGAGCGCGGTCGTCAGTGCGGCCAGGTCGCTCACGACTTCGCCACGCGGCTCGTAGCCGATCCGGGCGAGCTCGTCAAGCCATAAGCGGCCGTCTACAGCCGAGCTGTTCGCGACCAGCACGTGCAGAAGTTGGGTCATTACGACTCCTTGTCGCCTTGTAAGGTTGGCTTGGGGCCGGACCTCCACCCATGCCGCTCCCATAACCTTCCTTTCTCGCCCAAATCGGAAAGAGGCGAAGCGGGTAGGGCGGGACGAAAGTCAGCTTCGGCCACAGGTAATTATACCACAGACTGCAAACGTGTGTTGGAAGGGAAGCAAGAAAAATGCTGGGACGCGTCCCCGCAACCCAGAGGAGCAGCAAAGCCGGGGCCAGGGTTGGAGTTGCGAAAGGGCGCAAGAAGGGCTCGCGGGGGGAGAGATCAGGCAATATCCTGGCCCCGGCGGGGGTGACGACCTATGACAAAGCAGCCCGTCAGGCGGGATAGGCGCCGAAGGCCGGTCGGTGCGCCAGGGCCGAGATCTCGGCCAGGTCGAACGGCCGGGCGATGAAGTTGTAGAACATGGTCCGCTGCAAGAGCTGCTGGGTTTCTGCTTCTCCTGGGCAATAGAAGTCGGAGATCACGACCGTGGAGATCTCGGGCCGCAGTTGGCGCAGCCGTTTGACCAGGTCCTGGCTATCCATGTCGGGCAGGGACGCGTTGACAAAGGCGATGCGGACCGCCGCGCTGGCGGCCTGGGCTAATGCAGAGGTTCCGGTATGGGCTACGATGGCCTGCCACCCTTCGGGCAACAGCACCTGTTGCATGGCCCAGGCCATATGCGGCTCGGCCGCGACAATCAGGGCAATCGGGGCGGGCTTGGGAGACATGGTACACCTCTACACTGCTGGTCTGAAAAATACTCTCGTCACCTCTCTCATCCCCTGGCCTCCGCTCTCCCCTGTCAGGGTAGAGCGGAGGTGCTGAGGATGGGGTTTGTGGGCGGCTTCGCTGCCCACAAACCCCATTTCGCCTTCTTCCCGCCCCCTTTTCGCGAAAAGGGGGCGGGGGTGGGAGTCAATGCGGCAAAGTGCAAAATCCAAGCTGGTAAAGCACTAAATGTCTGGCACGTAGGCGTTCTTCAATTTCAGCTTGAACTTTAGCGCAAGGGGGCTCTCGAATCCATCCGTACATTTACGGAACGATGGGTTTTTGGCCGTGCGCGGGAAGGTGGGGTAGAATGGACTTGGTGGGTGCATTCCTCCCCGTTCTTGGGGAAAAGGGAGAAACAGAGGGGGTTTGGAGGGGGGGGGGGGGGGGGGGGGCGCGCCCCCCCCCCCCCCCCAACAAAAAAAAAAAAAAAAAAACAGAGGCCCGCGCGGCGGGGGGGGGGGGGGGGGGGGG
>JBBIKA010000169.1:0-9174 GCA_037445695.1 Chloroflexota bacterium
GGGCCGTCGCGGCGGCTTTGGATTGCGCCGACCGTGTCGGCGCTTTGCATCGGCGTTTTCGTTCGCGTTGACCGCGGAGCACCAGAAGCGGCGACATGTCGCCGCAGGCCAAAACCATGAGAATCGCCCTCACCAACGGTCGCGTCGCCTTGCCCGATCGCCTTGTCACAGGCCAGGCCCTTGTCATCGAGGGGGACACCATTGCGGGCCTGGCCGTGGCCGACGACCTGGGCAGTGAGACCGCGCGGCTGGATGTCGGCGGCCGGCTGATCACCCCCGGCCTGATTGACATCCACACCCACGGCGCGCTGGGCCACAGCTTCAACGAGCGAGATCCGGCCGCCTGGACGGCGATCCTGCAGGAGAACGCCCGCCGCGGCGTCACCTCGCTGGTTGCCACCCTCGCGCCGGAGCCGATCCCCGATCTGGCCCGCTGTTGCGAGTTTTGCCGCGGGTGGATGCACGCGGCCCGCGCGGACGGGTGCGCCCGCGTGCTCGGCGCGCACCTGGAGAGCCCCTACGTCAGCCCGGCGCAAAAGGGCGCGCTCGACCCGGCCGCATTGCGCGCGCCCGATGATGGTTCGGCCGAGGCGCTGCTGGACTACGCGGACGTGTTGCGCATCTTCGTCCTTGCGCCGGAACTGCCCGGCGCGCTCGACCTGGTGCGCCGGCTGGCCGCCGCGGGGATCGTGCCGGCGGTCGGCCACAGCTCGGCCAGGGACGAGCACGTCGCGGCCGCCATGCGCGTCGGCCTGCGCCACGTCACGCACATCTGGAGCGCCATGTCGAGCGTCGTGCGCGAGGGGCCGTGGCGCAAGCCGGGGGTACTGGAGGCCGCGCTCGTCTTCGACGGCCTGACCGTCGAGATGATCGCCGATAACCGCCACCTGCCGGCGACGCTGATGAAGCTGGCCTACAAATGCATCGGCCCCGATCGGCTGTGCGCCGTGTCGGATGCGACGAACGGCGCCGGCCTGCCGGCCGGGACGCGCTTTCGCATGGGCGGCCTGGAGTATGTCGTCGGCGACGGCGTGGGCATGATGCTCGACGGCACGGCCTTTGCCGGCAGCACCACCCTGCTCAATCAGATGATCCCGATCCTGCGCGATGTCGTCGGCATCCCGCTCGTCGAGGCGATCCGCATGGCCACGCTCAACCCGGCCCGCGTCCTCGGCCTGGACGCGTCCATCGGCCGCATCGCGCCCGGCTGCCGCGCCGATCTCGCGATCTTCGACGACGACTTCCGCGCGTGGCGGGTGATGATCGGGGGCCAATGGGCAAGCAGCGCTTGAGGTTTTGTTATATGTCATACGTCATGTTCTGGAGCGATCTGTGATCATTCCGCTTCACACCATCTACTACGACGACCTGCGCGTCAGCATCTACGCCAGCAACGCGGCGATGGGCGCGGCCGCGGCCGCGGAGGCGGCCGACATCATCGCGGGGGCGATCGCGGCCAGGGGCCATGCCAACATCATCCTGGCGACCGGCAATTCGCAGCTGACCTTCCTCCACGCGCTGCGCGAGCTGCCGGGGATCGCCTGGCAGAAGGTCCGTGTCTTCCACATGGACGAGTACGTCGGGATTGACCCGGCGCATCCGGCCAGCTTCCCGCGCTTCCTGCGCGACCACATCCTCGATGCGGTCAAGCCCGCCGCGTTTTATCCCGTTCCCGGCCAGGCGTCCGACCTGGAGGCCGCGTGTCGGGAGTATGAGGCGCTGCTCAAGGCGCACCCGGCCGACCTGTGCGCGATGGGCATCGGCGAGAACGGCCACATCGCGTTCAACGACCCGCCCTTCGCCGACTTCGACGATCCGGTCTGGGTTAAGGTCGTGCGGCTGGACGAGCGGTCGCGGCGCCAGCAGGTGGGCGAGGGCCACTTTAAGAGCCTGGCCGAGGTGCCCACCCACGCCATCACGCTGACGATCCCGGCGCTGCTGGCGGCGCAGCGCATCCTGTGCATCGTGCCGGAGGCGCGCAAGGCCGAGGCGGTCGAGGCCGCGCTGCTCGGCCCGATCACGGAGGACTGTCCGGCGTCCATCCTGCGCCGGGCGGCCCATGCGCACCTGCTGCTGGATCCAGACTCCGCGGCGCGGCTGAAGGCGTGAGGGGCCTTGCCACGAATTACACGAATTTCAGGCTCTGCGGCTTTTGGTGGGAAGATGGTAGGGCTCGCAACTTGCGTGGCCCCATCCCCCGGCCCCTTCCCCGCCAAGCGGGGAAGGGGCGAGGCTAACAGCGGGGTATTTTGGCCGCCGAAGGCGGCCAAAATACCCCTTTCGAGGGATTCCCCGCCCCCCGCTTGCGGGGGGCGGGGTCAGGGGTGGGGGGCCGCCGCATCCGAAATTGCGAAATGCCTTTTGTCATGCCAGAAGCTGGAGAACTGGATTTCACGAAGGGGGATGGATGTCTGATCATGCAATCGGCCCGGCCTATCGGGTCGTCACGCCGAGGCTGGTGATTCGCTGCTGGCAGCCGGCCGACGCGGGGCTGCTCAAGGCCGCGGTGGATGTCAGCATCGAGCATCTGCGGCCGTGGATGCCCTGGGCCGCCAACGAGCCGACCGACCTGGAGGCCAAGATCGCGCTGCTGCGCCGCTGGCGCGGCCAGTTCGACCTGGGCCAGGATTTCACCTACGGCATCTTCGACCGGCAGGAGACGGAGGTGCTCGGCAGCACGGGATTGCACACGCGGCGCGGGTCCGATGGTCGGGAGATCGGCTACTGGGTGCGCGCCGACCGGCTGAACCAGGGCATCGCGACCGAGACGGCCGCGGCCTTGACGCGGGTCGCGTTCGAGATAGACCGGCTCGATTGGGTGGAGATCCGCTGCGACGTGGCCAACGTGCGCAGCGCGGCCGTGCCGCGCAAGCTCGGCTTCACGCACGAAGCTACGCTCCACCGGCGCCGGTTTGGCGATCGGCTCCGCGACACGATGGTATGGACGCTGTTGGCGGATGAGTATCCGACCAGCCCGGCCGCGCGCGTCCCGATCGAGGCATACGACGCGGCGGGCCGACAGATATTTCCATGACGAGAGGTAAAACCCAGTCCATGACTGTTCTTCTGATACGCGAACCGCCCGCCGCGTTGAGCGCGGCCGACCGGGCGATCATCGCCGACCTGGCAGCCCCGATGCAGCTCGTCGTCACGGACGACGCGGCCGAGATCGAAGCCGTGTTGCCCGAGGTCGAGATCGCGACCGGCCATGTGCCGCCCTCGCTGCTGGCGCGGATGCCGCAGCTCCGCTGGTATCAGCAGTGGGGCGCGGGCGCAGACTGGTTGTTGCGCCATCCCGACTTGGCGGCGCGCGATTTCATCGTCACCAACGCATCGGGCATCCACGCGATCCAGATCAGCGAGCACATCCTGGCCCTGATGCTGGCGTTTGCGCGGCGCCTGCCGCAGGCGCTGCGCGGCCAGGCGCGCGGCGAGTGGGCGCGTCAGCCGCGGGAAAGCCTGTTCGAACTGGCGGGCAAGACGCTGGTGCTGATCGGCCTGGGCGCCATCGGCGGCCGGACGGCCCGGTTGGCCGCCGCGTTGGAGATGCGCGTGATCGGCGTGCGGCGCAACGCGGGCGAACCGCCGCCAGGCGTCGAGCGGGTCGTCGGCCCCGACCGGCTGCTGGAGGTGCTGCCGCTGGCCGATTTCGTCGTCCTGACGATCCCGCTGACAGCGGAAACGCGCCACATGATCGGCGAGCGCGAGCTGCGGGCCATGAAGCGATCGGCCTATATTTTCAACATCGGCCGCGGCGGCACGATTGACGAGCCGAGCCTGATCCGCGGCCTGCGCGAGGGGTGGATCGCCGGCGCCGGGCTGGATGTCTTCGAGCAGGAACCGCTGCCCGCCGACTCCCCGCTCTGGCAGATGGACAATGTGATCATTACGGCCCATTATGCGGGCGCGACGCCGCACTACAACGAGCGGGCGCTGGCGATCTTCCTCGACAACCTGCGTCGCTACGTCGCCGGCGAGCCGTTGCAGAACGTCGTAGACAAATCGTTGGGGTACTGAAAGCCATGCAAGATACCGACTCGCGCATCGTGCTGTTGATCACGACCGTGTCTGTCTTTATGACCGCCTTCATGGGCTCTTCGACGAACATCGCGCTGCCGACCATCGGCCGGGAGTTTGCGCTGGACGCCGTCTCGCTGAGCTGGGTGGCGATGGCCTACACGTTGGCCAATGCGATGTCGCTCCTGCCCGTGGGCCGGCTGGCCGACATCCTGGGCCGGCGCCGCATCTTCACGACGGGCGTGAGCGGCTACGTCGTCGCGTCGCTGGTGGTCGGCCTGGCGTCGTCGGGCACGATGCTGATCGCCGCGCGCTTCGTGCAGGGCGCGTTCGCTTCGATGATGTTCGCCACCAGCACCGCCATCCTTACCTCGGTCTTTCCGGCCAACGAGCGCGGCCGCGTGCTGGGCATCAACACGGCCGCGGTGTACACCGGCCTGTCGGTCGGGCCGTTCCTGGGCGGGCTGATGACCCAGAACCTCGGCTGGCGCAGCATCTTCCTGATCGGCGCCGCGCTGGGCCTGATCTCCATCGCCCTGGTAGCCACGCGGGTGAGAGGTGAATGGGCCGAGGCGCGCGGGGAACGTTTCGACGTGCGCGGCGCGGCCGTCTACGGGGCCGCCATCGTTTCATTCATGTACGGCCTGTCGCTCCTGCCGAATCGCGAGGGCGCAGGCCTGATCGCCGTCGGCCTCGTCATGGGCGGCGGGTTCATCTACTGGGAGGGCCGGGCGCACCAGCCGCTCGTCAATCTCGATCTGTTTCGGCGCAATCGCGGCTTCGCCCTCTCCAACGTCGCCGCGCTGATCAACTACAGCGCCACGGCCGCGGTCGGCTTCCTGCTCAGCCTCTATCTGCAATACATCAAGGGGCTGACACCGCAGGCGGCCGGCCTGGTGCTCATCGCCCAGCCGATCGTCCAGGCGGTCTTTTCGCCGATCACCGGCCGGCTATCCGATCGGGTCGAGTCGCGCATCGTCGCGTCGGCCGGCATGGCGGTGACGACCGTCGGGCTGGCGTTGTTGACCTTCCTCGGCGAGGCGACGCCGTCCTGGTACATCGTGCTGTGCCTGATCCTGCTCGGCTTCGGCTTTGCGCTCTTCTCCTCGCCGAACACGAACGCGGTGATGAGCTCGGTGACGCGGCGCTGGTACGGCGTCGCGTCGGCCACGGTCGCCACGATGCGCACGATGGGCATGATGCTCAGCCTGGGCATCGCCGCGCTCATCTTTGCGGTCGTCATCGGCCGGGTGCAGATCACGCCGCAGCAGTATCCGGCCTTTCTGACCAGCGCCCGCCTGGCGTTTTCGATCTTCGCGGCCGCCTGCTTCGCCGGGATCTTCGCGTCGCTGGCGCGCGGCCAGATCCACGGTGGGCGGTAAGGCGAGGTCAAACGTTTGAACGTTCGAACGTTTGAACGTTTGAACGTTCGAACGTTCGAACGTTAGAACGTTAGAACGTTTGAACGTTAAGTGATGGGGGGAGTGCGTGAACGACCTTTCGTCGGGATGGCCGCCGGTGGTGCGGCGGGTCTCTATCGTCAGCCGCGCGGATGGGAGCAGCCAGGCGGCGGCGTTCTATGATTCGGGCACGCCGGGGCCGAAGCCGCTGCTGGTGGCGTTGCACACCTGGTCGTATGACTTCGACCAGGAGATGAGCATCCCGTATGCCGGGTGGTGCATCGCCTACGACTGGATTCTGATCGCCCCTTCCTTCCGCGGGCCGAACAACCGGCCGGAGGCGACCGGTTCGGCGCTGGCGGTGCAGGATGTGCTCGATGCGGTCGCGTGGGCCGAGGTGCACGCGGCGGTGGATGGCCGGCGCATCTACCTGGTCGGGGTGTCGGGCGGCGGGCATATGGCGCTGCTGATGGCCGGCCGCGCGCCGGATCGGTGGGCGGCGGTCTCGGCGTGGGTCCCGATCAGCGATCTGGCAGCCTGGCACGCCGAGTGCCGCGCCGCGGGCCGGCCCTACGCCGACGACCTGGAACGTTCCTGCGGCGGCGCGCCCGGCGACAGCCCGGCCGTAGATGCGCAGTATCGCGCCCGCTCACCCCTCACGCATCTTCGTCCCGACAGCCACCCGCCTCTCGACATCAACGCGGGCATCCTTGACGGCCACGGTGGCAGCGTGCCGATCAGCCATGCGCTGCGGGCGTTCAACGCGGTGGCCGCGGCCGAGGATCGCATCGGCGAGGCGGACATCGCCCATTTCGTCGCCCATGCGGCCGTCCCGCCTCGTCTGGTCGGCGCTTTCGCCGATCCGCTCTACGGCGACAAGCGCGTCCTCTTTCGGCGCCAGAGCAACAACGCCCGCGTCACCATCTTCGACGGCGGGCACGAGATCATCTATGAGGCGGCGCTGAGCTGGTTGGCGACAAATGTGAATGTTGGGCGTTAGAACGTTGGAACGTTAGAATGTTGGAACGTTTGGAGGAACCCATGTCGTATCTGATCACCACTCTTGGCCCGAAGCGTGCGGACGAATTGGGGATGATTTTGCCCCACGAGCATGTGTTTGTGGATCTGCGCACGCCCGACAGCCCCGGCTATGCCCAGGGCAAGGCGGAAGACGTGATCGCGTTGATGGGCTCGGAGCTGGAGCGGGCGCGCGCGGCCGGCGTGACTGCGTTGGTCGAGTGCAGCACGGTCGGCGTGGGCCGCCGGGCCGACATCCTGAAGGCGGTGTCGCAGGCCACCGGCTTCCCGCTCGTCGCGCCGACCGGCATCTATCGCGAGCCGTGGGTGCCCGCGTGGGCGCACGTGGCGAGCGAGGAGGTGCTGGCGCGCTGGATGGAACGCGAGCTGAGCGCGGAGATCGCCGGGACGAGCGTGCAGGCCGGCTGGATCAAGCTCAGCGCGGGGGACGAGGGGATCACGCCGATCGAGGCGAAGATCCTGCGCGCCGCGGCGCGCGCGTCGCTGGCGACCGCCGCGGTCATCGGCAGCCACACGATCCGTGGTCGGGTGGTCGCCGACCAACTCGACATCATCGAGCGGGTCGGTCAGTCGCCGCAGCGCTTCATCTGGATTCACGCGCAGAACGAGGACGATTTCGCCATCAACCTGGCGCTGGCCCGCCGCGGCGCGTGGATCGAGTACGACGGCATCGGCGGCGGGAAGAGCGACGAATTCTACGTCGAGCGCGTGCTGCGGATGCTCGACGCGGGGTTCGGCGGCCAGGTGCTGCTGAGCATGGATCGCGGCTGGTACGATCCGGCCCAGCCGGGCGGGGGCGTCCCGCGGCCCTTCACCTACCTCAGCGAGGTCTTCCTGCCGAAGCTGGCCGCGGCCGGGGTGGACGATGCCACGATCCGCGCGTTGACGTGCGCCAATCCGTTCCGCGCCTTTGCCCGGCCCGCGCTGCGCGCTCAGGCCGCGTCCGCCTGATGGGCCGACGCGCCGGTTGGCCCATGGGCCGGATTTTTCAATGCTTCTCGGTCTCGACATCGGCACCACCACCATCAAAGCCGCCGTCTATGATCCCGACGCCGGCCGCGTGACCGCGCTCGCGGCGCGGCCGACGCCCACCGATCATCCCGCGCCGGGCCGCAGCGAGCACGATCCGGAGGCGCTGTGGCAGGCGGTGGCCGCGTGCCTGCGCGAGGTCACGGCCGCGGTCGCGGGCCGGCCGATCGCCGGCCTGGCCATCGCCAGCCTGGCCGAGGCCGGGGTGATGCTGGATGCGGCCGGCCGGCCCCTGGCGCCGATCATCGCCTGGTACGACCGCCGCTCCGAGCCGCAGGCGGAGTGGCTGGAGCGCCAGCTTTCGGAGGCCGAACTGCACGCGATCACCGGGCAGCGCGCGGGCGCGTCGTTCGGCGTCTGCAAGTGGCTGTGGATGCGGGAGCATTGGCCCGATGCCGCGTCACGGATGGCGACCTGGCTGCCCGTGCCGAACTACATCCTGTGGCGGCTGACCGGCGAGCGCAGCGTTGACTTCAGCCAGGCGTCGCGCATGTTGGCGTTCGACCAGGTGCGGCTGGACTGGTCGGATCGCATCCTGGAGACGGTCGGGCTGCGCCGCGAGCAGCTCCCGCGGCCCCGGCCGGGCGGAACGATCATCGACGCGGTGACGTCAACCGCCGCGAGAGAGACCGGGCTGCCGGCCGGGATGCCCTGCGCGCTCGGCGGGCACGATCACCTGTGCGCGGCGTTCGCCGTGGGCGCGTATCGCCCTGGCGTCGTGGCCGACTCCTCCGGCACGGCCCAGGCCGTATCGTGCATCGTGCCAGGATTCGCCTCCACGCCCAAAATGGCGGCGGCCGGCTTCGCCTGTTATGCGCACGTCTTGCCCGGCCAATACATCCTCAAGGCCGGGCTGAAGGCCGCGGGCGGCGCGGTCGAGTGGCTGGCGCGGCAGCTCGCCGGGCCGGCTGCGCCGGCCGATGCCTTGCCCTACGACGAGCTCCTGGCGCGGGCCGAACGCGGGGTCGGCGTGCGCGCCGGGCCGCTCTGGCTGCCCCACCTGCTCGATTCCGGCACGCCCGAAGGCGATCGCGCCAGCCGGGCCGCGCTGGTGGGCCTCCGGCTCGAACACGATGCCGGCGACATCTTCCGCGGGCTGCTGGAGTCGCTGGCGTTCTGGCTGCGCCACAACCTGGAGGAGGTGGCCGATCTCCCCATCTGGCAGCCGGTCGAGGAGGTGATCCTGCTCGGCGGGACGACCCGGCTGGCGCTCCTCTCGCAGCTCAAGGCCGACATCCTGGGGCGGCCGGTGATCGTGCCGGAGCTGCCGGAGGCGGCCGCCATCGGCGCGGCGCTGCTGGCCGGCCTGGGCGTCGGCGTCTTCCGCACGCCGGGGGAGGCGGTCGGCTCCTTGCGCTACGGCCGGACGGTCGTCGAGCCGGATGCCGCGCACGTGGCCTGGTACGACCAGCTGTACCGCGAGGCGTATCGGCCGCTCTACGCTGCGCTGCGGGAGATCAATCACCGGCTGGCCGCGCTGAGCAGCGCCCATGTGCCGGCCTGACCGCCAGGTCAGGTCGGCACGCCTATTTGGCCCCCACCCCTAACCCCGCCCCTGTTTCGCGAAATTTCGCGAACCGGGGGCGGGGAAGTTCTTTTTTTGTGCCCCTCACCCCCTTTGTCCCCCTCTCCCCCTGGCCGCAGGCCAAGGGGAGAGGGGGATAATGGATGAGGGTTTTGCGGCGGGCGG
>JBBIKA010000170.1:0-9138 GCA_037445695.1 Chloroflexota bacterium
GTATTTGCCTAATTGCCTCTTGTCCCGCCATAAGTTGTACAACCAAAATTCTTACACCGCACCAGTAAAAGTGCGGGCCCATCGGGCCCGCACTTTTTTATCGTGTATTCCTGTCAGGTTACGAAAGGAGGAGGTCATACACCTCTCAAGCATACCGGACGGCGCTCGCGTAAACTGAGCTTAGCTGAAAGAACGGAGGCCAGGTTCGTCTCATATCATTAGAGCGATTCGGTGGGGGAGGTGAACGATGGAAGACGGGGCAATGCTGATCATGCTCGGTTTGGTGATCCTGGCCGTCATTTATGCACTGGTCAGTGGCACAGGCGAACGCACGGTCAGGAGGGAAGGCGGGGAAAGGGTCGAGACCCTCGCAGGGTTCCTGGAAGAGGAAATGGAGAACGAGCACCGGAAGCAAGCCGCCAGGGCGGCCAGCACGCTGACCGATCTGTTTGTGATTGCCATGCTGGTGATCATCATCGCCGTTATCTTGAGCGGGATGACAGGCACCGCCGCCATGTAACGGTTGCCGTACTGTGTTCCGCCCTTTCGGGCGGTGGTTGGGCCAGAAGGAAGTCGAAGGGGGTTATGCGGCCGGTCAAGCCGGCCGCATAACCCATCTTTAGCGAGTGGCCATCGGAAACGTGACGTGAAACGCGCTGCCCTGGCCCGTTGTGCTGTCGAACCACAGGCGGCCGCCGTGCAATTCGACCAGGGCGCGCGCGATATAGAGTCCCAAGCCGATCCCCGAAATGCCTGTCTGGACGGCGTGAGGCGAGCGATAGAACGGGTCGAAGATGTAGGGCCGGTCTTCTTCGGGAATGCCCGTCCCGCTGTCCGTGACCGTGACCCGCAGGAAGCCTTCTTCGCTGTCCGCGGCGATCTCCAGGCCGATCTCGCTGCCCGGCGGCGAATATTTGCTGGCGTTGCTGAGCAGATTGCCCACCACCTGGGCTGCCCGGGTCGGATCGCACAGCGCGTGCGGCAGGCCATCCGCCGTTCGCCGGGCGAGGCGCTGTTCTTTGGCCGCCAACTGCGGGCTGAGCTCGGCCGCCACGCCGTCCACCAGTTCGACCAGGTCCGTGGGCCGCAACGTAATCTCCAGGCGACCGGCTTCGATCCGGGTCAGGTCGAGCAGGTCTTGCGTGATGCGCAACAAGCGTTGGGCGCTGCTCTCCACGATCTGCAGATATTCGCGCTGCCGGCCGACAAGCGGTCCGGCAGCGCCATCGAGCAGCATCTCGAGGTAGCCGTTGATCGAGGCCAGAGGCGTGCGCAGTTCGTGGGCCGCGATCGAGACGAAGAGGGACTTCATCTGTGCCGAGCGGTTCAGCTCGGCATTGGCGGCCGCCAGAGCCAGGTTTTGCCGATGCAGTTCTTCCTGCAGCAGGCGCAGCTCGTTGCGCTGCTGGGTCAGGCGCTGCTCCAGGCGTCCCACCTCGGTGACGTCGTGCACGACGTGGATGAGCCCTACGATGCGACCGGCATCGTCATGGCAGGGCAGGACGATCATGGTGAGATAGGCGGTCCCGTGGTTGGGCAGCTCCCGATTGACGTAGGAGAGCTGGAATCGCGGCAGTTGGCCGTCCAACACGGCCGCCAGCGCCTCTTCGCTGCCGATCAGTTCGGGCACGACCTCGATCAACGGCCGGCCCACCCAGCCGTCCAGCCACGCTTGTAGCTCGCCGCCGGCCTGGCTGATTTCCACGACGGTGAGCCGGCGATCGGTGATCGCGTAGACGATGCCGCGGTCGCGGAGAATGACTTCGGCCACCTCTTGTTTTCTCATTGCTGCTTCAACCCGTACATTGCCGCCAGCAGCCTCATTCCCGACCTTCTCCGATGAGCAATCTGCCCAGGCAACGAAACGCCAGTTCGACATTGGCGCCCGTCTTGGCGCTGGTAATGAAATAGGGGATGCCCAGATCGGCGGCCCGCTGGGCGACCTGAGCTTCGGTCAGTTCGTGTCTTTCGACCAGGTCCGCCTTGTTGGCGGCCAGGACGAACGCCGCGGTCGGATTGACGTGACGCAGCTCGGCAAGGTAGGCGGGCATCACATCCAGCGTAGCCGGCCGGGTCAGATCGCAGACCAGGATGGCTCCGGTCGCGCCGCGCAGATAGCTGATCCGCACCGTGTTGAACTCTTCGCTGCCGGTCAGATCCCACAACATCAACGTCAGCTCGACAATGTCGTTCTGCCGCGGCAACACGATCACCTTGCGGCTCACTTTGACGCCGATGGTGCTCAAATATTTGTCGTCGAACAGATCATAGACGAAGCGACGCACCAGGCTGGTCTTGCCGACCGCGAAATCGCCCAAGAGGCACACCTTTTTACTGAAAGAGATCACGATCACTGTCCTTGTTTGATCGAATGGAGTCCTCCGCCCCGCCGTGCAGCCGTCGCATCAGCGTGCATCCGTTACCGGCACGTTGAGGATAGCGCCCTCCACCTTGACCAGGAACGCGGCGACCCAGCCGGCCTCGCCGCGTTGCGTGCAGCACACCTGCCACCAGCCGCCGCCGGCGTTGCGGCCCACCACCGTCAGGATCCGCTCCGCTTCGGCCACTTCCAGGATCGCCGCGTCCAGGGCCGGACCGCTGCGCACGTTGACCCCGCCCGGCAGGACGCGGGCGATGGGGCTGGGCGCCGGCGTCGGCGTCAGGGTCGGCGTGGCCGAAGCGGTCGGGGTGGCCGTCGGGGTGGCCGTGGGCGATGGCGTGGCCGTCGGCGTCGGCGTAGCTGTCGGCGTGGCCGTCGGCGTCGCGGTCGGCGCCGCGGTCGGGCCCGGCGTGGCCGTCACCACGATCAGGATGGTCGTGGCCGGCCGGCTCAGCGTGTTGCGCAGGGCAAGGCCGGCGCCGATGCAGGTTCCGAGTAGACACACCACCAGCAGCGCCGTCAGGCCGATCAGGACGCGGCGCTGGCCGGTGCTCAACCCCTGGCGTGTTGTGATCTCCTGCTCCCGGTCCGCCGAGAGGCTCAGCAGATCGCTCAAAGCGGGCTCGACCGCGGCGAAACGCGTCGCGTCGCCGTCGAAACGAGTCAGGCTCTCGGCATAGCGGTTCTCGATGGCCATGATCCGTTCGCGCATGGTCGCGCGGAAGCCCTGCGGCTCGATGCCGTCTACCACGACCGCCAGGTAGGCGTGACGGGCCGCTTCGATCAGGATGCGGCGGGTGCCGTATTGGATTTCCTCGAGCTGTCCCTCTTGGCCGCGGCCAAAGGCGTCCTGCGCGAAGTCGCGGATGGCCGTCAACATGCCGCCGATCAGATCGGCCTGATCGCCGGCCGCGCCTTCGTTGGATAGATGGAACAGCAACAGGCCGGTCTCCCGGTGGATCAGGAACACCTCGGCCACGCGAAACGGCAAGGCGTCGCGCAGCGCCAGTGCTTCGGGGGGGATGCCGGCCAGGCGGCCGCGCAGCCGGCGCCAGGCCACCTTGAGGTCGAACGAGGTGCGCATGCGGGCATCTATCACGCGCACCAGGTCGCGAATCGCCTCGGCGACCGCCCGACCGATGAGCCGGCCGATGATCGGATAGAGCGCTTCGATCATCTCGTCGCGGTCGGCCTGGATGGTGCGCCGGATGACCTCGCTCATTACCGGCGAGATCAGCGCTACCAGTTCCTTGGGGTCGCCGGTGCGACGCTCCAGCTCTGCAATGCGGGCCGCGAGCACGGCCGTCTGCCGGCGGTCGGGCGCGGCCAGGATGCGACGCAGTTCCTCGAGCGCGGGATCGGCGCCTTCTTCGGCGGCCGGCGGCGCAGTGGCCGCCAGCGTCGGGGCTGTCCGCTCCGGCCGATCGCGCCAATTCTGCGTCGGGGTGGCAAGCTCGCGCGGCGGGGACTCCCGGTCCATGAAATCAGCCTGGCTGTTCCAGCCCCTGCAGCAGGTCGGCGAGAGAGCCGCCGGCCTTGACGTGATTGCCCAGCTCGATGAAGAGGTCGCCCAGGGTGGCACGGTCGGCCTTGTCGTCGGTGAGCCGCTGGGCGATCAGCCGCAGCTCGGCGCGCAGGTCGGCATCGGCCTTGCGCAGCTCCTGGCGCAGGTTTTGCATGGCCGCTTCCTGGGCGGCCGCGCGGTCGGCCAGCTCGGCATCCAGCCGGCCGACCTCGGCCTTGAACGCCGCATGGAGATTGCTCTCGACCTGTTGCAGCTCCTGGCGCAGGTTCTGCTCGCCGGTGGTGCGGGCGACCTCTTGCTCGGCCAGTTGGCCGGCCAGGCGGCCCGTCTCCGCCTTCAGCGCGGCCTTGAGTTCATCGGTCGCCTGGCGCAGCTCCTGGCGCAGTGCCTGCAGATTGCGGCCCTGGGCCGCGTCGCGTGCCGTCAGCAGCTCGTTCAGCCGATCGAGTTCGTCCTGCAAGCGACCGATGTCGCGCGTCAGCGCCTCGAACCGTTGCTCGTAATCGCGTATCTTGGGGCCGAAGATGATGTCACGCACGCGCTCGACCGACTCGGCTCCCGTCGTCTGTTCTTTATCGGCCATGGCTTCCTCCGCTCGCTGCATGATGGGTGGGATTCTTATTGTATATCACGGACGTGGAAGCAGGCAAGATCTGACACATCATGGCTTCGACGATCGGCAGGCCGAACCCTTCGTACTCGCTGACGAAGACCGTCGCCAGCGCCAGCGAGTAGAGCGCCGGCTTGTCGGCCTCATCCACGGGGCCGATGAAACGCACCCGCTCGGCGATTCCCAGCCGCGCCGCCACCGGCCGCGGGTCGGGCGTGAAGGGGGTATCGGCCGCGGGGAGGCGGCCGGCAACGACGAGATCGCCGGCCGCCGGCGCGCGGCCGATGAGCCGGGCGTAGGCCTCGATCATCCGCACGACGTTTTTGCGGGCGTCGAATCCGCCCAGGTAGAGCAGGAACGGCCCGGCCGGCAATCCGTACTTCGTGCGCACGCGGGCCAGTTCGGCCTCGTCGGTGACCGGCCGATGGCGGGGATCGGCGGCCAGATGGATCGCGCGCACGCGCTGAGGGGGGAGGCGTAGCCGGGCGATGATGTCGCGCCGCGCGGCCTCCGAATCGGTCAAGACCGCGGCCGCCCGCCGCGCCGTGTGGCTCACGAGGGCCGTGTAAGCGCGCTGGAGCGGCCCCCCGCGATAGAGGGGTAACAGCCGCGGAATCAGGTCGTGGATGGTGACGACGACCGGACAGGGCGACCAAAGCGGCGCGGCCCAGTAGGGCACGAACGCCACGTCGGCTTTGAGTTGCCGACAGGCCCACGGAAACGCCACCTGTTCGAACCAGAGCTTGGCGATGTCAGGAGACAGTCGTGAGATGTGAGACGTGAGACGTGAGACATGAGACGCGAAACGGGAGGGGGAGATCGTTTGGTTGCTTGGCTCCTTTGCCGACTCTGCGGTGGCCGGCCGCACCACGATGAATTCGTGTGCGCCGCCGACGCGCGGCAGCCACTCCAGCAGCGCCGCCAGATACTGGCCGCTGCCGGTCGTAGATTGAGCGATGAACCAGCCGTTGATGACGATGCGCATAATGTTGGGATGTTGGGCGGTCAGCATCTCGGCGGGGGCTAGATCGCCCCGACCGCAATCCTTTGTGTATTGTCTGCCGTCCGCTACCTACAGAATAGCGCCGATGCAGCGATCGGTCAACTTCGCTCGCTCCGCCTTTGGCCTTCTGCTCCCCTATGTTATAATTATCGTAAAATACCCGACGCATACCGCCTGATGTTGGACATTTCACACTACGGAGCCGCCCTTGCCGGACCTGCTCGATCCGATCACTTTATTGGCGCTGGCCGTGATTCTGCTGGTCAGCTTTCCGGTGCACGAGTTCGCGCACGCGTGGATGGCCCACCTGTTGGGGGATGATACGGCCGCGCGGCAGGGCCGGCTATCGCTGAACCCGCTGCGCCATTTGGACCCGGTCGGCGCGCTGGTGTTGATCGCCACGCAGGCGTTCGGCTGGGCGAAGCCGGTGCCGGTGGCGCCGTGGCGGCTGCGCTTTGGCCCGCGCGTGGGCCATGCGCTGGTGGCGGCCGCGGGGCCGGCCAGCAACCTGTTGATGGCCGCGAGCGCGGCGTGGCTGTGGCGGGCGGGCGTGTTGCGCCGGTTGCCGTTCGATCTGGACCTGGCCGTCATTCTATTCGTCTCGATCAACGTCGGCCTGGCGCTCTTCAACCTGATCCCGTTGGGGCCGCTGGACGGCTTCAGCGTGTTGAGCGGCATCGTGAACGCCCGCACGGCCCGCCGGTTGGAGCCGCTGGGCACCTACGGCTCGTATATCCTGTTGGGCCTGTTCATGCTCGGCTATTTCTCTCCGCGGCTCGACATTTTGGGCCTGGTGCTGGGCGGGGGAATGCGGGCGGTCACGCGGCTCCTGCTCGGGTTCTGATGTCCTTGCGGTTGCAGCGCGCGCTCTATCGCGGCCGTCAATTCTGCGGAGCGGTGGCCGCGGTCTTGCGGCCCCTGACGGCCGAGGAGCAGGCGTTGGTGCGGCGGTGTCTGCCCGAGGCGGCCTGGCCCTTGTTCGAGGGGATGGCGCGGGCCGATCAGCGCCATAGCCTGCGCGTTCTGGCCGCGTTGCGGGCGCGCGGCGAGATGGAGCGAGCATTGTGGCAAGCCGCGCTTTTGCACGATTGTGCCAAGCGTGTTGGCGGCGTTCGATTGTGGCATCGGGTGGCCAGGGTGCTCTTGCAAGCCTTCTGGCCGGCCTATCTGGCGCATCTGGCGGCCGGGCCGGCGCCGGGTCGGACGTCGTGGCGCCGGGGCCTGTGGATGCTTGCCCATCATGGTGAGGTCGGCGCCGAACTGGCGGCCGCCGCGGGATGCGATCCGGTGGCCGTGATGCTGATCCGGCATCACGAAGAACGGCGGCCGGCCACCGATTCTGTCGTCGGCCGGTTGTTGAGCGTGTTGCAGGCCGCCGATGACGCTTCTTGAGATTTTTGACAGGATGGAGCAGAGAGGTAAAATCAATGGCAGAGAGATTGCAGATCACGATCATCGGCCTGGGCATGATCGGTGCGTCGGCCGGGCTGGCCTTGCATCGCTATCAGGATAAGGTGGTCATCGTCGGACACGATCCTGATCCGGCGCGGGCGGCCAAGGCCAAGCAGATGGGCGCGGTGGATCGTACCGAGTGGAACTTGATCAACGCCGTGACGAAGGCCGATCGTGTCTTGTTGACGTTGCCGGCCGGCGAGCTGCGCGAGGTGCTGGAGATCATCGGGCCGGAGCTCAAGCCGGGGTGTCTGGTGGTGGACACGGCGGATGTGAAGGTGCCGGTCCTCGAATGGGCGGTTCGCTACCTGCCGGAAAGCGTGAGCTTCGTCGGCGGCCATCCCATCGTGCTGGCCGAGGACATGGAGACCGCCAGCGCGCGCGCGGATCTCTTCGACAAGAAGCTGTTTTGCCTGATGCCGAGCGATCGTTCCGGCGACCGTGCGCTCACGCTGGCCGTGGATCTGGCGCAGGCGATGGGCGCGCAGCCGTTCTTCCTCGATCCGGCCGAGCACGACGGTCTGGCCGCGGCCGTCTCGCATCTGCCGCTGGTGATGGCCGGCGCGCTGATGTCGCTGGCCAGCCGCAGTTCGGGCTGGGGCGACATGCGCAAGCTGGCCGGCAGCCAGTTTTATTCGAGCACGTGGGTGGCCGAGGGGGATCCGAAGGGCGCGGCGGGGACGTGTCTGGCGAATCAAAAGTACCTGCTCCACTGGATTGATCGGTTGATCGAGGAGCTGGAGCAGTGGAAGGAGCAACTGGCCGCCGGCGCGCAGGATGACCTGGCGAAGAAGTTCGAAAACGGCCAGGCCGCCACGCAGGCGTGGGTACGGGCGCAGGCGCAAGGCAACTGGGAAGAGCCGTTGCCGATGAGCGACCTGCCGACCAGCGGCGCGTACATGCGGCAGATGATCGGCCTGGGCGGCTGGGGGCGACGGCCTGAGAAGCCTCGGCGATAGACGATAGGTTCGGCCGTGCCTTTCGTTTACATCGTGCGCTGTGCGGACGGCACCTATTACACGGGCTGGACCACCGATCTCGAACGGCGGATCGCGCAGCACAACGCCGGCCGCGGGGGCGCCTATACCTGTCGGCGCCGGCCCGTGACGCTGGTCTATCGGGAGGAAGTGGCGGATCGGCCGGCCGCGCTGCGGCGTGAGCTGGCGATCAAGCGCGGCGATCGCTCGGCCAAAGAGCGTCTGATCGCCGGCGGCCGGCCGGATGAGGGAGCGGAGGACGCCGCGTGAAGCTGATCATCCAGATCCCGTGCTACAATGAAGAGGCGACCCTGCCGCTCACCCTGGCCGATCTGCCCCGCGAGCTGCCGGGCGTAGACGCCATCGAGGTGCTGGTCGTAGACGACGGCAGCCGGGATCGCACGGTCGAGGTGGCGCGCGAGCTGGGGGTGCAGCACATCGTGCGCCACAAGCGCAACCGGGGGCTGGCGGCTGCGTTTCAGAGCGGGCTGGAGGCGGCGCTGGCGGCCGGCGCGGACATCATCGTCAACACCGACGGCGACAACCAGTACTACGGGCCGGACATCGGCCGCTTGATCGAACCGATCCTGGCGGGCCGGGCCGATATCGTCGTGGGCGACCGGGGGGTGGCGGCGCTGGCGCACTTCTCGCCGCTGAAGCGCTTTTTGCAGTGGCTGGGCAGCGCGGTGGTGGCGCGCGCGGCCGGCATCCCCATCCCGGATGCCACCAGCGGCTTTCGCGCGTTCAGCCGCGAGGCGGCCCTGCGGCTGACCGTGCTCAGCGAGTACACCTATACCCTGGAGACGTTGATCCAGGCCGGCGCGCGGGGCATGGCCGTGACCTTCGTGCCGGTGCGCACCAACCCGCAGACGCGCCGCTCGCGGCTGATCCGCAACATCCCGTCGTTTCTGGCGCTCTCGGCGGTGACGATCCTGCGTTTTTACACCATGTACCGGCCGCTGCGGGTGTTCATGACGATCGGCGGGGTGCTGGTGGCCGCGGCGCTGGTGTTGGGGGTACGGTTCCTCTACTTCTACGCGGTCGGCCGCGGGGCCGGCCACGTGCAGTCGCTGATCCTGGCCGCGATCCTGGCGATCGTCGGGTTTCAGGTGGGGCTGATCGGCCTGGTGGCGGATGCGGTGAGCATGAATCGGAAGATGATCGAGGAGATGGTGTGGCGGGCGCGGCGGG
>JBBIKA010000171.1:0-9108 GCA_037445695.1 Chloroflexota bacterium
ATGTTACCCGCAGTGCCGATCGCTCGCTGCTTGGCACGCCACCGGGCCGTCTTGGCCTCAGGCGGCATCAGGGTGCCTCTGCGTAATTTATGGCATCTCGGCGAAGATTTTGCAGTACACAGGGCAAAAATAGACGAGTATCACCGGGGATCGTCTTGATGACATAAAAATCGGAAGGGCCGGGAATTTGATCCGGTGGCCAGGAGATGGCATCCTTGAAGCCGGCCAGCACAGGGTTTCCATCGGAAGTGGGAATGATGGACAGAGGATCGTCATTGTCCGGCCCGCCCCAGGTATATGACCGGAGAATCTCACCCGTGCTGTTCAGCCTGATCAGCCAGAAGTTGTCAAAATTCATCTCCGGCGTCTGGTAGGCCTGGGAATAGGCCGCCACTGTGTAGCCCTCGTCTGCCATCTGTACGATGTCATAGGCGCCATCGTAGCGTCCGTAACTGGGAAAGATTCTCGTCCACGCCACATCGGCGTTGGCGTCCAGTTTGACGATCCAGGTATCGGCGCTGGGGAAATCCTCCTGCATGCTGGTGGCGCCTACGATGATCGCGCCGCCATCGCGGGTGGCTTTGATCGTGCCGAACTGGTTTTTGGGACCTTCGTTGAAGGTGCGGGTTTTGAGGATGTTGCCGTCGGCATCAATCACCAGGTAAGACGTGAAGACATGGGGGGTCAATATGCTACGACAATCCGCCGTGCATGTATCGGCCGTGAGGATATAGCGCTCTGGCCCCCAGGAGATGAGGGACGTGCCACCATCTTCTGCGCCCAGATCGTAAGTTGTGCTCCAGATGACCTCGCCGTTGGGATCCAGCTTGACCAGCCAGACATCGCCTTTGCCGTCCTGAACGCCGAACGACTTAGTCTGGCCGGTCATCAGGTAATTGCCATCGGGGGTGGCGATCGTCTCCGCGACAAATTCGTCCCGGTTGCCGCCGAAGGTCTTTTCCCATACCACGCTGCCATCGGGGGCGACCTCCAACAACCACGCTTGATAGGCATAAGGCCCCACGTATTTGTTGCCCGTGACCCAATAGTGACGTCCTTTGAGGATGACGGAGACGAGGATGTCGGTGCCGTTTCCGCCTACCTGGCGCGTCCAGAGCAGATCGCCGCGGGCATTGAGTTTGATGATCCAGCCGTCCCGGTTACACCATATCAGACAGGGGGTGGGCCCCGTGATGCCAACGACCACCAGGTCGCCGTCGGCCGTTTCCACGACATCGGCCGCCGCATCGGCCTTGCCGTCGTTGTCGAACCGTTTTTCCCAGATGAGCGGCGGAGGTGCTGGGGTGGTTGCCTGGGGCGAAAGTTGGGAAGACAGGGGGTTGGCTGGCGGCGAGAAGGGCGGTGAGGCGGGCCCTGCTCTGCTTCTGGAAGCGATAGAGGTACAAGCGTTCAGTAGGAGCAACAAGATGACAGCTATGCGTGCCATGCTCACGCACCTCGAAAGCAGATGCCTATCCGAACAAAAGCCCTATCCGAAAACTCGCAGATGAGGCGTTTATGGATAGACGAAGGCATTGCCTCCGTTTACGGTAAGCTTTTTGGCTAGGCGCTAACTGCTCGTTACATTATATCATAGAAGGTGTTCGTGGGCAAAGCGCTCCGCGGGTTTTGTAAATGTTCAGAGTGACGTCGTACGGCCCCCATCCCTAACCCCACCCCCGTTTCGCGAAATTTCGCGAAGCCGGGGCGGGGAAGTCCTTCTATTGCGGGGTTTTTGGGAGATTGACAAACTCGGCCAGACACCCTATACTGAAGATGCCGTGATTTCATTTACGAATACGAAAGGAGGTCTCGCTATGCATCCGTTCGTCAAGTTCATGGCTTCGACCACGGGTCGGGCAGTCCGCATCGTAGCCGGCATCATTCTCATCCTGATTGGCCTGTTGCTCATCAAGGGCACGGCCGGCATCATTGTGGCCATCATCGGCTTGCTGCCGCTGGCGGCGGGGGCGCTGGACTTCTGCGTGTTCGCGCCGCTTTTCGGCGCGCCGATGAGCGGCTCCAAGATTCGCAGCAGCAAGTAGTCACGCCTTGATTTGCCGCAATGCAGAGAGCCCGGTTGTTTCTTGCGAACCGGGCTCTCTCCGTTACTTGAACGGCCAGGTCGAATTTCTCAGCCTCTGCTCAGCTTCAGCACAGCCCCCGCACAGCCAGACCGTGCTATAATCAACGCATCGTGGGGTGGGCAACGCCCGTCACAGGTGAGGCGATCTATGGCGACGGTTCTGATCGTGGATGACGACCCCAAGCTTCTGAAGATGTTGCAGCGGACCCTGCTGTACGAGGGCTTCCGTGTGCTGACCGCGAGCAACGGCCACGAAGCGCTGGCCCAGGTCCAGGCGCAGCGCCCCGATATCGTCGTGCTCGACTGGCTGATGCCCGGACCAGACGGCTTGAACGTCCTGCAGCGCCTGCGCGCGACTGGCGATCGAACGCTGGTGCTGATGCTCACTGCGCGCGACGCGGTGGAACATCGGGTGGAAGGGCTGGAGGCCGGCGCCGATGACTACCTGGTCAAGCCGTTTGCCCCCGCCGAGCTGTTGGCCCGCATCCACGCGCTGCTGCGCCGCCCCGGCATCGGCGCCGGCGACGAGCCGCTGACCTACAGCAATCTGTACTTGAACCCGGCAACGCGCGAGACCCGCCGCGGAAGCCGGCCATTCGAGCTCACCGCCAAGGAGTTCGAGCTGCTGCGCTTCCTCATGCGCCATCCGCGGCAGGTGCTCACCCGTGAGCAGATCCTGCAGGCGGTCTGGGGCTATGATTTCGGCGGCGACGACAACGTGCTGGAGGTGTACATCGGCTACCTGCGCAAGAAGACCGAGGCGGCCGGCGAACCGCGGCTGATCCAGACCGTGCGCGGGGTGGGCTACGTGCTGCGGGAGGAAGGGTGAGACGCGCGTTTTCAATCCGCCTGCGACTGACCCTGCTCTACACGGCGGTCCTGGCCGTCACCGTGATGGCGTTCAGTGCCTTTCTGTATACCAGCCAGTCGCAGTCGGCCTACGCCAGCATCGAGGACGAGTTGGTGCGCCAGGCCACCTTCTTCGCCGCTCCCGGCAAGCCCGAACCCCGCCCCGGACCGGAGGCCGCGTCTCCCACCAGGCCGACCCGGCCCGCCCTGCCCGACGGCATGTTGCCGGGGCGCTGGACGCAGACCCGTAGCCTGTCCGGTGAGGTCACGGGCCAGACCCTGGATCTCGTCGGGATGACGTTGCCGCTCAGCGCCCAGGGCTTGGCTGCGGTGCAGAACGGCCAGGGGTGGTTCGAGACCGCCACCGTGCAGGATGAGCCGCTGCTCATCTATAGCTGGCTTTTCACCAGAGCGACCGGCGCCTCCGGCATCGTCCAGATCGCGTTTCCGATCGGGCAGACGCAGCAGTATCTGACCTCTCTCCGGCTGATGCTGCTGGGCGGCGGTGGCCTGGCGATCCTGCTGGCGTTCGGCCTGGGATGGGCGTTGGCCGGCGCGGCGCTTCATCCGATCCAGCGCATCACGCAGACGGCGCAGGCCATTGGCGCGGAACGTAACTTCAGCCGACGGGTCGAACATCGCGGGCCGGCCGACGAGGTCGGCCAGCTCGCCGTTACCTTCAACCACATGTTGGCCGAGCTGGAATCGGGCTATCGTCAGCTTGAAGAGGCGCTGCAATCGCAGCGGCGCTTCGTGGCCGATGCGTCGCACGAGCTGCGCACACCGCTCACCACGGTGCGGGGCAACATCGAGCTGCTCCGTCGCGCTCCGCCGCTGCCTGCTCAGGAGCGGGAAGAGATCCTGGCCGACACGGTCGGCGAAGTTGATCGGCTGATCCGCCTGGTCAACCAGTTGCTGACGCTGGCGCGTGCCGATGCCGGCTACGCCGTACAGCGAGAGGCGCTGCCGGCGGCGGCGCTCGTGGAAGACGTCTGTCGCCAGGCTCGGCTGCTGGATCCCCACGCGCATATCCGCTGCGAGGCGCCCGCGGACGTGTTGGTGCTGGCCGATCGCGACGCGCTCAAGCAGGTGCTGCTGATCCTGGTGGACAACGCGTTGGTGCACACTCCGGCCGGCACGCCCGTGGCCCTGACCGTCGCGGCCGATGCCGGACACGTCCTGTTCAGCGTGCGCGACCACGGGCCGGGCATCCCGGCCGATGTGCTGCCGCATATCTTCGAGCGCTTCTATCGCGGAGAGGCGTCGCGCACCGGCCGCGGCGCGGGGCTGGGACTGGCCATCGCCAGGGAACTGGTGGAGGCCCAGGGCGGCACGATCACGGTCGAGAGCAGGCCCGGCCAGGGATGCGTGTTCACGGTGGCTTTGCCGGCCGCCTAGTTTTCTCAACTTCCTCACAGAAACCTCTTGGTCTCCTCACAGGCTCATCTCCTAGAATGCCCTCTGTAAAGGAGATGAGCGGTCATGAGCTACCTCAGCCACACGGTGCGCGCGCTCAATCGCTTCGAGCTCAAATACTTGCTGACCCTGCAACAGGTGGAGTGCGTTCGCGCGGCGCTCCAGGCGTACATGGTGCCGGACGGCTACGGCGGCCAGGACGGCCGCTACGCGCTGGCCAGCCTGTACTACGATTCGGCCGAACTGCGCTGTTTTTGGGAGAAGGTGGACGGGCTGAAGTTCCGGCGCAAGCTGCGCATCCGCCATTACGGACCGGCCACCGAGCTGACGGACGAGACCCCCGTCTTCGTGGAGATCAAACAGCGGGTTGATCGCGTAACCCAGAAGCGTCGCGTGCGCCTGTCCTATGCCGATGCGCGGCGCCTGTGCGACGACCGTCAGATCCCGCCGCACGCGGCGGCCGATCGGGCCGTCATCGAGGAGGTGCACGCGTTCCTGCACCAGTACGACATGCGGCCCACGAGCATCGTGCGCTACGAGCGCCAGGCGCTCATCGGCACAGACTACGATCTCGGGTTGCGCGTGACCTTCGACACCTCCCTCACCGCGCAGGCCGATCACCTGCGGCTGCACGAACCGGCGTCGGGCCTGCCCATGCTGGGGCCGCATTGGGCCGTGATGGAGGTCAAGGTGAACGAGCGCATGCCGTATTGGCTGACAGAGCTGGTGGCCGCGCACAACTTGCATTTGATCCGCCTCAGCAAGTATTGCCGCAGCATCGAGGTGACGCGCGGGTTCGCGGCCACGCCGGCGGGCCGGACCCTGGCCGCTCTGACGGCCGCCGGCGGCGATGGCCGCTGCGCATCAGTTCTCCGGCCGGCGCCGGCCGGAATGCTCACGATCGACGAAATCACAACGGGAGAAATACTATGGACGGTTTCGCCTGGCAAGACCTGATGGCCGGGTTCACGGTACTGGATGTGGTCCTGGTCCTGACGCTCAGTTTTGCGCTGAGCGCCTTCATCGGTTGGATCTACAAGCTCAGCCACCGCGGCACGTCGTACACGCAGAGCTTCGTCTTTACGCTGGTGCTGAACGGCATGGTGGTGGCGCTGGTGATGGTGGTGATCGGCTCGAACATCGCGCGGGCCTTCTCGCTGGTGGGCGCGCTCTCCATCATTCGCTTCCGCAACGCGCTCAAGGAGACGCGCGACGTAGGTTTCATCTTCTTCACCATGGCGATCGGCATGGCGGTAGGGGTCAAGTTCTATCTCCTGGCTGTGATCGCGACCGTGGCGATCAGCCTGGTGATCCTGCTGATGACCCGCTTCAACTGGTTCGCCCGGCAGATGTCCGGCCAGATCCTGCGCATCCAGGTCGCCAACGACGCGCCCTTCGACACGCTGTTCGATCGGGTCTTCGCCAGGTACACCAGCGCGTCGGAGCTGATCAGCGTGGATTCGGTGCACGGCGGCATGTTGACGGAGCTGACCTATAGCATCAGTCTGCGACAGCCGAATCAGGTGCAGGAATTCATCAGCGCGTTGCGGAACTTGAACGGCCATAATCGGGTCATGCTGACGGCCGGCTACAACGGCACGGACCTGTGATCCAAAAGGGGGAACGCATGGGGCTTCGTCTTTATCGCGGCCAGGTTGTGATCTTGTGGCTGTTGGTCGCTCTGTTTTTCCTGACGTTTGTCGCAGGTAAATAGTCAAGAGGTGAAAAGGTGAATCAGATGAAGCAGTTCGTTGTGTTTGTTCTGGCGGCGATCCTGATGGTCACGCCTCTGGCCTGTGCGGGCCATGCCACATCGTCTGCCACGGTGGCAGCGGTGTCGCGAGCTGCCGCAACCGCTGTCGTTCTCAACATGCCTCAGCCCACCGCAACCGGCATGGTGCTCAACGCGCCTCGGGCCGCGGCGACGCCTTCCGCCGCCAGGGTAGCCGAATCTGCCGCGGATGATCTCGTCCCCGCGGCTCAAGCCGAGATGACCGAGGTGCAATTGGCCGGGGACGCGATCCACGTTGCGGGTCCGGGCGCGACGGCCCGGGCCGCAGTGCTCACCATCTCGTCCGCGGGCACCTATCGCATCAGCGGGAGATTGAACGACGGCCAGATCGTCGTGGACACGCAGGATCCGGAGAAGGTGGTGCTTCTGCTCGACGCCGCGGCCATCACCAACACTGCCGGCCCGGGGATCTATGTAGCCAACGCAGAGAAGGTCGTGATCACCCTCGCGGAGGGCACGCAGAACTATGTCACCGACGGGGCCGCTTATGTGTTTGCCGATCCGCAGGCCGATGAACCTAACGCCGCGATCTTCAGCCGGGATGATCTGACCATCAACGGGGCCGGCGCGCTGACGGTGCAGGCCAACTACAACAACGGGATCGTCAGCAAAGACGATCTCAAGATCACCGGGGGGCACATCGCCGTCCAGGCCGTGAACGATGGGCTCAAGGGCCGGGATTCGCTGGTGATCCGCGACGGCGTGATCACCGTGCACGCGGGCGGCGATGGGCTGCAGGCCAACAACGACGAGGAGGCGGAACAGGGCTACGTGACCATCGAAGGAGGCACGCTGAACATTACCGCCGGCCAGGACGGGATCCAGGCGGAAACCCGGCTGCTGGTCAGCGGCGGCAAGCTGGATCTGGTCACCGGCGGCGGCAGCGGCCGGCGGGCCACTGCCAGTGCCAAGGGGCTGAAGGCCGGCACGGAACTGACCGTTGCCGGCGGCACGATCGCGATCAACGCGGCGGATGATGCGCTCCACTCCAACGGCGCCATCATCATTGGCGGCGGCGAGCTGGTGGTGGCGTCCGGCGATGATGGCGTCCATGCCGACGCGTCCTTCACCATGAACGGCGGAGATTTGCGCATCATCCAATCGTATGAGGGGATCGAGAGCAATCAGATCACCGTCAACGCGGGCACGATTCATCTGGCGTCGGCCGATGATGGGATCAACGGCATCAGCACGACCGGCGCCGCGGGAGGGATGCCGGGCCGGCCGGGCCCGGGCGGCTTCGAGGCCGGCGATAGCCATCTGTACCTCAACGGCGGCTATATCTTCGTGGATGCGTTGGGAGATGGGCTCGACATCAACGGCGCGGTGGACATGACCGGCGGAACGGTGCTGATCAACGGGCCGATTGCCAACAACAACGGCGCCTTGGACTATTTCGGTTCGTTCAAGATCACCGGCGGCCTGCTGGTGGCGGTGGGCAGCGCGGGCATGGCGCAGGCGCCTAGCAGCGACTCCACGCAGTATTCCCTGGCGCACGTTTTCGCCTCGCCCCAGCCGGCCGGCAGCCTGGTGCACGTCGCGAGCGGAGACGGCAAGGCGCTGTTGACGTTTGCGGCGACCAAAGCCTACCAGGCGGTGGTGTTCTCTTCGCCCGAGCTGGTCAACGGCGCAACTTATGTGATCTATGCCGGCGGTCGCTCCTCGGCCACGGCGACCGACGGCCTCTACGTCGGCGGCAGTTACACGGCCGGTACGCAGGCGGCCAGCTACACCCTGACGAGCATCGTTACCGGCAACGCTGCCGGCATGGGCGGCATGCCGCCCATGCCGGGGATGCCCGGCGGCCGCAGGGGCTTGGTCCCTCGCCAGCCGTGAGCAGACGGGCCGGCGGCAGGAAGACACGTCTCGGGGCTGTCTCAGTTCAGGAAGTGGTGTTTGCCGCCGCGACCAGGATCGCCTCGGCCAGGTGCTCGGGTGTAACGCCGGGCGACTCGATGGCCCGGTCACGATACGCGGCCGCGAAGCGCGCGCTCAGGGCCTCCCGCGTCAGCTCCGCGCCCAGGGCGGCGGCCTGCAGGTCGGCCACTGCGGCTGCGGGGAAGAGGGTGAAGTCGCCGGCCAGCTCCAGACCGTCCACCCGGCCCTCCCGCAGCCGCACCGTGGCGCGGATCAGCCCGCCGGGCGCCTTGAACGCACCCTCGACTACGTGCACGTCCTCGTGGATCTTCACGCCTGCCCGGCGCAGGTTCCCCTTCTGGTAGAGCCACTCGTCGGAGACGAAGCGGCCGTCCAGCTCGGCGGCCAGCGCCAGCTCGGCCGCGGTCGCCGCGCCGGGGACGATCTCCCGGCCCAATGCGGCCGCAGCCCGCGTCAGGTAGAGGTCGGCCACCGCAGCCCGGTCGGGGATGCGGCCGAGCTGCTCGGCCAGGGTGGTCATGTACTGCTCCAGGCTCTCGAAGATCTTGTCGCGCATCTTCTCGGACGACACCTTGAGCACGCGGGCCATGGTCGCCTTGTCGAAGGTGAACATCAGGCTGCCGACCAGGACTTCGGCCTCGCCCATCTGCGCCGCGCCCGTGCCGCCGATCTTCTTGCCGCCCACGTGGATATCGTTGACCGGCCGGTGATAGGCCGCTACGCCAAGCGCCTGATACGTCTCCACCAGCGGCCGAATGTACAGCGCGAACCTGGCTTCCAGGTCGGCGGGCAGCGCGTCGCGGTGGAAGACCCACTGCACGAAGAGCTGGCCCGCGTCCAGGTAGACCGCGCCGCCGCCCACCTCGCGGCGGGTCACCGGCAGGCCGTGGCTGCGGCAGTAATCCAGGTCCACCTCGCGCTCCAGGTCCTGATGGTAGCCGATGCAGACGTAAGGCTGTTCAGGCGCGACCAGGATGATCGTGTCGGGCGTCTCGGCGTCCAGCGCGTGCCCGACGGCATGGTAGATGGTCTGTGAACGGATCGGGGGCACGAGGCCCAGGTTGAGAAGACGAATGGGTTTCATGCG
>JBBIKA010000172.1:0-9057 GCA_037445695.1 Chloroflexota bacterium
CGAGCGCGTCCTCGACGCGGACGGCTGTTACGTCCTCCCCGGCCTGATTGACCTGCACAATCACGGCATCGGTCACGTCATGGCCCAATACGATGGCCTGGTCGAATACAGCCGGCTGATGGCGGCCGCGGGCGCGACGGCGTGCCTGCCCACCCTGCTCGGCTCGCCGGCCGAGAACATCGCGGTGATGCGCCGCGGCCTGGCGGAGACCGACCGCTTCCGGCGCACCCCCAATCTGATCGGCTTCCGGCCGGAGATCACCTACCTGGCGAAGACCGGCGCGGGCTCGGCCGCCGCGCTGACGAAGATCACCGCCGAGACCACCGAGGCGCTCTACCAGGCGGCCGAGGGGCTGATTCCCATCTGGGACGTGTCGCCCGAACTGGACGGCGCGCTGCCGTTCATCCGCTGGTGCCGGGAGCACGGCATCGTGACCAGCCTCGCGCACAGCTCGGCGTCCATCGAGCAGGCTCGTCGGGCCGTGGAAGCCGGCCTCTCGCTCGTCACCCACTTCTACGATACCTTCGACCCGCCGCCGCAGACCGATCCGGGCGTCTATCCGGCCGGATTGACCGACTACATCCAGATCGAGGACCGGCTGACGGTCGAGATCATCCCGGACGGGGTACACGTGCACCCGTTGCTGGTGGAAAAGACCTTCCGTTGCAAGGGGCCCGGCCGTATCGCGTTCGTCACCGACGGCGTGAAGGGCGCGGGCAACCCGCCCGGCGTCTACGACGGCCTCTACCCCGGCGTCCAGGTCGAGGTGACCGCCGATCGGGGCGTGCGGCGGAAGCCCGACGATGCGCTCTCGGGCAGCGCGTTGACGCCCATCCAGTGTCTGCGCAACGCGGTGCAACGGTTTGGCCGGTCGCTGGTCGTGGCGTCTACCCTGTGTTCGCGCACGCCCGCCCAGGTGTTGGGATTGCGCCGCAAGGGGTACCTGGCGGTCGGCATGGATGCGGATATCCTGATCGCAACGCAAGACCTGGCCGTGGTGACAACCATCGTCGGCGGCGAGGTGCTTTATCACAATTGACCGAAGGGACAGAACTATGACCGATTTCATCTACAGCCCATCTCACTACGTTCCATTTCGCGACAAAGACGCCTTGGAGCGGTGTCGCAAGATCCGCCGGGAGGAGATCGAGCAGCATCCGAATCCCGATTTCAAGATCCGAGTCGTCAAGGATAGCGACATCGAGTTCATCTGGGTCACCGACATGTTCTATCGGATCAAGGCCGCGGCCGACGAGGGCCGCAGGATCGTCCTGATCCTGCCGAATCCGTGCCCGGTGTACCGCCACGTGGCGCGGCTCATCAACCGCTTTCGCGTGAACTGTCGCCATCTGGTCGCGTTCGCCATGGACGAGTACGCCAACGAGGACGGGGTGATCGCGCCCGAGACGTGGCCCCAGGGCTTCGTCCATGCCATGAAACGCTATTTTTACGCGGAGATAGACCCGGACTTGCGACCGCCGGAAGCGCAGTTCATCGGGCCGACCAATGCCAACTATCGGGACTACGGCAAGATGATCGCCGACATGGGCGGCGCGGACGCGTGTTACACCGGCCCCGGCTGGACGGGCCACCTGGCGTTCATCGAACCGGACGCGCCGGAGTTTCAGGCCGCCAGCCTGGAAGAGTGGATGCAGATGGGCCCGCGCATCGTGACGCTCAGCCCCTTCACGCTGGCGCAGAACTCGCTCCACGGCAGCTTCGGCATGAGCGGCGATATTGCCCTGGTGCCGCCCAAGGCGTTCACCATCGGCCCGGCCCAGGTCGTCGCGGCCCGCTACCGCATGGACATCCACAACCTCACCGTGCACGGCACCCAGACGAGCTGGCAACGGCTGATCACCCGCCTGGTGACGCACGGCCCGGTGACGCCGCTGCTGCCTACGTCGCTCCACCAGCTCCTGAAAACCGACTGCTACATCTCCGAGTCCATCGCGCGGGATATCGAGGTGGATTGGGAGAAGGGGTATTGAGGGGATTGGGGATTGGGAGCTGGGGATTGGGGATTGGGGGTTGGGGAATGTGAAAACGCTTTATGCCGGCGCGGGGGTGGCCGATATCACGCCCCAGGATTCGCTGTATCTGTTCGGCTATCCGCACGTGCAGCGCTACAGCACGGGGGTGCATGATCCGCTGCTGAGCTCCGCGCTGTATCTGTCCGATGGCCGCACGCCGCTGCTCTTCATCGCCAACGATGTCATCTTCATCGGCAAGGCCACCGCGCAGCGCGTGCGCCAGCGCATCGCGGCCGCGACCGGCGTCCCGGCCGCGCACATCCTGGTTTCGGCCACGCACACCCATTCGGGGCCGTCCACGGTGGACTACATCAGCCTGGCCCAGGATCCGACCGTGCCGCTGTTAGACGAGCGCTACATGCGCCGCTTCGAGGAGGGCATCGTCGCGGCCGGCATCGAGGCGGTTCGCCGGGCCGTGGCCGCCGAGGTTGGCCTGGCCGTGGCCGATGGGTCGGGCGTGGGCACCAATCGGCGCAATCCGGCCGGCCCGGCCGATCCGCAGGTGCCGGTGTTGCTGGTCAGATCGGCGGCCGGCGGCCGGCCCATTGCCTGCATGCTCGTTTGCTCAATGCATCCGACGGTCTTGCGCGAGGATTCGACCGTCGTGAGCGCCGACTTCCCCGGCATGGCGCGGCGCTATCTGCAAGAGCGGCTGTTGGGCGCCGATTGCCCGGTGCTTCATCACACCGGCCCGGCGGGCAACCAGAGCCCGCGGCATGTGGTGCACGGGAACACGCTGGCCGAAGCCCGACGGCTGGGCGAGGTCTTGGGTCGGGCCGTGGCCGAGGCCATCGGCCGGATCCGCTTCACGGCCGGGCCAGAGCTGGAGGTGCGCCGGAAGTTCTTAGACCTGCCCCGACGCGTCTTTCCGACCGTGGCCGAGGCCGAGCGTCGTCTGGAGGCCGCCGCGCAGAAGCTGGCGCGGCTGCGCGCTTCGGGAGCGCCGCGGCAGAAGGTGCGCGGGGCTGAAGTGGACTGGTTCGGCGCCGAAGAGACTTTGTGGTTGGCCCGTCTGGCGGCCGAGGGACGGCTGGAACCGGTCTATCGCTCCTGCCTGCCGGCCGAGGTGCAGATCATGCGCATCGGTCCGTGGGCCTTCGTCGGGTGGCCGGGCGAGATCTTCGTCGAACATGGGCTGGCGGTCAAGGCGCAGGTGGCCGACACGTACATCATCTCGCTGGCCAACGGCGAGTTGCAAGGGTACATCGCCACCGAGATGGCCGCCGTCGAGGGCGGCTACGAAGCTTCGAACGCCATCTTTGCGCCGGAAGCCGGACACAAGCTGATCGAAGCCACCCTGGAGTTGCTTCGCCAGACCACAGGCGAGTTGAGCATGAGCCATGGACGATCGCATTCTGGGTAGATCGGATCTGCGTGTGAGCTCCATCGGCCTGGGGTGCGCCACCTTTGGCCGGGAGATTGACGAGGCGGCCTCGTTCGCCGTGATGGATCGGGCTTGGGAGGCCGGCATCAACTTTTTCGACACGGCCGCGGCCTACGGCCTTCCGCCGGGGCGCTCCGAGGAGATCGTCGGCCAGTGGCTGGCTGCGCGCGGGGTGCGCGATCGGATCGTGCTGGCGACTAAGGTGCAGCTTCCGCTCACCCGCGCGCATGTCCTGGCTTCGGCCGAAGCCAGTTTACGGCGGTTGCGGGTGGATGCGGTGGACCTGTTTCAGCTTCATGCCTGGGATGGCGATACGCCTCTTGAAGAGACACTGGAGGCGTGTGCAACGTTGGTACGCACGGGCAAGGCGCGCACCATCGGTTGCAGCAACTTCGCCGGGTGGCAGCTCATGAAGGCGCTCTGGCTCCAGGATGTCAACGGTTGGCCGCGTCTGGAGTCGGTGCAGTCGAACTATAATCTGGTCGTGCGCGAGATCGAACAGGAAGTGCTGCCGTGTTGCGCCGACCGGCAGATCGGCGTGATCACCTACAGCCCGCTGGGCGCAGGATTTCTGACGGGGAAGCATCGCCGCGATGCGGTCGTCCAGGGCTCGCGCATGGACTTCGTGCCGCAGATGATCCCCATCTACTTTCACGAGACGGGGTTTCGCGTTGTGGAACGGTTGCGCGGCCGGGCGGCTGCTTTGGGCGTGCCTATGGCGCTGCTGGCCCTGGCCTGGGCCATGAGCGAGCCGCGCGTGACCTCGGTGCTGATCGGTGCACGCTCGCCGGAGCAAGTGGAGCAGGCCCTGGCGGCCGACGCCATGGGCATGTCGGCCGAATTGCGCGCCGAACTGAGCGCGCTGTAGCGGAGACAGCATGAGATTCCTGCAGGTTGGCCTCGGTTCCATGGGCAAGCGCCGCATCCGTTGCGTCCATGCATTGCGGGCAGGCCAGGTCATCGGCTACGACCCGCGACCCGACCGCCGGGAAGAGGCGGAACGGCTTTACGATATCGCCACGGTGGACAGCCTGGAGGCGGGCCTGGCGACCGATCCGGACGCCGTGATCATTTCGTCGCCGCCGGACCGGCACATCGAGCAGGGTCTGGCCGTGTTGGCCGCGGGCAAGCCGTTCTTCGCCGAGGAGACGGTCGTGCTCGATCCCGCGACATTGGATCCCCTGATCGAGGCCGTCGAGCGTAGCGGCCTCCTGGCCGCGGCCAGTTGCACCATGCGCTTCCATCCGGCGGTGAAGGAGATGCGTCGCATCCTTGCAACCGGCGAGATCGGCGCGGCGCTCAGCTTCAACGCTCATTTGGTGAGCTATCTCCCCGATTGGCATCCGTGGGAGCGCGTGCAGGATTTCTATGTCCGCAGTCGGGTCAACGGCGGCGGTCGGGAGATGGTCATCTTCGAGATGGATTGGCTGGAATGGCTTTTTCGGCCCGGTGACGGCGGTGGCGTCCGATGTAGGCAAGTTGAGCGACATTCCCGCCGACATTGACGACACCTTCCTGGTGTTGAGCCGCTTCGCATCCGGCGTGCGCGGCAGTCTGCTGTGCAGCGTGGCGTACCGCGTGCCGGGCCGTCTCATCGAGATCTGCGGCCAGAACGGACAGATCATCTGGAACAGCCGCGCTCATCGGGTCATGGTGTATACTTCCGACGACGGCAAGTGGCGCCACATCATGGAGACCGCCGGCCGGGACTACAGCTACGATCGCATGTACGTCGAGGAATTCGATCACTTCCTCCAGGCGCTGCGGGGAGAGGTCGCCTACACGCGCAACTTTCGTGAGGTGAAGCGGATGCTCGAGGTATTGGCGGCCGTCGAACGCAGCTCGGTGGAGGGTCGGCGGATCGCGTTGGGGTGAGATGAGCAGGAGGAGGCCATGAGCCTTTCATCGGGTGGCCAGGTCGCGGCGAAATATGGGCCCGATGCTCAGCGCAACATTCACGTCATGGAGTTATTCCGGCTCGACGGCCGCGTGGCGGTGGTGACGGGCGGCGCCGGCCTATACGGGTCGGTCATCGCTACGGCGCTGGCCGAGGCGGGCGCAACGGTGATCATCGCCTCGCGCAATGTGGCCCGGTGCGAGGAGCGGGCGGCCGGGCTGCGGGCGGCCGGCTATCGGGCGATGGCCATGGCGCTCGACCTGGCCCGCGACGAGTCCATTGTGGCGCTGAAAGACCAGGTGTTGCGCCAATGCGGCCGGGTGGACATCCTGTTCAACAACGCGGCCGGCCGCGCCGCAGGGACCGCCGAAGAGCAGATGCGCCGGGGATATGCCGCGCCGCGGCTCACGATGGACGGGATGACCCGTGCTCAGTGGGAAGCCGCGATGTCGGTCAATGCATCCGGCCTGTTCATGTGTACCCAGGTCTTCGCAGAGCAAATGAAGGCCCAGGGAGCGGGCGGCAGCATCGTTAACATCTCGTCCATCTACGGCATGGTGGGGCCGACCTTCCCCATCTACGAGGGCACGGAGATGACCAGCCCGCCCGACTACGCATTCGCCAAGGGCGGCATCATCAGCTTTACCCGCTATCTGGCGACCTGCTACGCGGCCTACGGCATTCGCGTCAATTGCATCAGCCCGGGCGGCTATTACGCGGGCCAGCCGGAGGCCTTTGTGCGCAACTACGAGCGCCATACGCCCCTGGGCCGCATGGCGCGCTGGAACGACCTCAAGGGCGCCGCGGTCTTTCTGGCCTCCGACGCTGCACAATACATCACCGGGCAGAACCTGGCCGTAGATGGCGGTTGGACGGCCTGGTAGACGGATTTCGAGGAGAGATGCATGTTCAAAATCACCGGCATTTTGCCCGCCCTGCTCACAGCTTTCGATGAGGAGGGCAACGTCAACCTGAACGCCATGTATGACCTGATCGAGTGGCACATCGCGCAGGGCGTTTCCGGCTTCTACATCCTCGGTTCGACCGGCGAAGGGCTGCTGCTCTCGGAGGCCGAGCGGCGGATGGTGGCCGAAGCGGTCGTGCGGCGGGTCAAGGGCCGCGTGCCCGTGATCGTCCATGTCGGCGCGTTGACCACGCGAGAGGCGTGTGCGTTGGCCGGCCACGCGGAGGCGATCGGCGCGGACGCAACCAGCGCGATCCCGCCTTTCTATTTCAATGTGGGCCCCGAAGGGGTGAAGCGTCATTACCTGGCCATCGCCCGCGCGTCGCACCTGCCCTTCTACATCTACAACATCCCCGGCGCCACGGGCGTCAACGTGGAGCTGAACACCGTTCGGGAGCTGTTGGCCGCCGCGCCGACGTTGCGCGGGATGAAGTACACCTCCTACGACTTCTACACCATGCGCAAGTTCATCGAGCTGGAAGGCGGCCGGCTGAACGTGGTATCGGGGCCCGATGAGATGATGATCGCTGCGCAGGCCATGGGCGCGGAGGGCGCCATCGGCACGACGCAAAATATCGTGCCGCGGCTCTTCGTGCAGGCGTACAACGCGTTCCACGCGGGCGACCTGGCAACCGCCCAGGCGCTCCAGGCGAAGATCAACTGGGTGGTCAACGTCTTCCTTTCGTTCCCATCTCACTCGGCCGTGAAGGAGATCATGCGGCTGCTCGGTTTCGATCTGGGTTCGGCGCGGCCTCCGCTCCTGCCGCTGACCGATCAACAGCGGGGGCGCCTGCGCGAGATGCTGGAGGAGATCGGCTTCTTCCGGTTCGCGGGACGATGATGGGAGTCCGCTGCGTGGGAATAGACGTGCCAGGCACTTTGGAAGTGCCTGGCACGTAAATGCTGTTCATTTTTGTCGCGTGTTGTGTGCTGCGGCGAGGGGCAACCGATGGAAATCGAACAACTGCAGACGGATGTGCTGGTCATCGGCGCGGGCGCGGCGGGATGCCGGGCGGCGCTCGAGGCATACGATCGCGGGGCGCGCGTGCTGCTGGTCGCCAAGGGCCGCCTGGGCTACAGTGGCTCCACTTTCTATCCCGGCACCATGGGGGTCGGCTACACCTCCGCGCTGCCCGCGGGTTGGGAAGGGGCCGACCGCAGCGGCCCGGAGATCCACTACCGGGAGATCATGGCCGCGGGGCTCGGCATGGCCAGCCCCACCCTGGCCCGCATCCTGGCCGAGGAGGCTCCGGCGCGCCTGGTCGAGTTGCTCGAGCGCTACCGAATGGCGTTTCGTCGGGAGGATGGGCAAGTCTTGTTCCTGCAACCCGACTTCGGCAGCGGTGTCGTGCGCGCGGGCTCGGCGACTACGGAGGCGATCCGGGAGGCGTTCGTGCGCGAGATCCGGACGCGAGGCATCCCTGTGCTCGACCGGATCGCGATTGTCCGCCTGTTGGGCGATAGCAACGGGTGCGTTGGGGCCGTTGGGGTGACGCGATCCGGCGCAGTGCTCGCCATCTCGGCTCGGACAACCGTCCTGGCGACCGGCGGCGGGAGCACGGCGTTCTTGCGCCACATGAACACTCCCGATCTTGCCTTCGACGGGCACGGCATGGCGCTGGACTTGGGCGCGCAACTGGTCAATATGGAGTTCTACCAGCTGATCCTGGGCCTGACCGCGCCGGTCAAGCGCCTGCTGATCCCGGAGAGCTACCTGGCGTTGATGCCGCGGCTGACCAATGGCCTGGGCGAGGCGTTCCTGGAGCGCTACCTGCCGCCGGGCGTGACGGTGGCCGAATGTCTGAAGACGCGGGCGGGCACCGGCCCCTTCCGGTCCGACGCGGCCGCCATGTACTTCGATGTGGCGGTGTTCGACGAGGTGCGGCAGGGTCGAGGTACCCGAAGCGGCGGCGTCCAGGCCGATTTCACCGCGTGCGATCCGGCGCAGGTGCGCGCGACCGGTCGGCTGGGCTGGTACGAGTGGGCCAGGGCGCGCGGGGCCGACCTGTTGGCGCGGCCGGTGGACCTTTCGCCGCACGTCCACGCGATCAACGGCGGGGTGCTGATCAACCCGCAGGCCGAGACGACCGTCCCGAACCTGTTCGCGTGCGGAGAGGCGGCCGGCGGCCCCCACGGCGCCAACCGGATCGGCGGGAACCAGTTCGCGGGGAGCCAGGTGTTCGGCGCGCGGGCCGGCCGCTCTGCAGCCGAGCGCGCCGCGGCACTTCTCATGCCCGCGCTTCCGCTTGACGCGGTCGTCCAGGTGCGCGACCGGGTGGCGGCGTTGCGCAATCGTTCCTCCGGTCGGTCGCCGGACGAGATCTTGCGCGCCATCCAGACGGCGATGTGGTACGAGATGGGGGTACATAAGGATGCCGCCAGCTTGCGACGCTGTCGCGAGACGCTTGAGGCTCTGGCGGCCGACCTGGAAGAGATGTATGCTCCCGATCCACAGCGCCTGTTACTGGCGCTCAGCCTGCCGCACTTGTGGATCACCGCCAGGGCTATCGTCGGGGCCGCGGCCATGCGGGAAGAAAGCCGCGGCCCCCACTACCGGACCGACTTTCCCCGGCGCGACGATGCCCGCCTGGGCCGGCCAATCGTGATCGGCTACGAGGCAAAGGGCTTGGTGCACCGCTTCGCCATAGGGCCGAATTGATGCGGCCCCGATTCGCTGAGCGTAGGGCCGAATCAATGCGACCCTACGCTCAGCCTGAACCAGCGGATCACCGAGACGCAATCCTCGTAGCACCAGAACGCCACGAAGAGACTTCCATCC
>JBBIKA010000173.1:0-8998 GCA_037445695.1 Chloroflexota bacterium
CCCTCTCCTGGCCTTCGGCCAGGAGAGGGGAGGGGGCAGGGGGAGGGGTGAGGTAAGTAGCTACGCTGGCGAACTCAACGCATCCGCGCGGCCGCCTCCCCCAGCACCCGCCACGCCACCTCGCGCTTGCTCATGAGCGGCAGCGCCTCCTGGCGGCCGTCGGCGAAGAGCAGGGTCACCCGATTGGTGTCCGCGCCGAAGCCGCTGCCGGGCTCGGTCACGTCGTTGGCGACGATGATGTCGAGCCGCTTGGCGAGCAACTTGGCCCGGGCGTTCGCCAGCAGGTCTTGCGTCTCGGCCGCGAAGCCGATCACCACCGCCGGCCGGCCGATCGCCGCGCGCCGGGCAGCCACCTCGGCCAGGATGTCGGGGTTGCGCACCAGGCGCAGAGCCAGCTCGTCCTGTCCCGGCGCCTTCTTGATCTTCTGGTCAGCCGGATCGGCCGGCCGGAAGTCGGCGACCGCGGCCGCGGCAATCAAAATGTCGGTCTGCGGCAGGCGGTCGAGCACGGCCGCGCACATCTGTTGCGCGGTGCGCACGGGCACGCACTCCACGCCGTAAGGCACGGCCACGGCCAGCGGCGCATGGATCAACGTGACGTCCGCGGCCAGGTCGGCGGCGGCCTCGGCCAGCGCCACGCCCATCTTGCCCGAGGAGGCGTTGGTGATGTAGCGCACCGGGTCGAGCGGCTCCTGGGTGCCGCCGGCCGTCACCACCACGCGGCGGCCGGCCAACGGGCCCCCGCGCGCCAACACCCGGCGCGCAACCGCCAGGATCTCGGCCGGCTCGGCCATGCGGCCCACGCCTAGCGCGCCCGACGCCAGCCGGCCCTCCTGCGGCCCGACCAGGATCGCCCCGCGGGCGCGCAAGGTGGCGGCGTGCGCCTGGGTCGCCGGATTCGTCCACATGTGCGTTTCCATGGCCGGCGCCAAGACCCAGGGCGCGGTGGTAGCCAACAGCGTGGCCGTCAACAGGTTATCGGCCAGGCCCAACGCCAGCTTGGCCTGCGTGTTGGCGCTCAGCGGCGCCACGATGACCAGGTCGGCGGCCGCGGCCATCTGCACATGCGGGATCGGCCGGCCGCCCGGCTCGCTCCACATGTCCACGCGCGCGGGCCGGCCGCTGAGCGCACTGAACGTGAGGGGCGCCACGAACCTGGTCGCGGCCTCGGTCAGGATCACCTCCACCTGCGCGCCGGCCTGCACGAGCTTGCTGCACAGGTCCGCGGCCTTGTACGCGGCGATCCCGCCGGTGACGCCGAGCAGAATCTGCTTGCCGTTGAGAAGAGGATCGCTCATGGCTTCATTGTACCAGCAAGGACAAAACGGCGCAATTGGCGGATGGGGGCTTTCGGTGTTATAATCGCTTTCCGATGCGAGGTCAACCACATGGCAGATCCATCATCTCACAACCAAAGCGATCGGCCCGATCTGCTCGTGGCGGTCACGGGCGAGACGCCCCCGGCGGATGGCGAGCGCGTCTGGCGCTTGCTGGTGCAGCGCGAGCCGGCGCGCGGCGCATGGAACATGGCGGTAGATGAGGCCATCTCTCGCGCGGTGGCCGCAGGCGAGGCGCCCCCCACGTTGCGCTTCTACGCCTGGGCGCCGCCGTGCGTTTCGCTGGGCCGCCATCAGTCGCTGATGGCCCTGGATACGGCCCGCTGTCGCGACCTGGGCTACGAGATCGTGCGCCGGCCGACCGGCGGCCGGGCCATCCTCCACACCGACGAATTCACCTACAGCGTGATCGCGCCGGCCGACGAGCCGGCCGTGCAGGGACTGGTGCTCGACAGCTACCTGCGGTTGAGCCGGGGACTGGTGGCCGGGCTGGCGAAGTTGGGCATCGCGGCCGAGCCCGCGCCCGGCACGAACCGCGCCGGGCCCAACGCCTCGGCGGCGTGCTTCGAGGTGCCGTCCGCGTATGAGCTGGTGGCCGGCGGCAAGAAGCTGTTGGGCAGCGCCCAGAATCGCCGCGCCAAAGTGGTGCTCCAACACGGTTCTCTGCCGCTCTTCGGCGATCTGACCCGGCTGGTGGAATGTCTGGCCCTGCCGGACGAGGCCGCGCGGGCGACATTGCGCCGCAACCTGGCCGGACACGCGACCACGGTCGAGCAGGTCCTCGGCCGTCGCGCTTCCTTCGACGAGGTCGCGGCCGCCATGGCGGCCGGCTTTCAGGAGGCGCTGGGCCTGACGCTCGTGCCGGGCGCGCTGGCGCCGGCCGAGCTGGCGTTGGCCGAACGATTGTTGCACGAACAGTACGACCATCCCGATTGGACCGAACGAACATGAGCTGCAACCGTGCCGAAGAGACCGCCGCCGTGCACCACTACCGCGCCGCGGGCGGAATCGTGCTCGACGCAGCGGGCCGCGTCCTGCTGATCGAGCGCCTGGTGTGGCGCGATGGCCGCCAGGTGCACGAGGTGCGCCTGCCCAAGGGCCACGTGGAGCCTGGCGAGAGCGACGAACAGGCCGCGCTGCGCGAAGTGTGCGAAGAGACCGGCTACTGCGGACTGCGCATCATCGCCGACCTGGGGGAAGACATCACGCACTTCGTGCGCGACGGCCGGTCGGTGCGCCGCTGCGAACACTATTACCTGATGCGCCTGTCCGATCCCCGGCGGGGCGAGCCCTCCTTCGATAGCCCGACCGCCGAAGAGGCGCTCTTTCGGCCTCTCTGGGTCGCCGACCTGAACGAGGCCGAGCAAAAGATCACCTACGAGAGCGAGCGGCGCTTCATCCGCCGGGCCCAAAGCATCATCCTGAATCCCTGATCCATGCCATCTGTCGGATTGCTCACCCTGGAGATCTACATCCCCGGCGTCACCTCGCTCAAAGAAAAGCGCGGGATCGTGAAGCCGTTGATCGCCCGCATCCGCAAAGAATTCAACGTCTCGGTGGCCGAGACCGAAGATCACGATCAGCTCGGCCATACGATCCTGGCGGTGGCGGCCGTCTCGGCCAGCGCCGACTACGTCTACGGCCAGCTTCAGCGCGTGGCGGAAGCGGTCGCATCCTGGCGGCTGGACGCCGAGCTGATAGATTACCGGATCGAACTGCTGTAGGCTGCTGCTTTGTGAGCTTAGCTTTGGCGCTTTGCCCCATTGACCCCCTGAGAGGGGACGGGGCCGGGGGCGGCAGGGGGTTTTGGGGGGGGGCAGCCCCCCCCCAAACCCCCCCCCCAACACCCCCCCCCCCCCCCGAAAGGGGGGGGGGGGGGGGGGGGGGGGGGGGCGGCCCCCCCCCCCCCCCAAACCCCCTCCTCAGCACCCCCGCTCTCCCCTGAAAGGGGCGAGCGGGGGTCGGGGGTGAGAGAGGTAAGACGGCGCAATAAGGAGGATGCAAAGTGTCATCAGAACCGTTGTTCATCGAAAGTCGCGAGTGGCGGCCGGAGGAGCTCCTGCCGCTGATCGCCAACGCGAATCCGTTGTTGCCCGAGCTGGAGGCGGCGCGCGGCAACCCGGCCGGCCTGCGCGCAACGCCACAGGCGCAGATCATCCTGGCGCAGACCGCGCCGCTGCTGGCCGACGTCACAACCCTTCCGCAACCGAGGTATACCGCCTATCGGCGCTTCCGGCAGGACGGCGACCGCGAGGAGTACGAGACGCCCTACTTCGATCGCCGCGCCAAGCTTTCCGCGCTGGCCTTGCGGCTCTTCCTGGAGGCGGAAAGCGACCTGCCGTTGAAGGCGCTCGTCCAGGATTACATCTGGGCCATCTGCGAAGAAACGAACTGGGTCTTGCCCGCGCACGAGAACCGGCCGATTGACCTCTTCTCGGCCGAGACCGCCTTCCTGCTGGCCCAGACGCTGGCGCTCCTGGGCGACCGGCTCGATGCCGAGATCGCGCATCGGATCTATGCCGAGGTGGACCGCCGGGTGTTGGAACCCTATCTGCGCTGGCACGAGGCGATGGGGTGGTATCGGGGCGGCAACAACTGGAACGGCGTCTGCAACAGTTCGGTCGCCGCGGCGTTCGTGCTCCTCGAACGCGATCCGCGGCGCGTGGCCGAGGCGCTCGCCATCGCCTTCCGCGGCCTCCAGATCTTCCTGGACACCGCGTTCGAGGCGGACGGCAGCTCGACCGAGGGGGTGGCCTACTGGCACTACGGGCTGATCAACCTGGTGGCGCTGGCCGAGATGTTGCGCAGCCGGACGGCCGGCGCGCTCGATCCGCTCGCCTCCCCGCGGCTGCGTCAGATCGCCGCGTATCCGCCCAACCTGCAGCTTTCCGGCCCCTTCTTCGCCGCGTTTTCCGATTGCGACGAGACGGTGCATTTCAACTTCGGCATCATCCAGCGCCTGGCCGAGCGCACCGGCGTGACCGCCCTGCGCAACCTGCTCGCCAGGCCGGCCGAGCCGGGCCTCGATTGGCGCCTGCAGATGCACATCCGCAACCTGCTCTGGTGGGACGGCGTCCAGCCCGACGCGGCCGTCATCACCGATGCCGTGCTCACGGCCCCCGGCATCGCCCGGCTGACGGGCCAGACGGCCGGCGGCGCGACCGTGGTCGTGGCGATCAAGGCCGGCCACAACGCGGAGAACCACAACCAGAACGACATCGCCAGCTTCGTGCTGCACGTGGACGGCGAGAACCTGCTCACCGATCCCGGCCGCGGCCTCTACAGCCGGCAATACTTCGGCCCACAGCGCTACGAGAACATCTTCGCCAACTCCTACGGCCACAGCGTCCCGCGCATCGGCGGCCGGCTCCAGGCGCCGGGCCGGGAGCACTGCGGAGAGCTGCGCGAGGTGACGACCGGGCCGGGCCGCAAATCGGCCACGATCGAATTTGCCCGCGCCTATCCGGTCGAAGCGCTGAAGCGGGCCACCCGCACCCTGGCAGTCGAGGAGGGCGGCGTGATCTGGCTCACCGACGCCTACGAATTCAGCACGGGCTTGCCGGTCGAAGAAGCGTTCGTCACCTGGGGCACGGTCGAAGTGCACGGCCCCACGGCCATCGTGCGCGGCGCGCGGCATCTCTTGCGCCTGACGATCGAAGAGCCGGTCGGCGCGCGCTTCGCCGTCGAATCCCTGGCCGAAGCCTGTCGCGCCAATCGTCGCCAGGGCGTGCTCCAGCGCCTGACCTTCGTCCTGCCCCCTGCGCTCCAGACGCAGGCACGCATCAAAATGGAACTGGCCTGAAAGACGTGCAAGGCACAGACGTGCCAGGCACTTTGGAAGTGCCTGGCACGTAGATCATCTCTCGGAGGCACTATGTCAACCCAACCCGTTCTGGCCGCGCAGCTCTACACCGTGCGCGAATTCACCCAAACCGCCGCCGACCTGGCGGCCACGCTCAAAAAGATCAAGGCGATCGGCTACACCGCGGTGCAGATCTCGGCCATTGGCCCGATCCCCGACGCCGAGGTCAAGCAGATAGTAGACGACCTCGGCCTGAAGATCGTCATCACCCACACCCCCTATCCCCGGCTCTGGAACGATATTGACGCCGTGATCGCCCAGCACAAGCTCTGGGAGTGCCCCAACGTCGCCATCGGCAGCATGCCGCCGCCCTACCGCGAGGCCGGCGAAGACGGCTTCCGGCGCTTCGCGGCCGAGGCCAGCGCGGTCGGCGAGAAGCTGGCCCAGGCCGGCCTCACCTTCAGCTACCACAACCACAGCTTCGAGTTCGTCCGGTTCGGCCGGCGCACCGGGCTCGACCTGATCTTCGAGGAGAGCGATCCGCGCTACCTGAAGGCCGAGATTGACGTCTATTGGGTGCAACACGGCGGCGCCGACCCGGCCGCGTGGGTGCGCAAGATGACGGGCCGCATGCCGGTCGTCCATCTGAAGGACATGGTCATCCAGGACGGCAAGCAGATCATGGCCGAGATCGGCGAAGGCAACCTGAACTGGCCGGCCATCCTGGCCGCCTGCCAGGATGCCAAGGTCGCCTGGTACGCCGTCGAGCAGGACGTATGCCAACGCGATCCGTTCGAGAGCCTGAAGATCAGCTACGACAACCTGAGGGCCATGGGGCTGTCGTAAAGACCGCCGCCGAACCGCGGCCGGAGGGGCGCACGGCAGGCGGCCTCGGCCCGCGGTGCGCGCCGTCGGCGGACTTCGGTGAGATTATCGAGAAGGAGTGATCAAAAAATGGAACAGAACGAGACGAGGTTGCGCTTCGCCGTCATCGGCGTCGCCGCGAGCGTCTTCAGCATGCACTTCCCGGCCCTCAAGCAGCCGTTCGTGGATCTGGTGGGCGTGTGCGACATCCGCGAGGAGCCCGGCCAACAGCGCGCGGCCATGCTCGGCGTGCCGTTCTATGCCGACTATCGCCGGATGATCGGCGAGTTGCAGCCCGACGTGGCCGTGATCATCACCCCCCACTACAACCACGCCGAGATCGCCATAGATTGCCTGCGCGCCGGCTGTCACGTCCTGGTCGAAAAGCCGATGGCGCTGGAAGTGGCCGAGGCCGACGCCATGATCGCGGCCGGCCGCGCGGCCGGCCGGCTGCTGGCGGTCAACTTTCAGCATCGCCACCGGCCCGAAGTGCGCGCGGCGCGGCGGCTGATCCAGGAGGGCCGGCTGGGCAAGCTCCAGCGGCTGAACATGGTCACGCCGTGGCCGCGCTCGGCCGCCTACTATGGCCAGGCCGCGTGGCGCGCCACCTGGCACGGCGAAGGGGGCGGCGTCCTCATGAACCAGGCCCCGCACGACCTGGATCTCGTCTGCTACCTGATGGGCCGGCCCGACTTCGTGGTCGGCTGGACGCGCACGATCCTGCACAAGGTCGAGGTGGAAGACACGGCCACCGCGCTGCTGGGCTGGGATCACGGCGCCACGGGCTATCTGCACGTCAGCACGGCCGAAGCCGGCCCGCGCGAGGCCATCGAAATCGTCGGCACCGGCGGCATCGTGAAGATCGGCATGGGCACGCTGGAGTTCCAAGCATACGATCACGACGTGGCGGAATTCCTCCTCACCACGCCCGAGATCTGGGGCAAGCCGACCGCCCAGCCGGTCGAGGTGCCGCTGGAGGAAGGCAAGGGCGATCACGCGGCGGTGTATCGCGACTTCTACGCGGCGATCACCCAGGGCGCGGAGCCGGCCGCGGATGGCCCATCTGCGGCCATGTCGCTGGAGCTGGCCAACGCCATCATCCTCTCCAGCAAGACCCGCTCCGAAGTGCGGCTGCCGCTGGATCGGGCGCAATACCACGAGCTGCTCAACCGGTTGAAAGCAGGGCGCAAGCCGTAACGTTCCCGGCCGACGCTCACGGGAGACCCATCATGGCCAACATCCTCGTCCTGCACGGCCCCAACCTCAACCTGCTCGGCACGCGCGAGCCGGGCGTGTACGGGGTCGTCACCCTGGCGCAGATCAACGCGCGGCTGGAGGAGATCGCGGCCCGCCGCGGCGCGGTGTTGCGCATCGTCCAGTCGAATCACGAGGGCGCGCTCATAGATGCCATCCACGCAGCGCGCGGCTGGGCCGACGGCATCGTGATCAACGCCGGCGCGCTGACCCACTACTCCTACGCGCTGCGCGATGCCATTGCCGCCGTCGGCATCCCCACGGTCGAGGTGCACCTGAGCAACATCCACGCTCGCGAGCCGTTCCGCCACACATCGGTCATCGCGGCCGTGTGCAAGGGCCAGATCGCCGGCTTCGGCGCGCAGAGCTACGTGTTGGGGCTGTTGGCGTTGCTGGGCGCCGATTGAACGTGCACGGGGATGGCGACGGCCGTCGCCGTCAAACGTGCCAGGCACCTTGAAAGTGCTTGGCACGTGGAAATAGCCCCGTCAAACGTGCCAGGCACTTTTTTGAAAGTGCCTGGCACGTAGGCGTTGTTGCGGCGGCCTCACCAGTCGGCCACCGACCCGTCCTCGTGCCACAGGCGGGGCGTTTCCCAGCTTCCGTCGTAGATCTTATCGGCGAGCGCGTCCTCGTCGAGTTCGATCCCCAGCCCCGGCCCCTGCGGCACCGCGATGTAACCGTCCACGATCTCGAACGGCTTCTTCAGGTAGCCCTCGCCCAACGTCACATGCTCCTGAACCAGGAAGTTCGGGATGCACGCGTCGAGCTGCAAACAGGCCGCCAGCGCCACCGGGCCGAGCGGGCAGTGGGGCGCGACCGCCGCGTAGTAGCTTTCGGCCATCGCCGCAATCTTCTTCACCTCCAGGATCCCGCCGGCATGCGAGAGGTCGGGCTGGACGATGGCCGCGGCCTGTTTCTCCAGCACCTCGCGGAAGCCCCACTTTGTGAAGAGCCGCTCGCCGGTGGCGATGGGGATGCTCGTGCTGCGGGCGACGGTCACCAGCGCGTCCGGGTTTTCGGGCAACACCGGCTCCTCGATGAAGAGCGGATAGTACGGCTCCAGCGCCCGCGCCAGCCGGATCGCCATCGCCGGGCTCAGCCGACCGTGGAAATCAATCCCTACATCCACCTTCGGCCCCACCGCCTCGCGGATCGCGGCGAAGCGCTGCACGTTCTCCTCCACCCAGGCGAGCGAATCCACGATCCGTGCCGGGCCGGTGACGCCCGTCTTGAACGCGGTGAAGCCCCGCGCGACCCCCGTCCGGGCGCTGGCGACATAGTCGCCGAACGTCTCGCCGTGCAACCAGCCGTAGACCCGGATCTTGTCGCGCGTGGCGCCGCCCAGCAACTGATGGACCGGCTGGCCCAGCCACTTGCCGAGGATGTCCCATAGGGCCTGTTCGATGCCCGACAGCGCGCTGCACAGGATCGGCCCCCCGCGGTAGAACTGGCCGCGATAGATCGCCTGCCAGTGATGTTCGATCTTGCGCGGATCCTGGCCGATCAGATAGCGGCCGATCTCCTGGACGGCCGCCGCGACCGTCTGACAGCGGCCCTCCAGCGTCGGCTCGCCGAGGCCGACGATCCCTTCGTCGGTATAGACCTTGACGATGCTCCAACGCGGTTTCACGAAGAGTGTTTCGAGCCTGGTGATGCGCATGCTCCCTCCTGGTTGAAAAATAGCGGTTCTCCAGCTTCTGGCGGGACAAGAGGCATTTCGGCAATTCCGGATGCAGTG
>JBBIKA010000174.1:0-8947 GCA_037445695.1 Chloroflexota bacterium
CCGGCCGCCGTCCCCGCGGCGCCCACGCCGGCGCCTGCGGCCGTCACCCGGCCGGCGCCTTCCCAGGGCCTGCCGACCCTCACCCCCATCCCTGGGCTCAAGGCCACCCTGACGGCCCTGCCCAAGCAGCCGCCCATGCCCGCCGAACAGGCCCGGCCCTATCGCGAGCTGCGCGCGGCCGTCGAGCAATGCAATGCCTACAATCCCAATCGCAAGCTCGGCATTCTGAGCCAGATTGATTACGTCCTGCAGCCGGCCACCGTGCCGTCCGATTTTGTGATCCTGTACGGCAACCGGTGGCCCGGCCGCATGATCTACGGCGCCGCATATCTCTCGGCGCTGGAGTGGAAGCTCGCCGGCCGCGACCCCCATAGCTGTCTCTACCCCATCGGCGTCTCGTTCAATGCCCTGTTGATCACCCTGGGCGAAGAGACCTTCCCCGAGTTTCGGTAAAGCGGCACAGGGTTTTCCCATCTTTCCCTCTCCGTGATATAATCACCCGCCATGAGACGGATTGCATGGGTGATTGGCCTGGGCTTTGCCGGCCTGATCCTGATCGCCGGCCTGGGACTTGCCGGCCTGATCTGGCAGATAGATCGGGCCGGCCGCCGCGATGACGCGGCCTCCGGCGACGCGATCGTGGTGCTCGGCGCGCGCGTGGAATGGGACGGCCGGCCCAGCGCCGATCTGGCCAGTCGGGTCGCCCACGCGGTGGCCGTATGGCAGGCCGGCTACGCGCCGAACCTCATCTGCACGGGCGGCTTCAAAAACGAACGCCTCTCGGCCGCTGCCGTCTGTCGTCGGCTGGCCATCCAGGCCGGTGTGGCCGCCGAGCGGATCTTCCTGGCCGACGGCACCTCCAACACCGCCGAAGACGCCCAGGCCGCGGCGCGGGTCATGGCCGAACACGGCTGGCGCACCGCCATCGTGGTCAGCCACCCGCTGCACATCTTTCGCACGCTCTGGCTCTTCCGTCGCGCGGGCGTGAACGCCATCGCCAGCCCCACCTCGACCCGGGTGGACGACATTGATCCGCTGCTGCGCCTCTGGTACACGCTCCGCGAGGCCGGCGCGGTCATCGCCACCGTGCTCGACGGGTGGGGCTGGTTGCCGGTGGACTGGCGGATCCGCCTGCAGAACATCAGCCACGGATTGCCGTGAAGCCGGAGGCCGCGCCATGATCTCCTGGAAACAGACCGCCGCCGCCCGAGCGATCCTGGCCCGCGAGACCGGCACAGTGTACAAAGACCACGGCGGTCGGCTCACCGTTGCCCTGGCCTACCCGAACCGCTACTACACCGGCATGTCGAGCCTGGCGTTGCAGATCCTCTACCGCACGTTCAACGCCGAACCGGACGTGGTCTGCGAGCGGGTCTTCTGGGATGAGATGCAGGCCGCCGGGTCGCTCATCACGCTGGAATCGCAGACGGCCGTCGCCGAATTCGACGTTTTGGCCTTCACCATCTCGTTCGAGCTCGACTATCTCAACGTGGCGGCGATGTTGCGCCGCCTCGGCCCCGAGCGGCCGCTGCTGATCGCCGGCGGTCCGGCGGTCTCGGCCAACCCCGAGCCGCTGGCGCCCTTCTTCGACGCCATCGTCATCGGCGAAGCGGAAGAGCTCTTGCCCGATCTGATTGCCCTGTTGCGCGAGGGCGTGGCCGGCGACCGCGCCGCGCTCCTCGCTGCGTTGGCCCGCCTGCCGGGCGTTTATGTGCCGGCTCGTCACGCGGCCCCGCACACCGTGCGCCGGCTCTGGGTGGCCGACATGAGCCGCACCGAACCGATCTCGTGCCTCTACACGCCCGATACCGAGTTCGGTCAGATGCACCTGATCGAGATCGCGCGCGGGTGCGGCCGCGGATGTCGCTTCTGTCTGGCGGGCTATGTCTATCGCCCCCCGCGCGAACAGTCGCTCGAACGCATCCTGAGCTGGGCGCGACAGGCGCTCGCACGGCCGTTGCCGACCTACGGTCAGGCCGGACCGACCGGCATGCGACCGGCCGGCATCGGCCTGGTCTCGGCCGCCGTCTCGGATCACTCGCGCATCAACGAGCTGGCCGAGGCGCTCATGGCCATGGACGCGCGCATCAGCGTCAGCTCGATGCGCACCGACCCGATCAGCATCCCGCTGGTGAAGGCGCTGGCCGCCGGCGGCGCGCAGACGCTCACCATCGCGCCCGAAGCCGGCACCGACCGCCTGCGCCGGGTGATCGGCAAGATGCAATCCGAAGACGATCTGTTGGCCGCGGTCGAGCTGGCCCAGGCGTTTCAGTTCGCCATGCTCAAGCTTTACTTCATGGTAGGCCTTCCCACCGAGACGGACGACGACGTCCAGGGGATCGTGGACTTCACGCTGCGCGCCCGTCGCATCTTCAAGCGCAAGATCGCCATCAACGCCACGCCCTACGTGCCGAAGCCGCATACGCCGTTTCAGTGGGAGGCGATGGCGCCGGCCCGCACCGTTCAGGCGCGGCAGAACTTCCTGAAGCGCGCGCTCGGCCGCTACGGCGTGATCGTAGATGCCGATTCGCCCCAGTGGGCCGAGATCCAGGCCGTGCTCGCCCGCGGCGACCGCCGCCTGGCGGCCGTCCTGGCCGATCTGTCCCGGCCGACCGTGGCCGGCTTCCACGAGGCGCTGGCCCGCCACGGCCTGACGGCGGCCGAGTTTACGGCCGCGCGGCCGGCGGGCTCCCCCCAACCGTGGGACGTGGTGGAGAGCGGCGTGAAGCCCACCTTTCAACGTTACGAATACCGGTTGGCCCGCGACGAGCGGCCGGTCCATCGTTGCCCGCCCGGCGCGCGACACTGCGCCATGTGCGGCGTGTGCGTGCCCGAGCTGCCGAAAGAGGTCTCGTGAAACGACATCAACCCAACGGCGTGGCTTACTATACGTTTGAAGCGCTGGAGCCCTATCGGGAGGTGGTCCACGCGATCACGACCCGCCACGGCGGCGTCAGCGTCGGCCCCTATCGCTCGCTCAACCTGACGACCGGCACGGGCGACGATCCGGCCGCGGTCGGCGAGAACCTGGCGCGCCTGTGCGCGGCCCTGGGCCTGCGCCGCGCCGACCTGGTGAGCCCCAATCAGCGCCACACGGCCAACGTGCGCCGCATCGAAGAGGCCGATCGCGGCCGGGTCTATACGGGTTACGACGTGTTGATCACCGACCGGCCGGACGTGCCCATCCTGTTGCGCTACGCGGATTGCACGCCCGTGGTGATCTACGATCCGGTGCGGCATGCGGCGGCCGTCGTGCACAGCGGCTGGCGCGGCACCGTGCAAGGCGCCACGCGGGCGGCCGTCCTGGCCTTGTGTCGGGAGTATGACAGTCGGCCCGGCGATCTGATCGCCGGCATCGGCCCGAGCATCGGGCCGTGCTGCTACGAGGTGGGCGACGACGTGGTCGCCGCGGTGCGCGCCGCGTTCGACCGGGCCGACGAGCTGTTGCCCGCGCCGGCGGGCAAGGCGCGGCGCCACTTCGATCTGTGGGCCGCCAATCGCCGTTGGCTGGTCGAGGCGGGCGTGCGACGGATCGAGGTGGCCGAGATGTGCACCGCGTGCCGGGTGGACGAGTTCTACTCCTATCGGGCCGAACGGGGCCAGACGGGGCATTTCGGCGCGGTGATCGCGTTGCGGCCGCGACCAGGAGGTGCAAACGACGGCGGATGATGGACGAACAGGAGCTGAAACAACGGATCGCGGCGGTGCAGGAGCGCATCGCCGCTGCAGCGCGGCGGGCCGGCCGCGCCGCGCACGAGGTCACCCTGGTGGCGGTCACCAAGACCCAGGCGCCCGAGGTGGTGGCCGCGGCCTACGCGGCCGGATTGCGCGCCTTCGGCGAGAACCGGGTGGAGGAGGCCATCCCCAAGGTGCGCCAGGTCGCCGCCTTGCTCGGCGAGGCGGCCGCAGCCGAGCTGCGCTGGCACATGATCGGCCACCTGCAATCGCGCAAGGCCGCCGACGTGTTCCCCTGGGCGGCCATGGTCCATTCGGTGGACTCGGTCAAGCTGGCGGCCCGGCTGAGCCGCTTGGCCGTGGCCGGCGGCCGGCTCCTGCCGATCCTGCTGGAGGTCAACGTGGCGGCCGAGCCGAGCAAGTACGGTTTCGCGGTCGCCGAGCTGGCGGCCGGCGTCGAGCAGATCGCGGGGTTGCCGGGCTTGCAGATCCAGGGCCTGATGACCGTGGCGCCCATCGCGGCCGACCCGGAAACGGTGCGGCCGGTCTTCGCGACACTGCGCCGCCTGCGCGACGAGCTGGCCCGGCGCTTCCCCGGCCTCGATTGGCGCCACCTTTCGATGGGCATGACGGACGATTTCACCGTCGCAATCGAAGAGGGCGCCACCATCGTGCGGATCGGCCGGGCGATCTTCGGGGAACGCATTGAAACGCAATGAAGAGGAATCATGTTAACAAATACGACCTTGACTTTCATCGGTTGCGGGGTCATGGGCGAAGCCATGATCCGGGGCATTCTGGCGCAACATCTGATTGATCCGGAGCGGATCACGGCCAGCGATCCGCTGCCTGAACGGTTGCAGGTCATCCGTGGCCGCTACGACGTGCAGACGACGACCGACAACCGGGCGGCGGTGCGCGCCGGCCGGATCACGATCCTATGCGTGAAGCCGCAAACCATCCCGAAGGTCTTGCCGGAGATCAGGGAAACGATCCCCCCCGACAACCTGGTCATCAGCATCGTGGCCGGCGTCTCGATCAGCCGCCTGAAGCGGGGCCTGGGCGTGGAGCGGATCGTGCGCGCCATGCCCAACACGCCGGCCCAGATCGGCCAGGGCATGACCGTCTGGACGGCCACGTCTGCCGTGGACGAGACCGGCCGACGTCAGGCGCAGGCGATCCTGGGTGCCTTGGGCAAGGAGCTCTTCGTGGACGAGGAGGGCTATCTCGACATGGCGACCGCGCTCAGCGGCACCGGCCCGGCCTACGTCTTTCTCTTCATGGAGGCGCTGATAGATGCCGGCGTCCACATGGGCTTCAGTCGGCGGGTGGCCCAGGAGCTGGTGTATCAGACCATCGAGGGCTCGGTGGCGATCGCCCGCGCGACGGGCGCCCATCCCACCGAGCTGCGCAACCAGGTCACCTCGCCGGGCGGCACGACGGCCGAAGCGCTCTACCAACTGGAGAAAGGCAGCTTTCGCACGGTGATCTCGAAGGCCATCTGGGCCGCATATCAACGCGCACGTGCGCTGGGCGAAATGGGGGAAAAATGAACTACGCATTGCTCAACCTGATCAACCTGGTCTTCGATATCTTGTTCCTGTTGATCTTCATTGAGGTGATCGGGGGCTGGATCATGGCCGCCCGTGTGCGGCTGCCCGACGCGCTCTATCGGCTGCTCGAGGTCGTTCATGCCATCGTCGGGCCGCTCATGGAGCCGATTCGCCGCCTGATCCCGCCGCTGGGCGGGCTCGACCTTTCCCCGCTGATCGCGCTGATCCTGCTGCAAGTGATCCAGCGATTGCTGATCTCGGTGTTGGTCGGGTTCCGTTGATTTTTGTTCGGTTATGTGTTATAGTTTGTCGGATGTTCTGATCGCCAGGCGGCCTTGCGAGCGTCGAAGTTAACCGGAACCATGAATACCCAATACCTTTATTACCACGACGCCTATCTGCGTACCTTTACCGGCCGCATCGTCGGTCGGCGGCAGGTGGACGGCCAGCCGACGGTGGCCCTCGACCGCACCGCCTTTTACCCGACCGGCGGCGGACAGCCGCACGATACGGGCACGCTCAACGGCGTGGCCGTGACCGCTGTCTTCGTCGAAGAGGGGGTCGTCTGGCACGTGCTGGAGGCCGACCTGCCGGATGAGGTGGTGACCGGCGTGTTGGACTGGCCGCGGCGCTTCGATCACATGCAACAGCACAGCGGGCAACACATCCTGTCGCAGGCGTTCGTGGTGCGTTGTCACGCCGAGACGGTCGCTTTCCACCTCGGCGCGGAGATCAGCACCATTGACCTGAACCGTACCGATCTGGACGCCAACGCGCTGGCGGCTGCCGAAGAAGTCGCCAACGCGGTGATCGAGGAGGCTCGGCCGGTGCGGGCCGCGTTCGTCACCCAGGAAGAGCTGGCCCGGCTGCCCCTGCGCAAGCCGCCCAAGGTGACCGAGGCGATCCGCGTCGTGGAGGTGGAGGGCTTCGACTGGTCGGCCTGCGGCGGCACCCACGTCGCCAACAGCGCGCAGATCGGCCTGATCAAGATCGTCGGGACCGAGCGCCGCGGGGCCGAGCTGCGCGTGTCGTTCTTGTGCGGCCGGCGGGCGCGCAAGGATTATGGACGCCTGCAGGCGCTGGCCAGCGGATTGGCGGCTCGCTTCACCTGCAGCCAGGACGAGGTGCCGGCCGCGGTGGAACGCCTCGCCCGCGAACAACAGGCCGGCCGCAAGGCCCTGGAAGAGCTGGAGAAGCAATGGGCCGAGGCAACGGCCGCGGCCTGGTGGGCCGAGAGCGCGGCCGCGGACGGCCGGCGGATCATCGCGCGGGCGCTGGATGCGCCGCCGGAACGGGTGAAGGCGGTGGCCCAGGCGCTGCGCGGCCGGCCGGGTACGATCGCCCTGTTGGCCGCGCGCGGGGAGCGACCTCAGCTCATCTTCGCCCGCAGCGATGATGTGGTGCTCAACATGGGGGAGCTGATGCGCGCGGCGACGGCCGCGGCCGCCGGCCGCGGCGGCGGCCGGCCCGAATGGGCCCAGGGCGGCGTGCCGACCGCCGAAGGACTCGACATCGCGCTGGTCGCTGCAACTCACGCTTTGTCGGGAAAGTAGGTCTATGAAGGAGATCTCTCCGGGCATCTTCATCGAGACGGACCATCGAGGGGCCAATTACGCGGGCATCCTCACCGATGTCGGCGTCATCGTCATTGACACGCCGATGGTGCCCGCGCGCGCGCAGGCATTCCGCGATGCGCTGATGCAGCGCTCCGGCGGCAAGCCGTTCCTGTACGTGATCAACACCGATCACCATCGCGGGCATATCCTGGGCAATCAGTATTTTCAACCCACGCCGGTGGTGGCACACGAACAGGCCTGGAAGCACATGAAGGGCTACGGCGATAACTTCAAGCAGCGGGTGATTGACTCATTCAAGAAGGAGCCGGAAATCCAGGCGCAGTTCACCGACATCCAGATCATCGTGCCCAAGATCACCTTTTCGCATCGGCTGGACATCGTGCGCGGGGGCCGCGATCTGCGCATCATCCGCATCGGCGGCCATACGGCCGCGACCTCGGTGATCTGGTTGCCGAACGAGAGCATTCTGTTCGTCGGCGACGCGGTGTGGGTGGATCAGCATCCGTACATGGCCCAGGCCAACTCCAAAGAGTGGCTCGACGGCCTCACCTACATCCGCAAGCTCAAGGCCGACCAGATCGTGCCGGGCCGCGGCCCGATCTGCGGCCGCGAGGCCACCGAGCGCATGTCGGAGTATATCCGTTTCATGCGGGCGCGCGTGCGACTGAACTATCGGCAGCGCAAGACCAAGCAGGAGACGGTGCAGAGCGTCCTGCGCGAGATTGCCGGCTGGTTTCCCATCCCCGCGGCCACCAAGTCCAAGACCGAGTCGCAGATCAAACAGGGCATCGGCCGCGTCTGGAACGAGATGGACAAGGCCGGCAAGGCGCGCGAGAAGGCCGAAGAGGAAGCCGAGGAGACCGGCGACGATTGAACGATGGCAAGGGCATTGCGCGATGAACATCTCACTCCCGCGGACGAATTGCGAGAGCTGTTGACCCGTTGCGAGAAATTGTTGCCCAATCTGCGCGGCAGCCGGGAGCGCGCGGCCGACCTCCTCTTCTACCTCGATCGGATCGCGGAGCTGTGGCCCCAGGTGGAAGCGTTGGGTGCCGACCTGCGGCCCGAAGCCGGCCGCTGGGAGACGATCCAGGCCGCGACGAGTCGGCAGGCCGCCACGATCGTGCGCGAGATCAACGCCGCCGGCGGATACGCTGCGTTGCGCCAGCGCTACGCGGCCGGATCGGACGCGTGGTGGTGGCATCTCGATCGCCAGGTGCGCCAGGAGCGGATCCAACGGGCCCGCCGGATCGTCATCACCCTGGTCGGCGTGGCCGTGGTGGCGGCCGTGGCGATCTTCATCCTCAATCGGCTGATGCCGGTAGATCCCAAACTGCAGGCCTCCATCTCGAAACGGATGGAAGGAGAGCGCTACATCCGGGAGGTCGGCGATTATGCGGCCGCGGCCCGGGCCCTCGCCGAGGCGGCTGCACTCACGCCGAACGATGCCGAGCCGTGGCTGTGGCTGGGCGCCACGCAGAAGCGGCTCGGCGATGACGCAGCCGCCGAACAGAGCTTCGCGCGCGCGCGTGAGGCGCTGGGCCACCGGGAGATCGAGTTCCGCCTGATGCGCAGCCAGGCGTTGGCCGGGGTGGGCCTGTTGGACGCCGCGCGGGCCGATATCGACGCGGCGCTGGCGCTCGACCCGGAGGAGCCCCGCGGGTATCTTTATCTGGGCGGCATTTGGGAGATGCAGGGCAATCTGGCCGAGGCGCTCAAGGCGCTGGAACGCGCGTCGGAGCTGGCCGAGAAGCGCAATCAGGCCGAGCTGACCGCCATCGCGCGCTATCGGCTGGGGATGCTGTATCAGCTCTACGCGGGCCAGATGGCCGTGCCCACCCCGACGCCGACCCCGCGTTAGCTTTGGGTTGCGGGGACGTGTCCCCGCTTTGGAATGCGGGGATACGTCCCATTGGCATTAAGCTAAGGTTTGCCAGTAGGCCTGTTGCCGGTCATCACCCTCACCCCTCCCTTTGCCCCTCCCCTCTCCCGTTCGCCCCTGGCCTGGCCGCCAGGGCAGGCTGACGGCGGCGGGAGAGGGGAGGGGGAGGGAAAAAAGGGGTTTTGCGGGGGGGGGGGGGGGGCCCCCCCCCCCCACCCCGAAAGCATATAGCCCCCCACAACCCTGGGGGAGGGGCCGCG
>JBBIKA010000175.1:0-8931 GCA_037445695.1 Chloroflexota bacterium
GGGGCGTCCACGTCGTAGCCCGACCGTTTACGGTCGGGCGGGCCGGCGACCGCACGGCCATAAATGGCCCGGGCTACCCGGCCGCGCCCGGTAAACCGGGCTGAGCGCCCCGCCGGCATGGTTTTAGCCCCGTTAACGGGGCGTCGCGTGGTAGCCCGGTCGATTTATCGCCGGGCGGTCAGGCGTGACGCACAGCGCGCCGGCGAACGCGATGACCGGTTTAATTCTTTAACCTTCATTACGGTCGGGCGGGCCACCGCGGGACGGGCCGTCGCGGCGGGCGCCGGAGGCTGAAGCCGTCCGGCTACGACGTGGAAGGCCCCCTCGTGTAGTAGGGGCGTGGCATGCCACGCCCCTACTCGACCGGTCGGGCGGGCCTACTTGCGCTACACCTTCGTGGTCACCGCCAGGACCATTGGCTTGCGCTTGATCTCCTCGTAGAAAAAGCGCCCCAACACCTCTTGCGTGCGCTCGATGATCGTGCTCTCGCGGCGGCCGGAGAGGGATTGCAACACCTGCCAGGCGCGCTCGGCCGCACGCGCCATCAGATCTTGGTTCTCGCGCAGATAGACCACCCCGCGCGAGACCAGTTCGGGCTGGCCGGTCACCTCGCCCGTGGCCGCGCTGATTGGCACGATGGCCAGTACGAAGCCCTCGCGCGCCAAGATCTCGCGTTCGCGCAGCACGGCCGGCCCCACATCGCCCACGCCGGCACCGTCCACAAAGACCTCTTCGTTCGGAATGTGCTCGACGATGCGCGCGGCCTCGCGCGTCAGCTCGAGCACATCGCCGTTCTGCAAAATGAAGATGTTCTCTTGTGGAATGCCTAACTGCCGGGCCACGCGCGCGTGGGCATGCAGATGGCGCAGCTCGCCGTGGATCGGCACGAAGAAGCGCGGCCGGGTGAGTGCCAGCATCAGCTTTTGTTCCTCCTGGCTGGCATGGCCCGAGACGTGCACCGGCGCCAGCGGCGGATAGATCACCTCGGCCCCGCGCGCGATCAGCTTGTTGATGACCCGCGCCACCTCCTCCTCGTTGCCCGGGATCGGCGTGGACGACAACACGATCGTGTCGCCGGGCCTGATCTCGATCTGGCGGTGCGTGCCCTCGGCCATGCGCGCCAGCGCGGCCTCCGGCTGGCCCTGGCTGCCAGTGGTGACGATGGCCACGCGGCGATCGGGCAGGCGCAGCGCCTCGTTGAGATCCACCAGCAGGCCCTTCGGAACGTCCAGATGCCCCAGCTCGCGCGCGATCTCGACCGTCTTGAGCATCGAATAGCCCGCGAGCGCCACCACGCGGTCGTGATCGTGCGCGGCATGGATCACCTGTTGCACCCGGCTGAGCAACGATGCGAAAGTGGCCACGATGATCCGGCCGGGCGCCTCGCGAAAGATCTGATCGAACGCCGGCGCGATGACCTGTTCCGATGGGGTGTAGCCGGCCCGTTCGCTGCCGGTCGAATCGGAGAGCAAGGCCAAAACGCCCTGCGCGCCGAGCTGTCCCAGCCGGCTGAAGCCCGGCCCGCCGCCCCGCACCGGCGTGTAATCGAACTTGAAGTCGCCCGTATGGATCACCCGGCCGACCTCGGTGACGATGCACAGTCCCACACCGTCCGGAATGGAATGGGTGATGGCCAGGAACGACACCTCGAACGGCCCCACGCGGAACCCCTGGCCGGCCTCGATGCGACGCAGATTGGCCCGGCCGGCCAGATTCGGCCACTCGCTCAGCCGCGCCTCGATCAGCCCGCACGCCAGCGGCGTGGCGTAGATCGGTGTCTCCAGGGGCACGACATCGCGCAGCAGATAGGGCAACGCGCCGATGTGATCCTCGTGGCCGTGCGTGATCACGATGGCGACGACATCGGCCGCGCGCGGCCGCAGATAGCCGAAGTCGGGAATGACGACATCTATGCCCAACATGTCGTGTTCGGGAAACATGATGCCGGCATCCACGATCAAGATGGCGCGGCCGTACTCGAAAAGCATCATATTCTTGCCCACCTCCCCCAGGCCGCCGAGGGGGATCAGGCGCAAAGTCGGCTGAACCATGGCTCCACTCCTTCACCAATGCGCACGCGTATGATACCACCCCCGCCACAAGAAGACAACCCTCGCTTGCCAAAACAGGCCTTGTATGCCATAATCTCCCTGACCGCAAACGTCACCAACCCACTCATAGGAGCCTGGGCAGCATGGCCGATATCTCCGCTTATGATGTGATTGTGCTCGGCGGCGGGCCGGGCGGCTATGTAGCCGCCATCCGCGCCGCCCAGTTGGGCCAAAAGGTCGCCGTGGTCGAGCGCGAAGCGCTCGGCGGCATATGCCTGAACTGGGGCTGCATTCCGACCAAATCGTTGTTGCGCAACGCCGAACTGGCCGCCCTCCTGACGACCGAAGCCAAAGAGTTCGGCTTCAGCTTCGACAACCTCACCCTCGATTACGCGGTCGCGCAGAAACGCAGCCGCCAGGTCTCCGACCGGCTGGTGCGCGGCATCGGCTTCCTGTTCCGCAAGAACGGCGTCACGTTGGTGCAGGGTACCGGTCGGCTGCTCGGCCCCCGGCAGGTGCGGGTCGAGCCGACGGGCCAGGTCCTGGAAGCGTCCAAGATCATCATCGCTACCGGCGCGCGGCCGCGCGCCTTGCCCGGCATGGTCGTGGACGGCCAGAAAGTCATCACCTCCCGCCAGGCGCTGGAGCTGACCAGCGTGCCCAAACGCCTGGTCATCGTCGGCGCGGGCGCCATCGGCATGGAGTTCGCCTACATCTTCCGCGCCTACGGCGCGGCCGTCACGGTGATCGAGATGCTGCCGCACGTGCTTCCGCTGGAGGACGAAGAGACGGCCGCCGAAGTGGCCAAGGCCTTCAAGAAACAAGGGATCGTCACCCTGGTCAACACGCGCACCGAGGCCGTGGAGCCGACCGCCGACGGCGTCAACGTGCGGGTCACCGATCAGGTCACGGGCCAGGCGCAAACGCTCAGCGCGGACGTGGTGCTGGTCGCCATCGGTGTCGCGGCCAACAGCGAAGGGATCGGTCTGGAAGCGGCCGGCGTGCAGACCGACAAGCGCGGCTTCATCCCGGTCAACGAAACCATGCAAACCAACGTCCCGCACATCTACGCGATCGGCGATGTGACCGGCAAGCTGCTCTTGGCGCATGTGGCCAGCGCACAGGGGATCGTGGCGGCCGAACACCTGGTCGGCCACGAGACGCGGCCGCTCCGCGACGCCGACTACGCGTTCATGCCGCGGTGCACCTATTGCAGGCCACAGGTGGCCAGCCTGGGCTATACCGAAGCGCAGGCGAAGGAAAAAGGCTACGAGATCAAGGTGGGCAAGTTCCCCTTCATCGCCAACGGCAAGGCGCTGGGCTTGAACGAAAAGGAGGGCTTCGTCAAGATCATCGCCGATGCCCGCTACGGCGAGATCCTGGGCGCGCACCTGGTGGGGCCCGAGGTGACGGAACTGTTGCCTGAACTGGCGCTGGCGCACACCTGGGAGCTGACCGCCGAGGAGATCGCTCGCACCGTCCACGCGCATCCGACCCTGGCGGAATCGCTGATGGAGGCCGCGCACGCGGTCACCGGTCGGGCGATCCACATCTGATGCGGGGCGACGATCCATGCCATCTACCGACATCCTGATCATCGGCGCGGGCATCGTGGGCCTGGCGACCGCGTATACGCTGACGCAAACACATCCCGACAAGCGCATCATCGTGTTGGAGAAGGAAGCGGACGTGGCGTCGCATCAGACGGGCCACAATTCGGGCGTGCTTCATTCGGGGGTGTACTACAAGCCCGGCTCGCTGAAGGCGATCAACTCGCTGGCCGGTCGCCGGGCGATGCTCGAGTTTTGCGAGCGCGAGGGGATCCCCTACAAGATCTGCGGCAAGGTCATCGTGGCCGTAGACGAGGCCGACGAGGGGCGGCTGGCGATGTTGTACGAGCGCGGCCGGGCGAACGGCATCGCGGTCGAGCTGATCGGCCCGGAGCGCCTGGCCGAGCTGGAGCCGCATGCGGCGGGCCGCCGGGCGCTCTACCTGCCGCAGGCCGGAGTCGTGGATTTTCGGGTGGTCTGCCGTCGGCTGGCACAGCGCGTGCGCGAGGCCGGCCATCGCGTTTTGACCAATGCCGAAGTGCTCGGGCTGAGCGAGCGCGGGGACGAGGTGCGGGTGCAGAGCCGGGCCGGCGAGTTCACCGCGTCCTACGTGGCGAACTGCGCGGGTTTGCATTCCGATCGGGTGGCGGCGCTGGCCGGCAGCCGGCCGGCCGCGCGCATCATCCCTTTCCGCGGGGAATACTACCGGCTTAAGCCCGCGGCCGGCCACCTGTGCAACAACCTGATCTACCCCGTGCCCGATCCGCAGTTCCCCTTCCTGGGCGTCCATTTCACGCGCACCGCCTGGGGCGAGGTGGAATGCGGCCCCAACGCGGTGCTCGCCTTCGCCCGCGAAGGCTATCGCAAGACGGACGTCAATCTGCGCGATCTGTGGGAAACGCTGAGCTATCCCGGCTTCCGCAAGCTGGCCACGCGCTACTGGCGCATGGGCGCAGGCGAAATGTGGCGTTCCATCAGCAAGGCGGCGTTCGTGCGGGCGCTCCAACGCCTGATGCCGGAGATCACCGCCGACCAGTTGGAGCCGATGCCCGCCGGCATTCGCGCCCAGGCCGTGGCGGCCGACGGCCGCATGTTGGACGACTTCGCCTTCGCCGAGAGCCCGCGCATGGTGCACGTGGTTAACGCGCCATCGCCGGCGGCCACCGCTTCCCTCAGCATCGGCCGCAGCATCGTGGAGAAGCTGGCGCAGCGCTTTTAAAACTTGAGCCGGGCCTCCGACAGCTCACCGGACGTTCGCCGGAGGCCCTGTTTCCCGACCGACATGCTGAAACCCGCGTCGCCGTCGTCGGCGACGGACCTGCCAGATATAGCGAGGAGTGCACCAGGTTGCGCGGTGGCGCCGGCCTGCGGACCGAACGACAGCCTGATGCGCCCAGGCGGATTGGCCATTTTATCGTCTGTTTAAGGAGGAGTTCTATGGGTGTCAAGTCGGTCACTCGTCGTGAGTTTTTGAAGAAGTCCGTCACGGTTGGCGTGGGCATGGCGACCCTGCCGTTGGTGGCCAACTGTGCACCGGCGCCCACCCAACCGGCGGCCGCGCCGGCCAAAGTTACCGCGCCGGCCGTCGTCACGACCGCCACGTTCAACTGGCAGCGCTTCAAGGGCGAGAAGATCGAGGTCACGTTCACCATGGGCAACATGGTGGACGTGCTGATGAAGTACCACAAAGAGTTCGAGGACCTGACCGGCATCACGGTCGGCGCGGAGCAGATCCCCGAACAACAGGCGCGGCAGAAGCAGGTCATGGAGTTCAACGCCGGCGCCACCTCGTTCGACGTCTGCCACTACTCCTATCACGTCCACAAGCGCCTGTTTGCCAAGAACAAGTGGACGGTGGATCTGCGCGAGTATCTGAACGACCCCACGATGACCCCGCCCGATTTCGATTGGGACGATTTCTCCCCCGGCGCCAAGGCCTATGCCACCGACACCGAAGGACGCATCTGCTCGATCCCGATCAAGATAGACTTCTGGATGCTCTACTGGAACAAGGAGCTGTTCCAGGCCAAGGGGGTCGAGTATCCGAAGACCTTCGACGAGATGCTCGAAGCGGCCAAGAAGCTCCATGATCCGAGCAAGAACGTCGTGGGCTATCTGGCGCGCGGCCTGAAGAACGCCAATGTGCCGGTGTGGACGCATCTGATGCAGGGTTGGGGCGTGGATCCGATTGATGCGAAGGGCAACTTCTACACCGAGTCGCCGGAGGCCATCGAGGCGGCCAAGCTCTATCAGAGCCTGCTGAAGAACTATTCGGCCGCCGGCGTCAGCGGCTTCAACTGGAACGAGTGCCAGTCGGCCTTTGTGCTGGGCCAGGCGGCCATGTGGCAGGACGGCATCGGCTTCGCCACGCCGCTGGAAGACAAGACCAAGTCGAAGGTCTTCGGCAAGGTCGGCTACGGCGTCTTCCCGAAGGGGCCCAAGGCGCAACATTCGGCGATGTTCGGCGATGGCATCGGCGTCTCGGCCTTCAGCAAGAAGAAGGGGCCGGCCTACTTCTATTGCATCTGGGCCACCAACAAGCTGAATCAGTTGCGCGTCTTGCAGGCGGGCGCAGCGGTGCCCCCGCGCAGCTCGGCGCTGGGCAATCCCGATCGGGCCAAGGGTTCGACCATGCCCGCCGAATACTTCGAGTGCCTGGAAGGCTCGGGCAAGATCCTGCGCGCCGGCCTGCCCGAGATCATTCCGGTCACCGAGTTCCGCGACATCTTCGGCATCGCGTTGACCAACATGATCGGCGGCGCCGATCCGGCCACCGAGCTGAAGAAGGCCACGGAAGCCTTCAAGCCGATCTACGAGAAGAGCGAAAAGGGTTGATCGGAGAAGCTCCCCTCTAGTCTGTGCTGGGCGGCCGGAAGCCGTCGCGCCACCCGACTTCCGGCCGCGTACCCCGGAGGTGATGATGTCTGCTTTGTCCGACAACGTGCGCCGGCCGCGGCTGGCCGGCGTGTCCGGCCGGCGCAGCTATTCGCGGCGGCAGGTCTACCTGCTGTTCCTGCTGCCGGCGCTGTTGGTCATCTTCGCGGTGATCATCTTCCCGTGGCTGTTCACCATCTGGATGAGCCTGAACGACTGGCAGATGGGCATGGAACGCACCTTCATCGGCCTGGCCAACTTCCAGAACCTGGCCACCAACACGCGTTTCCTGGAGACGATCCCGCGCACCCTCTTCTTCACCGTATTGGGCGTGATCGCGCCGCTGATCCTCGGCGTCTTCGCGGCCGAGGTGTTTCATCAGCAGTTCCCGCTGCGCGGGCTGCTGCGCGGCATCTTCGTCATGCCCATGATGACTACGCCGGTGGCCATTGCCCTCATTTTCATCATGATGTACCACCCGCAGCTCGGCGTGCTCAACTATCTGTTGAGCTTGATCGGCATTCCGCCGCAGTTGTGGATCTATGACAAGAACACGGTCATCCCGGCCCTGGTCCTGGTAGAGACGTGGCAATGGACGCCCCTCGTCATGCTGATCGTGCTGGGCGGACTGGCCGCGCTGCCCACCGAGCCGTACGAATCGGCCGTGATTGACGGTGCCAGCTACTGGGACATGTTTCGCTACATCACCCTGCCGCTCGTCACTCCGTTTCTGATGGTGGCGCTCATCATCCGCACGATAGATGCGCTCAAGAGCTTCGACATCATCTTCGTGATGACGCAGGGGGGGCCGGGCACTGCGTCGGAGACGATCAACATCTATCTTTATCTGCAGGCCTTTTCCTTCTTCAACATCGGCCATGCTTCGGCCGTCGTGATCGTCTTCTTCGGGATCATCTTGGCGCTGGCTCTCATCCTGCTGGCGGCCAGGGAGCGGTTGCGATGGACGCAATAGCCAATCTCGACGCCCTCAAACATCGCCTGCGCAAGCTGGGGAACAAGCTGGCGCTGGGCGTGGCCCTGTTCCTGGTGATCACGCCCGCGCTCTTCGTCATGTTCTGGATGCTGTCGCTGGCCTTCAAGAACGAAATAGACAACATCGCCTATCCGCCCGTGTGGATCCCCAACCCGCCGACCCTGGCCAATTATCAGCAGGTGTTCGAGCGCAGTCCGTTCGGCCGCTATACGATCAACAGCGTCATCGTCTCGGGCTCGGCCACGCTGATCGGGCTGCTCCTGGGGGTGCCGGCGGCTTACGGCATCGCCAAGGGCAAGGCCATGGGCATGGGCATGCTCATCATGGTCGCGCGCATCACGCCCGGCCTCTCCTATCTGATCCCCCTCTTCACCCTCTTTCGCTTCCTCCGCCTGACGGGCACCCTCGTGCCGGTGGCGATCACCCATCTGGTGATCACCATCCCGATGATCGTCTGGGTGATGATCAGCTTTTTCGAGGACATCCACCCGGAGCTGGAAGAGGCGGCGCTGGTGGACGGTTGTTCGATCTGGCGCGCGTTTGTTAGCGTGTCGCTGCCGCTGGCGCGGCCGGGCATCGCGGTGGCGGCGATCCTGGCCTTCATCCAATCCTGGAACAACTTCATCTTCGGCGCGGTGTTGGCCGGCCGCGAAACGCGCACCCTGCCCGTCGCGGTGTTCAACTCGATGACCTACGAGCAATTATCGTGGGGTCCGCTGGCCGCGGCCGCGCTGATCGTGACCCTGCCGACGCTCCTGTTGACGATCTTCGTCCAGCGCCACATCGTGACGGGGCTGGCGGCCGGCGCGGTGAAGGGATAACCGGCGTCTAGGCCTCCGGCCTCGGAGCCGCTAAAGATACCGGGTTTTCGGGCGGCGAAGCCGCCCGAAAATCCACCCCCTCGGATTTGACATCGCAAGCCAACTCGATATAATAGAACTGAATTTAGAATCATTCTAAGTTTAGTCTTATGTCCGCGCGCACGCGCGCCGAGAGAACGACCATGCCGACCCCATTGCAATTGACCCGGCAACGCGAAGCGGTGTTGGCGGTGATCCAGGAAGCGGAAAAACATCTGACGGCCCAGGAGATCTACGATCGGGTGCGTCAGCGCCTGCCCGGCATCGCCTATGCGACCGTGTACAACGCCCTGGCATATCTGTCCCAAGTCGGCCAGGTGCAGGCGGTGCATCTGGGCAGCGGCGCGACGCTGTACGATCGCAACTTGGCGCGGCACGATCACCTGGTTTGCCGGCAATGCGGCAAGGTATCGGATTACTGTTTTCCCGACCTGGACCGGGCCCTGGAAGAGATTGCCCACACTACGGGCTTCCGGGCGCAGAAAGTAGAGTTGATATTTATTGGCCTATGCCCCGACTGCCAGCGATAAAGTGTAGGATTGGATAGACTAGTGCTTTGTTAGCCAAGAATTTACTTTTTCGGCCGCCTTACCTCTCTCACC
>JBBIKA010000176.1:0-8876 GCA_037445695.1 Chloroflexota bacterium
CCACCGCCCCCCCCCCCCCCCCCCCCCCGCGCCGGCGGGGGGGGTGGTTTTTTTTGGCTCTTTAAATGGGTTTTTGGGGGGGGGGGGGCGCCCCCCCCCCCCCAAAAACCCTTCTCTGCTTTCCCCCTTCTCCCCCGAAACGGGAGAGAAGGGGGAAAGGGGGGTGAGGGGGTCAAAATGGTCCTACCGACCGAGGAGGTCAGGTCGTTACGTCCGATTTGACAAATCCCTGCCCCTCTGGTATAAAGCTCCCAACAATCGAATAGCCCTGGACTCCCATCCAGAGAGGCGGAGGGACCGGCCCGATGAAGCCTCGGCAACCAGGATCACAGTCTGGAAGTCCGGTAGTCGTTTAGTCACGCAGGCGTGACAGATCGTCGTGCGGCAACGATTCGACCGATAGACTATCTGACGTACGACCATGGTGCCAATTCCGGCAGATCTATTCTGGAAGATGAGAGGAAGGTGATCACGTCCTGCTCATCCCCGGCGTAGCTCCTGGCCTACCAGGAACGGGGATGTTTTATTGCCAGCAGCAGGAAGGAAATTTCGTAACTTGCCAGCGCCCTCTCATCTCAAGCGGATGAGAGGGCGTTCTATTTTGGCACGGAGGATTTTCGTTCATGGCACAGCAGCATACGTTCGGCTTCACTACCCGTCAGCTTCATGCCGGCCAGCGGCCCGATCCGACCACGGGCAGCCGCGCGGTGCCGATCTACCAGACCACCAGCTATCAGTTCCGCGACACCCAGCACGCGGCCAACCTGTTCGCGCTGAAGGAGCTGGGCAACATCTATACCCGCATCATGAACCCGACGACCGATGTGCTGGAGCAGCGCATCGCCGACCTGGAAGGGGGCGTCGGCGCGCTGGCCGCGGCGAGCGGCCACGCGGCTCAGACGATGGCCATCTTCACCCTCTGCGCGGCCGGCGACCATATCGTCAGCAGCAGTCGGCTCTACGGCGGCACCTATAATCAGTTCAACTATACCTTCCCGCGCCTGGGGATCGAAGTCACCTTCGTGGATCCCGCCGATCCGGCCAATTTCGAGCGCGCCATCCGGCCCAACACGAAGATCCTCTACGGCGAAACCCTCGGCAACCCGGACATCAGCGTCTTCCCCTTCGAAGAGGTCGCAGACATCGCCCAGCGGCACGCCATCCCGCTGATGATAGACAACACCTTTGCCACCCCTTACCTGTGCCGGCCGTTCGAGTGGGGCGCGCACATCGTCACCCACAGCACGACCAAGTTCCTGGGCGGGCACGGCACGACGATCGGCGGCATCATCGTGGACGGCGGCAACTTCGACTGGCGCAGCGGCCGCTTCCCCAACTTCACCACGCCCGACCCATCGTACCACGGCCTGGTGTACGCCGACCTGGTACAGGCCGGCTTGCCGCCCTTCATCATCAAGGCGCGCGTGCAGATCCTGCGCGACATCGGCGCGTGCCAGGCGCCGTTCAATAGCTGGCAAACCCTCCAGGGCATCGAGACCCTCAGCCTGCGCATGGAGCGGCACGTCGCCAACACACAGGCGGTCGCCGAGTTTCTGGAGCGACATCCGAAGGTCAACTGGGTGAGCTATCCCGGCCTGCCCAGCCATCCCGATCACGCCCGGGCCAAGAAGTACCTGCCCAAGGGGGCCGGCGCGGTCCTCGGCTTTGGCATCAAGGGCGGCGTGGCGGCCGGCCGCAAGTTCATCGAGAGCCTTCAGCTCTTCAGCCACCTGGCCAACGTCGGCGACGCCAAGAGCCTGGCGATCCATCCGGCCACCACGACGCACAGCCAGCTTTCGGAAGAGGAGCTGGCCTCGGCGGGCGTCTCGCCCGACTTCATCCGGCTGAGCATCGGCATCGAGGACATCGAGGACATCCTGTGGGACCTGGAGCAGGCGCTGGAAAAGGCAGGGCAAGATTAGCGATAACTCCACCTCACCCCTCCCCCTGGCCTCTCCTCTCCTGGCCGAAGGCCAAGAGAGGAGAGGCAGGGAATGAAGGTTTGGGACGGCGGCTTCGCCGCCGCCTCCCAAACTCCTCTGTTTCCCCTTCCCCTTCAAAATGAAGGAGGAAGGGGAGAAGAAGGAGTGAAAACATGACAGAGATCCAGGCTCCTCCGAGACATCCGCTCGGCGTGGTCGAGACGCAATACTACACGTTTGCCGTGGATGAGCCGTTCGTCCTGGAAAGCGGGGCCACGCTGAGCCCGGTCACCGTGGCGTACGAGACGTATGGCACGCTCAACGCGGCGCGTTCCAACGCGGTGCTGGTGTGCCATGCGCTGAGCGGCAGCGCACACGCGGCCGGCCTCGACGCGCGCGGCCAGCCGGGCTGGTGGGACGATTGCATCGGTCCCGGCAAGGCATTCGACACCGATCGCTTCTTCGTGATCTGTTGCAACGTCCTGGGAAGCTGCTACGGCTCCACCGGCCCGTCGAGCATAGACCCGGCGACCGGCAAGCCGTATGGCCTGCGCTTTCCGGTGGTGACCATCGGCGACATGGTGCGCAGCCAGATCGCCGTGCTGGATCATCTGGGCATCGAAAGGCTGCTCTGCGTGGCGGGCGGCTCCATGGGCGGGATGCAAGCGCTCGAATGGGCCGCGCACTACCCCGAACGGATCCGCGCGGCAATCCCCCTGGCCACCACCGCGCGCTCCAGCCCCATGCTGATCGCCTTCAGCGAGGTGGGCCGCCAGGCCATCTACGCCGATCCGAACTGGCAGGCCGGCAACTACTACGGCAACGGCAAACGGCCCGACGCCGGCCTGGCGCTGGCGCGCATGATCGGCCACATTACCTACCTCAGCGAAGAATCCATGCACAAGAAGTTCGGCCGCCGCCTCCAGGGCCGCGAACGCTTCGGCTACGAGTTCGAAACCGAATTTCAGGTCGAAAGCTATCTGCGCTACAAGGGCCAGGCGTTTACCCAACGGTTCGACGCCAATTCCTATCTCTACATCACGAAGGCCCTCGACTACTTCGACCTGACCCGCAACACGGAGCACCCCGATGCGGTGCAAAGCCTGGCCCAGGTCTTCTCCGGCGCCCGGCACGTCAAGTTCCTGGTGGTCAGCTTCACCAGCGACTGGCTCTACCCGTCGTATCACAGCCGGGAGATCGTCTCGGCGCTCACCACGGCCGGCGCGGACGTGACCTACCTGGACATCCAGAGCTCATGGGGCCACGACGCGTTTCTGCTGGAAGTGGAGACGATGACCGGCCTGCTGCGCAGCTTCATGGATCGCATCGCGCAAGAGGAAGGCATCGAACCGCCGGATGTCGTCGCGCGCCCGGCCGCCTGGCCCGACCAGGTGATGGCCGAACCGTTGCCCGCGCGCGAAAACGCGCTCTGGGCCACTTGACGTAGGGCGGCCGCGCGATGATCACACTTCCCGAACCGACTGCGGCCGACGCGCGGGCCAGGTTGCGCCCCGACCTGCGCCTGGTCGCCGACTTCATTCCCGCCGGCGCTTCGGTCTTGGACCTGGGCTGCGGCGAAGGTGAACTATTGGAATTCCTGGTGCGCTACAAGGGGGTCAAAGGCCGCGGCATCGAGCTGAGCGAGGCCGGGGTACTGGCCTGCGTGCGCCGCGGCCTCAGCGTGCGCCAGGGCAATCTCCAGGAGGGGCTGGCCGACTATCCCGACCACAGCTTCGATTTCACGATCCTGAGCCAGACGTTGCCCTTCCTGGACGATCCGGAGATGATCCTGGGCGAGATGTTGCGGGTAGGCCGCCGCGCGGTGGTGAGCTTCCCGAACTGGGGCTACTGGCGCTGTCGGCTCGAGCTGCTCTTGACCGGCCGCATCCCCCAGGCGCCCGACCTGCCGCAAAGCTGGCATCAAAAGCCGCGCTGGCAGGCATTTACGATCACCGATTTCGCCTGCTTCTGTCGGCAAACCGGCATCGCCATCGTCGGCCAGGCCTATCTGGCCGGCGGCCGGCCGATGCGCGTGCCGAAATTCACCAACCTGCTCTCGACCACCGGCGCGTTCGTCCTGGCCCCCGCCTCTTGATCCGTAAATGTGCACAGTTACGTCGTACGGCCCCCACCCCTAACCCCGCCTCCGCTTGCGGGGGCGGGGAAGTCCTGCTATGGCGGGGTTTTGGGGCCGCTTTGCGGCCCCAAAACCCCGCTCTTGATAGGGCTCCCCCCTCTGTTGGACGGCCTAGCTTGATGCGAATGGGCCGGGCAGGCCATCCGGCCGGGCACCAAGCGGCCATCGCGGCCGTCACGCCCTTCCCACCCCCAGCCGGGCAATCATCCCGAAGCCGATCAGCCGGATCACCGTCGCCAAAACCAGCACCGGCACGATGCCGATCAGGTCGCTGAGGGCCGTGCCGAGCAACGGCGCCAGAAACGTCGCGATGTAAACGGTCGTCTGATAGATGCCGACATAAGCCGCCTGCTGATCGGGCGGACAGGTGCCCACCAACACATCGAAGAAGACCAGCTCGATGCCGGCCGAAAAGAGGCCGGCCATGCCTGCCCACAACGGCAGGATCTCCGGCCGCGGCGTCAGCGCGGTCAGAAGCGGATAGAAGCAGATGCCCAGCGCCGAGATCAACAAGACCGACCGGCTTCCCTTGCGCTGCGAAACGCGCGCCCACACGAAGTAGGCGATCATGGTCACGAAGGTCGTGGTGCTGTTGATCACGCTGACCATCTGATCCGTGGCGTGCAGGTTGCGCACCCAGTAGATCGGGAAGAGCGGGATGGCCACAGCCAGGCCCCAACGAAAAACGAACTGGCTGACGGTGAAGTTGACGAACCGCCGGTTCGCGCGCAGCATCCGGCTGTGTTGGCGCAGCGTCACCAGGAAGGACTGCTCGGCTGCCGGCGCCGTGACGTCCGGCAGCTTGATGCTGCTGGAGAACACGAAGCTGATCAGCGCGCCGATCGTGGAGCCGATGAAGACCACCTGGTAGTTCAGGGGAAAGTCGAACAGGTTCAGCACCTGGCCGACGACCAGCACCGTCAGGGTATTGGTCAACCCCAGGATCGACCAGCGCCGGCTCATCAACGTCATGCGGCCGCCCGGCCCGGCCACCGCGCCCATCACCACCGTGAACGCCACCGCGACGAGCGTCTGCGGCAGGGTGGCCAGCGCCCAGATGCCAATGATGACGGTAGGCGCCTGCGCGCCGACCAGGAACGGCGTCAGGCCGGTCAACAGATAGCAGGAAAGCACGAAGAAGCGCGAGGTAGCGAACCAGGGCACGATGTTGGGCCGCCGCGCCAGAAACTCGCCGATCGGGATCGCGAGCAACATGCCCGTCAGCGCGGGCATGGCGGTCAATAGACCGACCTGGAAGTTAGAGGCGCCCAAGCGCACCAGAAAGACGGCGAGAAAGCTGCCCACGCCCGCGGTAATCCCGACGCCGATGGCATCTATCACCACATTGCGCTGATTGCGTTCCGCGCGGGATGCCGGTCGAAAGAGCACGCGCCACAGGGGCGTGGTGTTGGTATTTGGATTGGCGATGCTCATATCTCTTCTATGTCTCTGCCCTGTTTTAGAGGAGAGTATATCACAGGCGCGGCGATCGGCGTATCACGGCATGAACGCCGCGAACACCTGATTGCCCAACAGCCGGCCGGCCGGGGTCAGGCGCACGCGCTCGGGCAGCCGCTCCAGCAGGCCGGCCGCCGTCAAGCGGCCGATCTCGGCCCCGAACGCCTCATCCAAGCCCAGGCCGAACCGTTCCCGCCAGGTCGCGTCGGCCACCCCTTCCCGGACCAGCCGCAAGCCGAGCATCATCGTTTCGCCCATGGCCGTGCGCCGATCGAGGACCTCGCCGCCGGCCTCGGCCGAGCGGCCCGCCTCGATGCGCTGGATGTAGTGCGGCACCGGCTTCACGTTCCACCAGCGCCGCTCGGCCGCGCGATCGAAGCTATGCGCGCCCGGGCCGAAGCCCAGATACGATTCGCGGCGCCAGTACACCAGATTGTGCCGACACATGAACCGCGATGGCCGGCCGACGTTTGACGCCCCGCTGCCGTCGCCCGCCTCCGGCAGATCGCCGGCCGGCCGATCGGCGTCCGTCCGCGCCCAGTTGGAGATCTCATACTGCTCATATCCCGCCCGCGCCAGCCGTTCGCACGCCAGCTCGTACAGCGTGGCCGCCAGGTCGTCGTCGGCCGCGGGAACCAGGCCGCGGCGCACCCGATCGTAAAGGGGCGTGCCGGGCTCCACCGTCAGGCTGTAGAGGGAAAGGTGTTCCGGCTCCAGGGCGATGGCACGGTCGAGCGTGCGCAGCCAGGTGGCGGGGCGTTGCCCGGGGAGTCCGAAGATGAAGTCGAGGTTGATGTTGGCGAAGCCGACCGCGCGGGCGGTCCGCAACGCCCGTTCGGCCTCGGCCGCGCTATGGATGCGGCCCAGCCAGCGCAGCTCGTCATCGTCGAAGCTCTGCACGCCCATGCTCAGCCGGTTGATCCCCATGGCGCGCAGCGCCGCGAAGCGCGCCTGATCCACCGTGCCCGGATTGGCCTCGCACGTGATCTCGGCATCGGCCGCCACCGCGAACGCCTCCCGACAGGCATCCAGCGCGCGCGCCAGCAGGTCGGCCGGCAACACCGTGGGCGTGCCGCCGCCGATGAAGATCGTGCGCACGGCCGGCCGGCCGTACGCTTCCCCCGCGCGGCGGATCTCCGCGCTCAGCGCGGCCGCAAACGGCGCCTGGAACCGCTCCAGCCCGGCGTAGGTATTGAAATCGCAATACGCGCAGCGCGCCGCACAAAAGGGAATGTGGAGGTAGAGGGCGAGAGGGATGACCACCTTATTTCACGCCCTGTTCTCGAACCTGAACCCATGTCCCCGCATGGTGACCAGATATTGATGGTCGGGGTCCAGCTCGGCCAGGCGTTCGCGCAGCCGACGCACCAGCGCATCTATGGACTGCTCTGAGACGCCCCCTTCGGCCGCGTCGGGCCAGACCGCGCGTACGATGTCATCGCGGCCCACCACCCCCGGCGCGCGGATCATCAGTTCGAGCAGGCGATATTGTTGGACCGACAGGGGCGGCTCCAACAGCCGGCCGTTGATGTAGACCTGATGGGTCACAGTATCTATGCGCAGGCCCACCTCGGCCGGCGCCTCGAACGAGAGGGGCGCAGTGGCGCCGGCATCCACAAACGCCAGCTTATAACGCAGGGCGATCTGGATCTCATCGCCATCGTGCAAGGGGGTCGGCTCCATCACCTCCCGGCCGTTCAGATGGGTGCCGTTCTTGCTGCCCAGATCCTCCAGCTCGTAGTGATCCACGCGCCACACAACGCGCGCGTGGACGCGCGACACCTGGCGATCGTCCAGCACGATATCACAATCCGGATTGCGGCCGATGGTCACCGACCGGTGTTCGAGCGTCCAGGTCAGGCCGGGTTCCCCGCCTCGTTGCAGGATGAGCATGGCGGCCTCTCCTTTATTCTGTTGGTGCGCCATAGGCTGATCGGCTCCTGCTGGCTTCCGTTGGTTTGACACCGTGTGCGAGTTACGCCATAATTCAAGTATACCACATTTGCAGAAAGAGGCCGATGTCTCAAACACTTCCGCTCGGCACGGTGTTGCGCGAACGCTATAGGATCACGGACCTGGTCGGCCAGGGGGGCATGGGTGCCGTCTATCGGGCCGACGACCTGCGTCTGGCCGGCCGCGTGTGTGCGGTGAAAGAGGTTTTGCCCGAGCTGATCAGCGTGCCCGGCATGGAAGAACAGGCCTACGAGCAGTTCTACCGCGAAGCCAGCACCCTGGCCCGCCTCGATCACCCCAACCTGCCCAAGGTGAGCGATTTCTTTCAGGAAGCCGGCCGCGCCTACCTGGTGATGGACTTCGTGGCCGGGCCCGACCTGCGCCAGCTCATCGAAGAGGCACGACGCCGGGATGCCTTTCTGGAAGAGGAGGCGGTGATCGGCTGGATGGATCAGTTGTGCGACGCGCTGACCTACCTTCACACGCAAGAACCGCCGGTGTTGCACCGCGATATCAAGCCGTCCAACATCAAACTGACTCCGCGCGGCATGGTGAAGCTGGTGGACTTCGGCCTGGTCAAGCTACTCCAACCCGACGAGACCCGCACGGTCACCGTGGTGCAGGGCCGCGGCACGGTAGCCTACACGCCGCTGGAGCAGTACGGCGGCGATACCGGCCACACCGATGCCCGTTCCGACATCTATGCTCTCGGCGCCACCCTCTATCACCTGTTGACGGGCCAGGCGCCGGCCGATGCCAAACAGCGCTTCCTCAAGCCCGGCTCGCTGATCCCTCCGCGCGACATCAATCCGCACATCTCGCCGCACGTCGCGCGCGCCATCCTGGCCGCCATGGCCCAACACCCCGACGACCGACCGGCCTCGGTCGAGGCACTGCGCCGGATGTTGCACGCGCGCGCGAGCGCAGAATCGCCGGCGCTGCAGTTCACACGCAACAGCCAGCCTGAAGAACTCGCCTGGCTGGCGGCGCTGCGCGGCCATCGCGGCCTGGTGACCGCGGCGCTGCTCCTCACCATGGCCGCGCTACTGGTGACGCTCTGGTCGCCGCTGTTGCCGGCCGCTCCACGTTAGCGACAACAATCCGCCGATCAGGCTGATGATCCCGGCCGCCCAGCTCATGCCGGCGGCCTGCAGCTCCGTCGCACCCGGCAACCAGCCCAGAGAATAGAGCAGGTAGGCGATCCAGCCGGTTGTCACGGCCCACAGCGCTCCACCGACCGCGCGGCTCAACCGTTCGTGGTGCGCGCGGCCGATGCCGGCGGCCGGCCGTTGGCCCCAGGCGAAGGCGGCCGCGGCCGAACCTGCCACCCCCAACAAGCCGAACAGAAAGGCCGGCAGGGGCACGCGCGGCCGCGGCGGCTGCGCCGCGGGCGGCGGCGTGGCGCT
>JBBIKA010000177.1:0-8862 GCA_037445695.1 Chloroflexota bacterium
TGCGGCATCGTGATGCCGCTTTTTGGAATGCGGCATCGTGATGCCGCTTTTTGGAATGCGGCATCGTGATGCCGCTTTTAAATCACGATAGGCATCAAGCCCTGGCCACCAGATAGGCGGTCACCGAGCGCCAGGGCACGGTGACGCCGGTCAGCTTGCGCCGATAGAGCGCCTCGACATCGGCGATCTCATCGGCGCTCAGGTGGCCGGCCAGATGTTGCACGTAGGCGGGCCGGGCATCCGCGGCCGCGAGCGTGAACCAGCGATCGAGCAGGGCCGATCCGATGCGCATGTCGGCCGTGGACTCCACCGCCTCGACCGTCACATCGGCCAGGCCGGCCGCGCGGAACGCATCGGCCAGATCGGCCCCGGTCCAGTTGACCAGCGGATCGTCGGCCGCAGCGTAGATCGCCTCTTCGGCCGCGCGCAGCCGGGCCGCCAGATCATCGCCCAGCGACGAGAGGTCTACGAGCGCGTAAAGGCGCTGGGTATGGCGCGGCACCGGCTCCGCGAGGCTGATCGTCCCACCGGCGTGCAGGAGGGCGGCCAGCAGGCGGGCGATGTGGGCCAGGTGGCCGCCGCCTGGCACGCCACGTTCCCCGCGCGCTCCGCCGGCCCGGCCGCGGTAGTAGTAGAAGGGGACGACCCCGCGGCCGACGATCGCATCGAAGCGGACATCGCCTTCGCCGCGCAGGGCGAGCAGCTCCGGCAGCTCGCCGAGCGCGCCTTGCAGGATGGTCGGCCGCTCGAGCGGCGGCAGCCGGGCGGCGATCTCGCGCAGGGCATCGGCCTCCGCGAGGGTCGCGGTCAAAGCCCACACGCCGCCTTCCGGCACGCGGCGCAGCGCCTCCCAGGTGAGCAGTCCGCTGCCGGCGTTCACATCGAGCACCAGGTGGTGGCGTTGGAGCCGGGCCGCGTCGAGCACCCGATCGCGCAGCGCGGCCAGCCGCTCGCCCGCGCCGCTGATGGCACGTTGCAGCCAGCGATCGCGATCGCCGCGGGCCAGCTCGCCCGTGAAGGTGAGGGTCTCGGTGGCGCCGAATCCCGCGCCGCCCTCCAGCATGGCGGCCAGTTGCGCCTCGCGGCGGCGCTCGACCTCGACCTTGACCTTCGCCTCGTAGCCGAGTCCACCCGGCTGATAGAAGACGCGGCCCTGGAGCGCGTCGGGGAGATATTGTTGCGCCACCCAGTGGTCCCGATACGCGTGCGGATAGAGATAGCCCTCGCCGTGGCCGAAGCCTTCGCGATCGCGGCTGGCATCGCGCAGATGGGCCGGGACCTCGGCCTCCTGTTCGTTTTCCACCGCCTGGAGCGCGTCGAAAAAGGCCATCGTCGAGTTGCTCTTGGCCGCGGTGGCCAGATAGAGCGCGGCCTCGGCCAGATGGAAGCGGCCTTCGGGCATGCCCACGTAGTCGAACGCCTGTGCGGCCGCCACCACCACCTGGAGCGCGTTCGGATCGGCCAGGCCGATGTCCTCGGCCGCCAGAATCATCATGCGCCGAAAGATGAAGCGGGGATCTTCGCCCGCATAGATCATGCGCGCCATCCAGTAGAGGGCCGCGTCGGGGTCGGATCCGCGCAGGCTTTTGATGAACGCGCTGATCGTGTCGTAGTGGACGTCCCCTTCCTTGTCGTAGAGCACGGCGCGGCGCTGGATGCTCTCTTCGGCCACGGCCAGGTCCACGTGGATCACGCCGTCGGGGCCGGGCGGGGTGGTTTCGACGGCCAGCTCGAGCGCGTTGAGCACTCCGCGGGCGTCGCCGTTGGCCACGTCCACCAGATGCTCCAACGCGTTGTCGTCAATCTGCACCTTGAGCCGGCCGTAGCCGCGCTCGGGGTCGCTCAGCGCCTGCCGCGCCACGGCGTAGAGGTCCTCTTTGCTGAGCGGCTTGAGCTGGAAGATGCGGCTCCGGCTCACCAGCGCCTTGTTCACTTCGAAGTAGGGATTTTCGGTCGTCGCGCCGATCAGGATGACGGTGCCGTTTTCGACCCACGGCAACAGGGCATCCTGTTGGGCCTTGTTGAAGCGATGGACTTCATCCACGAAGAGGATGGTACGTTGGCCGAACTGGCCACGGCGCTCCTGGGCTTCGGCGATGGCGTTGCGGATGTCGGCCACGCCGGCGAGCACCGCGTTGATGGCGATGAAGTGCGCCCGCGTGGTATTGGCGATGATGCGCGCCAGGGTCGTCTTGCCGGTGCCGGGCGGCCCGTAGAAGATGAGCGAGCTGAGCTGGTCGGCCTGGATGGCGCGGCGCAATAGCCGGCCCGGCCCCACGATGTGCTCCTGGCCGATGAACTCGTCCAGCGTGCGCGGCCGCATGCGCGCGGCCAGGGGCGCTTCTTTTTCGGTCAGCTCGGCACGACGCGCGTCGAAAAGGCTCTCGGACTTCTGCATAGACTTATTGTACCACAGGCGCCGCGCGCGGGGGAACTTGTGGTATAATCGCCATTGTTGATCGGCATCCCGCGTCCGCAGTCACCGCTCATCGGAGCAAGGCCATGTCATCTGTGCGTCCGCCAACAGACTACCGCGCGTTTCGCCGCCAGAACGACCGTAACCTGGCCCTGGCGGTCGTGATCTTTCTGGTGGGAGTGGGCGGCGCGCTGATCGCGGCGATCTACGGCAGCAGCGCGTTGATCCTGGGCCTGACGTGTCTGCTGGCCGGCTCGGGGCTGTTCGGCCTGGTATGGCTCCTCCTGACGCTGATGGAACGCTGGGCCGGCGAATAAAGCGGCCGCGCGGCGGCCGGACAACCGGCGCGGAGAAACGGCCGCTTCAGCCGCCGACCAGCTTGACTTTGTAGCCCAGAGCCTTCAGTTGCGCGGCGACCTTCTCCCGCTGATCCCCCTGGATCTCCAGTTCGTTCTCCTTGAGCGTGCCGCCGGCGCCGCAGGTCTCCTTCAACATGCCCAAGAGTTCCTTGAAAGCGGCCGGCGTGTGCTGCAAGCCGTAGATCACGGTGACGGTCTTGCCGGCCCGACCCTTGCGATCCCGTTTGATGTAGGCGGTTTGCTGGTGCGGCGGCAGGTTGATCTGCCGACACACGCACGGCGAGCGGCCGCAACGCGGACACAAGACCACCGGATCGGGATCGGTCGAATAGACGATGCGCCCCATTTGAGCCTCCAGAACGAATCATGGGAGGTCGGTACCTCACCCCTCCCCCTGCCCCCTCTCCTCTCCTGGCCTTCGGCCAGGAGAGGAGAGGGGAGATAAAGGGAGTTTGGCGGCGGCTTCGCCGTCGCCAAACTCCCTCTGCTTCCTTCCTTATCTCCCGAAATGGGGAAGAAGACAAAGGGGGTTAGCGGGCAGCTTCGCCGCCGCCTCCTTAAGCACTCCTTACTCGCCCACCGACCACGCCATCTAACAAGTATACCATGAAACGGCTTGTCGCGGCCCGTCGGGTGTGGTACAATCCGGCATGTGCGAAGCCAAACTCCTTGCCGGGAGCGTTCGGTGGATACGATCCAGACTTTCAGCGAAAAGATCGTGGCCAATATCGAGAAGGTCATCGTCGGGCAGCGGGAAGCCATCGAGCTGCTGCTCGCCGCGCTGCTGTGCGAAGGCCACGTGCTCATCGAAGATGTGCCGGGCGTGGGCAAGACGATGCTCGCGCGGGCGCTGGCCATCTCGTTGGGGGTCACCTTCAAGCGCCTTCAGTGCACGCCCGATCTGCTGCCCAACGACGTGACCGGCGTGTCGGTGTACAATCAGTCGGCGGGCCGCTTCGAGTTCATCCCAGGGCCGGCCTTCGCCAACGTCCTCCTGGCCGACGAGATCAACCGCGCCACCCCGCGCACCCAGGCGGCCCTCCTCGAGTGCATGGGCGAGCGCCAGATCACCGTGGACGGCGTCACCCGGCCCCTCAGCCGGCCCTTCATCGTATTGGCGACCCAAAATCCGGTGGAATACGAGGGCACCTTCCCGTTGCCCGAGGCGCAACTGGACCGCTTTCTGTTCAAGCTGAGGTTGGGCTATCTGGACGCGGCGACCGAAAGCCGGATGCTGCTCAACCTGTGCCAACAGCATCCCATCGAGACGCTGACGGCCGTGGTGGACGGCGCGCAATTGCCCGAGCTGGCGCGACAGGTGTGGGACGTGCACGTGGACGACACCGTGCGCGATTACATCGTGCGCCTGGTGCAGGCCACCCGCACCCAGCCCGACCTGCTGTTGGGCGCCAGCCCGCGCGGCAGCCTGGCGCTCTATAAGGCCAGCCAGGCGTGGGCCTTGATCCATGGCCGCGACTATGTGTTGCCGGACGACGTCAAGAAGCTGGCGCCGTTTTGCCTGGCGCACCGTTGCCTGGTGCATCCGGAAAGCTCTCTGCGCGGCCGCACCGCGGGCAAGATCATCGCCGATCTGCTGAACAGCGTGCCCCTTGATCTGGGCAAGATCGCGTAGCGCGCCATGCTCTACCTGGTCGCTACCCCTATCGGCAACCTGGGCGATATCACGTTGCGGGCGCTCGAGACGCTGCGCGCGGTGGATGTGATCGCCAGCGAAGACACGCGCAAGACGGGCCTGCTCCTGAAGCACTTTGGGATCCAAAAGCCGCAGATCGCGTTTCACGAGCACAACGAGGAGCGCGCCGGCGAGCGGATCATGGCCCTGCTGGCCGAGGGCAAGTCGGTGGCCGTGGTGAGCGAGGCCGGCACGCCGGGCATCTCCGATCCGGGCTTCTCGCTCGTGCGACGGGCCATCGCCGCGGGGGTCGAGGTGACGATGATCCCCGGCCCGACCGCGCTGGTGATGGCCGTAGTGCTTTCGGGCCTGGCGATGCATAGCTTTACGTATCGCGGCTTCCCGCCCCACAAGCCCGGCCCGCGGCGGCGCTTCCTGGAGGTGGACCGCGATTCGCCGCATACGCTGATCTTCTACGAAAGCCCCTACCGCATCGAGGCGTTGCTGGCCGATGCGCTGGAGGTATATGGCGACCGCCAGGCGGCCCTGGCGCACGAATTGACCAAGATCCACGAGTCGGTCCTGCGCGGCCGGCTCTCCGAGCTGTTGGCCGCGGCGCGCGCCAGCCCGCCGAAGGGAGAATACGTGCTCGTGATCGCCGGCGCCGGCCGAACGCCGGCCGAGGTCTGAAGCAGAGCGCCATGTCGGACATCCTGCTTTTGTTGCTGTTCTTACTGTTGATCGCCATCCTCTTGCAGGTGGACTTCGTTTTCTACCTGGTCTATGTGTTGGCCGGATCGTACCTGCTGGCGCGCTGGTGGACCGGCCGCAGCCTCCCGCGGCTGCAGGTACGCCGCCGCTTCACCGATCACATCTTTCCGGGCGAAACGAGCCGCGTCGAGATCGAGATCCAGAACACGAGCTGGTGGCCGGTGCCCTGGTTGCGGCTGGAGGAGTCGCCGCCGCTGGCGATTGCGGCCGGCCCCGGGGTGCGTCGCGTCGTGTCGCTGCGGCCCAAGGAGCGCCTGACCGTGCACTATGACCTGATCGGCCGTCAGCGGGGCTACTATCCGATCGGCCCGGCCGCCATGACGGTCGGCGACCTCTTCGGCTTCGCCGAGGTCCAGGGCCGGGTGGAGACGCTCGATCACCTGACGGTCTATCCGCGCGTGATTCCGCTCATGCACGTGGATCTGACCTCGCGCGCGCCGCACGGATCCATCGCCAGCCAACAGCGCATCTTTGCGGATCCCACGCGCGTGATCGGCAAACGAGAATATCGGCCCGGCGATCCGCTGCGCACGATTGACTGGAAGAGCAGCGCGCATACGCACACCCTGCAGGTGAAGCAATACGGGCCGGCCGTGTCGCTGACCAGCATGATCTTCCTGGAGCTCAGTGCGCGGGCCTATACGACCCAGTTGCGCTACGGCGCCAGCGAATGGGGCATCGTGGTCGCGGCGTCGCTGGCGGGCTATCTGGTCGAACAGCGCCAGGCGGTGGGCCTGGGCTGTAACGGCGTGGATTCCCTCTCCGGCGTGAGCCGCTGGGTGATCCCGCCGCGGCCGGGCCGCGTCCATCTGATGAAGCTGTTGGAGTGGCTGGCGCGCGTCCAAACGGCCGACCTGGCGCCGCTGGCCGACTGGCTGCCGACCGCCGCGCTGGGATTGGGCTGGGGCACCACGGTGATCATCATCAGCCCGACCGGCGACGAGGAGACCTGTCGGGCGGCACACCGCCTGTTGCGGGCCGGCCTCAACCCCGTGCTGGTCGCCATCGAACCGCACGGCCAGTTCGGGATCATTCGCGAGCGGGCCCGGCAACTCGGCGTGACGGCGCATCTGGTGGCGGACGAAGCCGCTCTCAAGCGGTGGGCGGCCGGCCGGATGTTGCCCCTGGCGGCGTGAGGAGGTGGAGCGTGGCGGAGACGACCGATGCGGCAATCCCCCCCGCCGAGCCCCACAACGGCGGCCGGCGGACCTCTTATCAGGACTTCTTCGACGCTGCCTGGGTGAGCAGCTTTTTTCGGCCTCTCTTGATTGCGCTGGTCGCCGCCAGCGTGGTGGCCGGGCCGCTCACGTTATTGCACCTGATCGGCGTGCCGTGGCGCATGGGCTATGTGTTGCCGTTTGCGTTCGCGGCCGCGCTCGAGGGCGCCTACAGCACGTTGCAGCTCGGCCGGCCGAGCTGGCGCGATCGTCGCGGCCTGGCCTATCGCCTGGGCGAGATTGCCGTCCTCTTGATCCTGTTGCGGGCGATCGGCTGGACCTTCGGGAGCGGTTGGCCCGGCATGGCCGAGGTGCAGCTCTGGTTGCGCGAGCCGTTCGCGTTCCTGGACGCGCCGTTCGTGATCTTCGGCACCTGGATCCTGATCGCTTGGGGACTGGCGGTCGGCATGACCGGCGATTTCTTGGACCTGGCGCTTCAGCCCGACGAGATCGCCGCGCACGAGAGCGTGCTGTGGGGCGAAAGCCGCAGCCGTTTGCGCGCCGGCCGGGCCATGCCCCGCAGCGAGATCCTGGCGCGCTTCGTGGCGCATTGGACGGTCGGCGGCGTCCTGCTGGTGCTCTTCGCGGCGTTGGCGCGGACGGATTTTGCCGTCGGCATCTTGCGGTCCGGCGTGCGCGGCCTCGGCCTGCCGACCGGGCTGCTCCTGGCGTTGCTGGCCTATTTCCTGGCCGGCCTCCTGTTGATCAGCCAGGCGCGGCTGGCGGTCTTGCGCGGCCGCTGGTATAACCAGGACGTCGAGGTGCAGCCAATCGTGCTTCGTCGCTGGCACGTCAACAGCTTGCTCGCCGTGTCGTTGATCGGCCTGATCGCGGCGTTTCTGCCCATGGGCACGACGAGCTGGCTCTCGGCCGCGGTGCAGGCGCTGTTGGCCCTGATCATGCGCCTCGGCTATCTGGTGATGTTTCTGCTGGCGACGTTTCTGGCGCTGCTCCTGTGGCCGTTGCGCTTCCTGACGCAACTCGACGCGGCCGCGCGGCCCGACCTGACGGCGCTGCCCCAGGTGCCGTCGCAGGCCGAAGCCATGAGCTGGCTTCCCGATTGGCTGGGCGGCGCGGTGCTGTGGAGCATCTGCCTGCTGGTGGCCGTTTACTTTGGGCTTTCCTACCTCGCCGCGCACGGCCTGTGGCAAGGCCGCCCCGGCGATTGGCTGATGCGGCTGCGTTATTGGTGGCGGGCGCGGCGGGCGCGGGCCGGCGCCGCGCTGCGCGCCGTGGCCGCCGTGGTGAGCCGCCGCATGGCGGCCGCGCGCGGCCGCGCGGCCGCCACACTCCGGCCGACCGGCGTGCGTATAGGGGCGCTGGCCCCACGCGAGCGCGTGCGCTATCTGTACCTGCGCATGATCGGCCACGCGGCCGAACAAGGCGTGATCCGGCCGGCCCACGGCACCCCGTCCGAGTTCGCGCAGCAGCTTGAGGCCACATGGCCCGAAGCCACAGCCGAGGTCGAGGCGCTCACGTCGGCTTTCCTGGCCGCCCGCTACGATCGCCGGCCCATCTCGGCCGACGAGGCGCAAGGCGTGCAGGCGATCTGGCGTCGGCTGGCGCATGCGCTCCGCCGGCGGACGACCGACCGTTGACCTTCGACCTTCGACTTTCGACTTTTGATCTTCGACCTTCGACTTTCGACTTTTGACCTTCGACATAGATGGCAAATGAAAACCCCATCCTTGACTCGCCTTACTTTGGCCCAGGTGCGGGCCGCCCTGGCGCAACCCTTGCCGGGATTGGCGGCCCAGCTCCGCATGTCCCCGCGGCCGCGGCCCGGCACCGAACGGATCCTCGATCCGCAGCTCGACTGCCGCCGCGCCGGCGTGTTGGTGCTGATCTACCCGCGCGACGGCGAATTGTACCTGGTGCTCACCCGGCGCACCGAATCGGTGGACAACCACCGCGGGCAGATCTCGTTCCCGGGCGGGCGCCTGGAGCCCGCCGAAGATGCCGAGGCGGCCGCGCTGCGGGAAGCGCAGGAGGAGCTGGGCGTCACGCCGGACGCGGTGGAAGTGCTCGCCGCGCTGTCGCCGCTCTACATCCCGAACAGCCGCTTCTGCATCTACCCGACGGTGGCCTACGCGGCCGCGCGGCCCGCTTTCGTCCCCAACCCGCAGGAGGTGGCGGAGGTCATCGAGGTGCCGCTGGCGCTCTTGCTGGAGGACGAGACCCGGCGCGAGGAGACATGGGAGATCCGCGGCGCGGCCGTACAGGTGCCGTTCTATGCCGTGGGACCCCACAAGGTGTGGGGCGCAACCGCGATGGTGCTGAGCGAGTTGGTGGCTTTGTTACAGACCGCCGACGGCCAGGGTGCCAAAATGAAAGATACCTGCTCGGAAAATCACGTGCCGGGCACTTCAGAAATGCCCGGCACGTAGTGTTAGCCTAGATTTTGCATGTTACCGCATTGACCCCCACCCCCGACCCCGCCCTCTTTTCGCGGAATTTCGCGAAAAG
>JBBIKA010000178.1:0-8774 GCA_037445695.1 Chloroflexota bacterium
CGTGCCGACGAACGCGATGACCGGTTTAATTCTTTAACTTTCATCATGTTCGGGCGGGCCTAACAAAGCACTACCCTTCAGCGCAGCGCGACGTGATAGCGGCCGATCATGCGTTGTCCCTCCGAACTGACAACGAAATCGAGAAAGCGCCGCACTTCGGGGTCGGCTCCGCTGCGGCTGTACAGGTACAGGGTACGCGCCAGGTGATAGGCGCCGCTGCGCACATTGGCCGGCGTCGGCAAGAGGTCTTCGAGCGGCACCACGCGCACGGTATCGGTGAAGACCGCCATGGAGACGTAGCCGATGGCGCCGGGCCGCCGCGCCACCTGCTCGACCACAGCCTGGCTGTTCGGTAGCACCACGGCGTTCAAAGTCACCGGTTCGCCGGCCATGACGATGGCCTCGAACGCGCGGCGCGTGCCCGAGCCGGCCTCGCGGCTGATCACCATCGGTTCTTCGGCCAGGCCGCCGAGCGCCTGCCAGTTCAAGATCTCTCCCCGATAGAGGCGGCGCACCTGGTTCAACGTTAGGCCGGCGATGCGGTTGGCAGGATGGACGATGACGCCGATCCCATCGCGCGCGAACGGCGTGACGACCAGGCCCTCGGGAGTGGCGCCGTCTTCCTCCTGCCAGGAGACCGCGGCGAGCTCTACCCGGCCGGCTTTGAGCTCCGCCAGGCCCGCGTCCGAGCCGTTGCCGAGCAGCTCGAAGCGCACGTTAGGCCAGCGTTGACGATAGGCGTCGGCCAGCTCCCGCAGCGCCGGCACCATGCTCGTGGAACCCGCAATGCGGATGGTGATCGGCGTGACGGCCGGCTGTTCGCCGGCCGCGCAAGCCACCAGCGCCACAACCAGCCACAATCCGCATAAGGCCCGCAGGGATACCTGCACCACGCGTCGCACGTCCAACCGGTTCCTGTAGCACGCCGCCGGCCGGCCGCTTGCGCTATGGATCGGCGAAGTGACCGCTTTCATGCCCGCGCCAACGTCACCACCACGATCAGGGCGGCCAGAACCCAGCGATAGTAGGCGAACACGGCCGTAGAATGTTCCTGCAAATAGCGCAGCAGGTATTTGATGCACAGGTAGCCGACCAGCGCGGCGGCGACGAACCCGGCCGCGAACAAGAGGAGCTCGCCGCTCGCCATCTGGCCGGCCCGCACCGCCCTCAGCACATTCCACAGGCTCTTCAGGCCCGCGCCCGCGATGATCGGCGCGGAAAGCAGAAACGAGAAGCGCGCCGCGGCCGGCCGCTCCAGGCCGAGCGCCAGCCCGGCGGTGATGGTGGCCCCGGAACGCGAGACTCCCGGGAAGACGGCCAACGCCTGCGCGCAGCCGATGATGATCGCATCGCGCCACCCCAGGCCGCTCAGGCCGCGCTGATGCCGCGCCAGACGATCGGCCAGGAACAGCGCCGCGCCGGCCCCGGCCAGCACCGCCGCCATCGCGATCATCGCGGCCGGCCGGTGCGGCTGGTCGGGCTGATGAAAGAGCAGCTCGATCCGGCTTTCGGCCAGCGCGCCCACCACCGCGCCCGGCACGCAGCCAACCACCAACAGCCAGGCCAGCCGACGATCGGGGTCGGCCCCGAGGGTGCGCTCGCGCAGGCTGGCGATGGCCGCCCGCAAGAGACGCAGCCAGTCGGCATGAAAGAACCAAAGCACGGCCGTCAACGTGCCCAGATGGAGCGCCACATCGAACGCCAGGCTGTTGCCCCCCACATCGCCCCAGCCGAACAGCCACGGCACGATGATCAGATGCGCGGAGCTGGAGATCGGCATGAACTCCGTCAGGCCCTGAATGACGCCGAGGATGATCGCTTCGATAAATGCAATCACGGTATGCCTTCCTTTTCCTTCAGGCGAGCCACATAACGGGCGCGCTGTGCATGGCGCGCCTCCTGGTTGGGTGCCTGATAGCCGGCCAAGAAACGCTCTCGGAAGCCGGCGAAGGTGCCGGCCGCAATATGGCTGCGGATCTCATCCATCAAGCGCATCATGAAACGCACGTTGTGGATCGTGGCCAGATGCAGGCCCAAGATCTCGCCCGCCTTGAAGAGATGGCGCAGATAGGCGCGGCTGAAATGCTGGCAACAGTAACAATCGCACCCCGGTTCCACCGGCAGCGGGTCGGCCGCGTAGCGCGCATTGCGCAAATTGAGCCGGCCCTGCCGCGTGAAGAGACCGCCATTGCGCGCCACGCGCGTGGGCAACACGCAATCGAAGATATCAATGCCGCGCGCCACGCCCTCGAGAATATCCTCCGGCGCGCCGACCCCCATGAGATAGCGCGGCCGATCGGTCGGCAGCTCGGGCACGGTGATGTCGAGCGTGGCGTACATCTGCTCCTTCGTCTCGCCAACGCTCAAGCCGCCGATGGCATAGCCGGGGAAGTCAAGCGCGCGCAGCGTGCGCGCGCTCTCGATGCGCAGCTCGGGGTAGATGCCCCCCTGCACGATGCCGAAGAGGGCCTGGTCGGCCCGGCGGTGTGCGGCCTTGCAGCGGGCAGCCCAGGCATGGGTACGGCGCAAGGCCTCTTCGTTGTAGCGGCGGTCGAGCGGGTCAGCGCATTCGTCCAGGCACATGATGATGTCCGCGCCGAGCGCCTCCTGGTTGGCGATGGCGCTCTCCGGCGTGAAGCGATGCAGGCTACCGTCAATGTGCGAGCGAAATGTCACGCCGTCCGGATCGAGCTTGCGCATCAGCGCCAGGCTGAACACCTGGAACCCGCCCGAGTCGGTCAGGAGCGGTCCAGGCCAGCCCATGAAGCTGTGAAGGCCGCCGAAGTCCTGGATCAGAGCCGTGCCGGGCCGCAGATAGAGGTGATAGGTGTTGGCCAATACCAGCGTCGCGCCCAGGTCGGCCAGGTCGCGCGGGGTAAGCGTTTTGACCGTAGCCTGGGTGCCCACCGGGGCAAAGACGGGCGTGAGCAGCGCGCCGTGCGGTGTCTGAAAGATGCCCGTGCGCGCGGCCGTGTGCGGATCGGTCGCGGTGATCGTGTACTCGAACATGGCTCGTTGATGTCTCCCTCTCAAAAACAGAACACGGCGCAAGACAAATCGGCTTGTCTTACGCCGTGCCGGGAGAGGGCCGGTTGCTCATGGGCTAACTGCTCTTGCTCCCCTTATCGTCCTTGGCGGCGGACCCGGCCGAAGACGCAGCGGTGGCGTTTCCGGTTGGAGAGGGCTTGCTTTCCTCTTCCTTCCGCTTCGGGATCCCGGTGGAGGACTTGCCCTTGTTGTCGGTGACGTAAAATCCGGAGCCCTTGAAGATGATGCCTACCGGTTGCATCACCCGATGAACGTGCCCGTTGCATTCCGGGCATTCGGTCAAGACCGGATCGGTAAAGCGCTGTGTCTTTTCAAACCGCACGCCGCACTGTTCGCATTCGTACTCATAGATCGGCATCTTTCCATCTCCTCATGCTCATCACAACATAACACACAAACCTCCGAGGCCGATCAAACCTCGGAGGCGTTGAGTGGTTTGATGAACGAACGCTATTATAGTCCGGTTGCAGCGGTTTGCCAAATCCGAGAACCGAGGAAAGTGTCCACCGTTACCCCGGAACAACGCCCTATCCTGCGCTGCCCCCGATTGGGGGGAGCGGTTTGCCCCCACCGCCGGCCCCGCCCCCTACGGGGGCGGGGAGATGTCGGGGTTTTTGCGGGCGGCCTCGCCGCCCGCAAAAACCCCGCTCAGCCCCATTCCCCTCCGAACCAAGGAATCGGTATAACGACGGCCCAAGCCGTCGCTATACTTGTACGACCTAGAACAGCCCCACGACGCGGCCCGTCTCCAGGTCCAGGTCCACGTCGTAAAACACCGGTCGCGACGGCAGGCCGGGCATGGTGCGCATCTCGCCGCAGAGCGGATAGAGAAAGCCGGCGCCCACGCTGGCTCGAATATCGCGCACCGGGAAGACATAGCCCTGCGGCCGGCCCTTCAGGTTCGGGTCATGGCTCAGGCTCAGGTGCGTCTTGGCCATGCAGATCGGCAGCTTGTCGAAGCCCAGGCGGGTGTACAGCTCGATCTTCGCCTCGGCCTCCGGCGTATACGAAACGCTGCCGGCGCCGTAGATCTCGGTGGCAATCTTTTCGATCTTCTGCTTGATGCTCCACTCCAGCGGATAGAGGAACTGGAACCGGCTCGGCTTGTCGCACGCCTTGATGACCGCCTCGGCCAGTTCGATCGCCCCGTCGCCGCCATTGGCCCAGTGAGTGCACAGGACCGCGTCCTCAGCGCCTGCTGCGATGGCCCGCTCGCGAATCAAGGCGTGTTCGGCCGGCGTATCATCCTTGAATTGATTGATGGCCACCACCACTGGCACGCCGAAGCGCTTGACATTCTCGATATGCGCCTCCAGGTTGCAGATGCCCTTCTCCAGCAGGGGCAGGTTCTCGTTGGTGTAGGCATGATCGAGCGGCTTGCCGGCCACCACCCGTGGCCCGCCGCCGTGCATCTTCAGCGCGCGCACGGTGGTCACCAGCACAACACAATTGGGGATCAGGCCCGAATAGCGGCACTTGATGTCCATAAACTTCTCCATGCCCATGTCCGCGCCGAAGCCCGACTCGGTAACCACATAGTCGGCCAGCTTGAGCGCGATCTGATCGGCCAGGATGGAGGAGTTGCCGTGCGCGATGTTGGCGAACGGCCCGGCGTGGACGAAGGCCGGCTGACCTTCCAGCGTCTGCATCAGGTTGGGCATGACAGTGTCCTTCATCAGGACGGTGGCCGCGCCGGCTACGCCCAGGTCTTCCACCGTCACCGCCTCGCCCCGGCGGTTGGTGCCGATCACCACCCGGCCGATGCGCTCGCGCAGGTCGGCCAGGCCGGTGGTGAGGGCCAGAATGGCCATCAGCTCGGAGGCTACGGTGATGTCGTAGCCGGTGATGCGCGTGCGGCCCTTCTCTTCGGGCCCCAGGCCGATCTGGATGCGGCGCAGGAAGCGATCCGAAATGTCAATGACCCGGTTCCAGGTGATGCTGTCGGGATCAATGTCGAGCAAGGCAAAGCAGGCCCGTTCTTCGGGGGTCAACTCGTGGGGATCGGTCTTGGCGATGCCCAGCTTCTGCAGCCGACGCAACATGGTGGGGGAGAAGTGGCGGTTGCCGTTCTTATCGGCCGGGCACAGGCGCTCGAACATCGCCTCGCCGCTGCCGGCCTCGGCTTCGTGCAACATGCGGGCATCAATGGCGGCCGCGATCAGGTCGTGCGCGGCGGTGATGGCGTGGATGTCGCCCGTCAGGTGCAGGTTGAAGTCCTCCATCGGCACGATCTGGCTATAGCCGCCGCCGGCCGCGCCCCCTTTGATGCCGAAAGTAGGTCCCTGGCTGGGCTGGCGAATCGCGCAGACAACCTTCTTGCCGAGCAGGCCCAAGCCCTGAGTCAGACCAACGGTCGTCGTGGTTTTCCCTTCACCCAGCGGCGTGGGAGTGATCGCCGTCACGTCAATATACTTGCCCTGCGGCCGGTCCTTGAATTTTTCCAGCACGCTCAGGTGGACCTTCGCCTTATATTTGCCGTAAAGCTCCAGATCATCGGGGGTGAGGCCGATAGAGGCGGCCACTTCGACGATCGGCTTCAGCTCGGCGGCCTGGGCAATTTCCAAATCGCTGGGGACGGGGTTCAGTCGCTTCATGTGATCAACCTCCATGTTGATGAGACTGTGATGCAGTACAGGGCCGACCGGCCGTCCGCGGCCGGACAATTCGCAAAAACATGATACCGGATGCCGTATGGCCTGTCCATGATTGCGGTCATGTCGTTACGTAACTTTTCCGATGGGTATCCGTCTTGATTTGTGGTAACACAAAGACTGTATTTTTCGCAATCTACGAGCGGAGGAAAAAGCATGGCGCTCTACGTCAGGCCCTTACGTCCCGAAGAGCAAACAAAATTGGAAGCGCTGCAAAAAGCCGAAGGAGACAGTGAACTGGGGAAGCGGGTGACTATCGTGCTGCTTTCGGCCAAGCGCGTGGGGGTGCAGGAGATCAGCATGACGGTGGGGCTACATCCGATCAACGTGCGGAAGTGGATCCATCGTTTCAACAGCCTGGGGCTGGAAGGGCTCTATCCGAGGCGCTCGCCCGGCCGACCGCGCTTGTTCAGCGATCGCCAACGCCAGGAAATCGTGCACCTGGCGCGCACGTCGCCGGCTGCGCTGGGGCTGGATTTCCCGAACTGGTCGCTGCAGCGGTTGCGGCAAGAGCTGATTCGCCGCGGGATCGTAGCGGAGATCAGCGCGGAGGCGATCCGACAGGAGCTGCGCAAGGGCGGATTGGTCTTTCAGGGCCGCACCTGGGTGGCCGATCGCTCGTAACGGCGCAGTTTAACGGGCCGGCGTGACCGCTTGCCCGAGATACGGCAGCCAGAACCGATAGGTGCGCGTCGACTCCCGCAGGCTGGCACGAATGGCAGCGCTCAGGTAGCCGTTCACCTCGGCCCAGGTCAGCCCGACCCCGCCGGCCGGCACCACGACAAAGGAAGCATCCCGGAAGAGGCCGTTGCTGGTGAGCCGATAGCCCGGCGGCCAGTCGGCCTGGTTTTGCGCTTTCGAGGTGGCACGCAGCGCATTGGGGAGCGCGGCCTCGCCCTCTTCGCCCCATGCCACGTGGAGATAGCGGCCCGCCTCGACCGCGATGCGCGGATCGCCGGCATAGCCTTCGGCCAGAGCAACGACCTGCGGCCACGTCCAGGCGGCCTGCCGGCCATAGCTGTAGAACACCTGCCACTCCCCATCCACCCACACGATATGCGCCTGGCCGTCGGCCGTCGTCGCGACATCCGCGCCCAACGAATCCACGTCGGGGCTATCGGAGATGTCGAAGGGCGGCGACCAGATGCCGTTGCGCAGCTCGACCAGAAAGATGTCGAAGTCGCCCAGGGACGATTCCGCGCGCGCCACCCGATCCTGCCAGGTGAGATAGATCGTGCCGTCGGCCGCGGTCGCGATGGCGGGCGCCTGGCCGCGGCCGCTCGGCACGGGTCGATTGCTCCAGAACGTGCCGTCGAAGGTGCCGTAGTAGGTCGTCCAATAGCCGGGCGTGTTGTCCATCCACACCGCGTGGAGGCGCTGATCGGCCGTGAGCGCCAGTCGCGGCCGGGCCGAATAGCCGGTCGTGTAGGACACGTTGATCGGCAGGGACCAAGCGCTGCTGCCGCTACGGCGGGCAATGTAGTAGATCTCGTAATTGCCCATGAAGAGGTTGACATAGGCCACGTGGAGCGTATCGCTCTGATCGGCCACCATGTGCGGCGCGAAGCCGTAGGCGATGAACTGAGGGCTGCTCCAGGCCCCGGCCGACGAGCGGCCGGCATAGTAAAGCCGGCCGTCGGCCTCCCACACGGCATGGCCCCTTCCGTCGGAAGTGAAGGCAAGCACGGGATGGCCCGCGTTGGGCTGATCGAGCGCGATCGTGCTCGGCGCGCCCCAGGGCATCGCGCTGGTTGCGGCCGAATGCTGGGCGTTGCCGGCCGCCGATGCCGGCCGCGGGGCCGTGCGCGCCACCCGCACCAGATTGGCCTGGTACACGTTCGTCTGCAGCGGCGTCGCGCGCACCTCCACCCATCGGCCTACCTCGGCCACCGAGCGCGATTGGTCCACCCACGTGTTCAGGTCTACGTTGACGCGGATGATGCGCGGGTTGCCGATCGGATCGCTTGCGTCGAGCACCACATCCCATGCCGCCGACGTTTCTGCGCCGCTCGCCATGGCCACGATCGAGCCGGTGAGATACGCATCCGACTCCGCCAGCAGCACCCGAATGTAGATGGCCTCCAGCGTGCCGTCGGCCAGGCGCATGGCCCGACACTCGACGGTGCGGCCGACCTGCTCGTCGCCGAAGATCTCGGTCGCGGGGGTGACGTTGACGCGGCGGCCGTCAATGATCCGGTAGTCCGCGGCGATGGCCGTGAGGGTGCCGCGAAATTCGACGACCGGTGTGTCGGCCAAAACGCGTATCCAGTCGGCGCGCAGGCCATTGGGCGTCATTGTGGCTCCCACCCCGACCATGACATCCACGGCCGGCGTGCCGCTGATCACGGTGGAAGCCGTCACTTCGATAGGCGTGTCGTCCACCACCCACCAGGCGGGCGGTGCGGCACCTACCTTGGCCAGCCGACCGACGAACTGCACCTGCGGCCCAAGGGAGCCGGCCGGCCGATCCACCACAATGAGGAGCGCATCGAATGCACCGTCGGACCGGCCGGAAGCAAAGACGATAACCCAGGCGCCCAGCTCTGCCGGCCCGTTTTTCCTGATGATGGGCGTCGAAGCGTTGACGTTGACGATCCGGTTGCCTTCCAGGTCGTTGCCGACCAGCCACTGCGTCGGGCCCTGCACACGGATGTAGCCCTCGAAGCGGATCGTCGTGGCGTCGGAGATGCCGGCGCGCGCGGCGGCCGCGCCCAGGAGCGCCTGGGCCAACATCAGAACGATCAATGTCGCGGCCGCAAACACTCTGCACGGCCCATGCCGCGCCGGAGTAGGTGACAGACGCTTCATGAGGAAAAACTCACCATCTCTCCCGATCGGGAGCCCCTATCCCAACTCAAAGCACTCAATCAACATCTCGTTAACCGTTTGTCCAAAAGAGTATACACCAAATCACACAGACTGTCTATAGTTACTTCCGCGATTGGTGTTCACCGTTACCCCGCGTGTCGTGCGACCAGACCAACGCCCTCACCCCGCCCCCTCGCCCGCAGGCGGGAGAGGGGGAAACGGCCGGGTGGGGTTTTTGCGGGCGGCTAAGCCGCCCGCAAAAACCCC
>JBBIKA010000179.1:0-8719 GCA_037445695.1 Chloroflexota bacterium
TCTTGTAGCCAGGTCACTGGTGTTCCGCCGGGGCCTCTTCCTATCAAAAAACGCGGGTTGGGGCCCGGCGGCTTTGCCGCCGTCCCGAAACCCCTATGATCTTCCCTCCCCTCTCCTGGCCGAAGGCCAGGAGAGGGGAGGGGGCAGGGGGAGAAGTGAGGTAAGTAGTTACAGAAAGGCAATCATCATGCGTGTACGTCATCTCCTGCTTTGGGTCATCCTCGCGATGTATCTGGCGCTGGCTGTGCTCTTTGCCTGGCGTACGCCGGCCTGGCAGGCGCCCGACGAGCCGGCGCATTACAACTACATCCGCTTCGTCGCCACGACGGCCGGTTTCCCCGTGCTGCAAATGGGCGACTATCCGCATGAGTACCTGGAAGAGATCAAAAGTCGCCGGTTCCCGGCCGACCTGAGCATTGATCCGATCCGCTACGAGTTTCATCAGCCGCCGCTCTATTACGCGCTGCTGGCACCGGTGTATCGTCTGACGCACGCCGCGCTGTGGCCGTTGCGGCTGGTCTCGGTATTGCTGGGCGCGGGGGTGATCGTGTTGGCCTATGCGATCGTGCGACGGCTGGCCCCGCGGCGTGGCCATCTGGCGTTGGCTACCGCGGCCTTTGTGGCATTTCTGCCCCAGCATCTGGCGACCGTCTCGCAAGTGGGCAACGATGTGTTGGCCGAGCTGCTCTTTGCGGCCGTGCTTTACATCTTGATCGGCCAGGTGCTGGCGCCTGAGGCCGGAAACCGGCGCTCGGCGGTTGGACTCGGCGTCTTGTTGGGCCTGATCCTGATCGCCAAGACCACGGCCTATATCGCGGTGGTGCTTGTCGCGGGTGTGTTGATCTGGCGCGGACGCCATGCGCGGGCCGGCTGGCGTTCCACGCTCCTGGAGGCGGCCCTGGTCGCCGGGCCGATGGCGCTGATCGCCCTGCCGTGGTATGCGCGCAACCTGGCGGTCTACGGTTGGCCCGACTTCCTGGGGCTGATCCGGCACGATCAGATCGTGGTGGGGCAAACCCGCACCGGTGAGTTTCTCGCCCAGGTCGGTTGGGCCGCATATCTCCGCCGCGCGGCCGAGTTCACCTTCAAGAGCTTTTGGGGCGTGTTCGGCTGGCTGGGCGTCTTCATGGACAGCCGCATTTACTTCGCCCTGGCCCTCCTGAGCGGATTGGCCGCGGCCGGCGTGGGGATGCGCGTCGGCCGTCGGGAGTCAGGCGATCAACGCCGGGATTCGGCCGTGAGGTTTGACGTGGCGCGTTTGACGTGCGATGCCCCGCGGCGCCGCGCGAGCCTCTTGCTGCTCTCCTCTGTGCTCCTGACGTTTTTCACCTACGTCTGGTACAACGCGCAGTTCGTCCAGCACCAGGGGCGCTATCTGTTCACCGCGCTGATTCCGCTGGCGTTGGCCTTCGCGGTAGGGTGGGAGACGGTGGTAGCCAACGGCGTAGGGCGCTATCTGGCGGCGGGACTGGGAGTCTTGGCCGTCGCGTTGGCAGGGTGGGGAGTTTTGAGCCACGCGGGCCTGCCGAAGTGGCCGCTGGCGATCACCGTCGCGTTGGCGGCCGCCGTGGCGGCCTGCGATTTCGGCCCGGCGGTGGTCGAGCGGATGGCCGGCCGAGCGTTGCCCGCCTTGCGCCGGCTGCTGTTCGCGTTGCCGTTTGCCTGTTTGCCGCTTTTGTCGCTTTACGCGCTGCTGCGTTTTATCGTGCCGCAACTGGCGCGCGGCTAAGCAATCGGCCCGGAGGGACCTATGACAACAAGCCGCCGGCTTGCCCCGGGAGGGACGCAAGCCGGCGGCCGGTGTTGCGAGAGGCCGGAGAGCGGCGGTTCCTATTGGCGCTCTTCCAGCGGGATCCAGGGCAACTGGTGTTGCCCCGTGTAGTTGCCCAGCGGCCGGATCAGGCGGTTGTCGGCCTGTTGCTCGTACACGTGGGCCGTCCAGCCGACGATGCGGCTCATGGCAAACATGCAGGTGAACGCATCCACCGGGATGCCGATGGAATAGAGCAACGGCGCGGAATAGAAATCCACGTTGGCGCTCAGGTTGCGCTCTTTGAAGTAGGGGTCTTGCGTGGCCACCGCTTCCAGCCGGCTGGCGATGTCGAACCATTGACGTTCGCCGGTGGCGTTGACCATCATCTCCACGTTCCTCATCAACGGCTCGGCCCGCGGATCGCGCACCTTGTAGACGCGATGGCCGATCCCCATGATCCGACGGTCCTCGGCGCGTACCTTCTTGAACCAGGCTTCCACGTTATCGAGCGAGCCGATCTCCAGAAATTGCAGCATAGCTTCCTGCACGGCCGCGCCATGGGCCGGGCCCTTCAGCGCGCCGAGCGCACCCGTGATCGCCGAGTGCAGCTCCGAACCGGTCGAGGCAATCACCCGCGCGGTGAAGGTGGATGCATTCAGCTCGTGCTCGGCCAACAGCAGCAGATACTGGTCGAGCGCCTTGGCGGCCAACGGCTCGGGGTCTTCGCCCGTGAGCATCCAGAGGAAATTCGCCGCATGATCCAGGTCCATGCGCGGCTTGATCGGTTCCTCCCCGCGCCGGATCCGCTCGTAGGCCGCCACCACGCCCGAGATCTGGCCCAACAGGCGACAGGCCTTGTGCTGATGCGCGAGCGGAGTATTGTCCTCCGATTCCGGATCGTAGTGCGCCAACATCGAGACCGCCGTCCGCATTACCGCCATCGGATCGGCATTCTTCGGCATGTTGCGCAAGGCCACGATGATTTCGGGCGGCAGGAAGCGGCAAGCGCGCGCTTGAGCCTTCATCGCCTGGAGTTCCTGGGCGGTGGGCAGCTTGCCGTTCCACAGCAGATAGGCGACCTCTTCGAACGTGCTATGCTCGGCCAACACCCGGATATCGTAGCCGCGATATTCCAGGATGCCCCGATTGCCGTCTACATAGCTGATGCTGGTGTCGGCAACGACGATGCCGGCCAACCCTTTGGTCGCTGTTGATTCTGAATTGCTCACCGAGACCTCCTCCTGATGTCGCCGCGCCGCACGGTCGGCCAGCGCAGCGCGAACACATGGTTAAATCATGACGCGCCCAAGACGGACGCTACAGTGCAAATGTAGCGCAATCGACCAGGCGCGTCAAGTGATCATTCTCTCAGTTGCGGCACCCACGTGCCAGGCACTTTGAAAGTGCCTGGCACGTGATTCTTTCTCTGGATGTTATTTGGTCGGAGCCAACACCTTGCGGAATTCCTGCATCAACCACTGCTCGGGCACAGCGCCCTCGATATGGATCGTCTCGTCAATGACGGTGCGCGGCACCCCCATGACGTCGTATTTGTGGCCCAGATGCGGAAACTCGGTTACCTCGACCATGTCGGACGTGATCAGATCGCTTTCGATCGCCAGTTGATGGGCGAGCACCACGGCTCGCGGGCAGTACGGTCAGGTAGGTGTGACGAAGACCTGGATGCGGATCGGCTTAGTCAACTTGGCGACGGCCGCCCGCGTCTCCGGCGTCAACCCCGAATCCCCCTCCGACACCATGCGGATATCTTCGATCAACGAGCCGAACTCGTAGCCGGCCGGAATGCCGTAAAGCCGAACCCCGTAGTCCTTCTTGCCGATCACGGCCACCGCGGGCACTTTGTCAATGCCGTAGCTTTGCGCCACGGCGCTGTCTTTGACAAAGTCGTACACTTCGACCGAGAGCTTGTCGGAAAGCGTGGCCACTTCCTCCACCAGTTCGCGCGTCTCCTTGCAATATTGACATTCGAAAGCCTGGGTGAAGACCTTCAGGGTCACCGGGTCCTTCAGGTCGGCCAGCGCCTGTCGCACTTCCTTGCGGATCGCGTCGTTCAAGAGCGCCATAGGGAAAGCACCTCCTTGTTGAAAAAAGGACGGGCATCTGCCCATCTCATGGATTTAGATGAGCCAGCACGCAGACAGTTACAATGGCGACCTTGTCAATCCGCCGACGGTCTGTTACAATCATCGCACGATTTCATCGCCCTGTCAACATGGATCCTGGGATGGCCGGTCGAATCCGCTCGCAATGGCCCTGGGGATGGATCGTCGCCTGGTGGCTGATCGGCCTGGCGGCGGCCGCGGCGATCGCCGCGCCCCTCGTCTACCAGTGGCATTACGTCGGCCGCATCTACGAGGGGGTCACGGTGGCCGGTGTGGCACTCGGCGGCCTGACGGCCGAGGAGGCCGCGATCGTCTTGCGCAACCGGCCGCTCCTCTCGGCTCCGGCCGCCGCGATCACCTTGCGCTACGGCACGCGCTCGTGGACCCTCGCGCCGGCCGACCTGGGCGCCGGGGTAGATGCACATGCGACGGCCATGGCGGCCTATCGGGTGGGCCGCGAGGGTGCGGCGAACGGCTTTTCGGTGGAGGGCCTGCGCCGCGATCTGGGCCAACAGTGGCGGGCGTGGCGCTACGGCCATCCGGTCGCGCCCGTCCTCGGAGTGGATGAAAATCGCCTGGCGCTCGTGCTCAAGCAGATCGCCCGCGAGGTGGACCAGGCCCCGCGCGAAGGCACGCTGAACATCACCGCGGCCGGCGCGGTCGCGGTAGCGGGCGCGCCGGGCCGGACGATCAATCTGGATGAAACGCGCGCGGCCGTGTTGGCGCTTCTGCTCAGCGGACGGGGTGGCGTTGTCTCCTTGCCGGTGGAGGAGCGGCCGCCGGCCGTGCTGTCGGCCGAGGCGGCCGCCGCGCAGGCCAACGCCGTGTTGAGCCATCCGCTGGTGCTGGCGATCCAGGCCGAAGAAGGCGTGGCCCCGCGCACGATCGGTCGCGACGTGTTGCGCACGTGGCTCAAGCTGCTTCCGCGGCCGGGCCCCGCCGGCACGCTCGATCTGGAGGTCCAGGTGGAGGCCGGCCGGGTGCGGGCCTCTATGGAGGAAATAGCGCAGCAATTCGCCCGGCCGGTTCAAGACGCGGCCCTGGACTACGACGTGGCCACCAAACAGCTCGTTGTGCTCAAGCCCAGCCGGCCCGGCCAGGCCCTCGACGTGGAAGCAGCCACGCGCGCCGTTTCGGACACATTGGCCAGCCTGCTTGCCCTGGCACCGAACGTGCCGGTCACCGTGACCCTTACCGTGCAGCCGATCAAGCCGCGCGTAGATAGCAGCGACCCGGCCGCGCTGGGCATCAAAGAACTGGTGACCCAGGGCACGACCTATTTCGCCGGCTCCAGCCCGGAGCGGGTCCACAACATCGTCACCGCCGCCCAGAAATTCGTCGGCGTCGTGATCCCCCCCGGCGAAGAATTCTCCTTCAACCGCTACGTCGGCGACATCACCGCGGCCAACGGCTTCATTGATGGGTTGATCATCTGGGGCGACCGGACGGCCGTGGGCATCGGCGGCGGCGTCTGTCAGGTGTCTACCACGGTGTTTCGCGCCGCGGTCCAGGGCGGCTTTCCGATCACCGAGCGCCACGCGCATGGCTACGTAGTTAGTTGGTACGGCGAGCCGGGCCTGGACGCCACGATCTACACGCCGAACATTGACCTGCGCTTCAAGAACGACACGTCCGCGTTTCTGCTGATCAAGCCGGAGGTAGATAAGGCGAAGGGTCGGATCACCTTCTCGTTTTACGGCACGCGGCCCGACCGCACGGTGGAACTGAGCAAGCCGGAGATCAGCAACGTGCGGTCGCCGGAGCCGCCGATCTATCAGGAAGACCGTTCCCTGCCGCGCGGGACGATCAAGCAGGTAGAGTGGGCCAAGGACGGCCAGGATGTAGTCGTCCGCCGCATCATCCGCACCGGCGACGGCAAGATCAGCGAAGATCGCTTCGTCAGCAAGTATCAGCCATGGCGGTCGGTCTTTCTGTATGGGCCGGGCACCTCTTTGCCCGCCGATGCGATCATCGGTCCGCCTCTGGCTGCCGCCCCGTCGCCGTGATGTCGTTGATGATCTTGCCCGGATTGAGGATGTTCAGCGGGTCGAAGGCCGCTTTGATCCGCCGGTGCAGCGCGATCACGGTCGGGTCGAGCGCGATGGGCAGGTAGGCGGCGCGCTTCGAGCCGATGCCGTGCTCGCCGCTGATCGTGCCACCCAGGCCGACCACCAGCGTATACAGCTCGGTGAGGAACGCCCGACAGGCCGCGCGCCACGCTGCCCGGCCGACCCCGGGCTCGGCAATGGTGTGCAGATGCAGGTTGCCGTCGGCCACATGACCAAAGCAGAACGGCTGCATGCGATAGCGCGCGGCGAGCTCTTCCACCTTGGGCAACAGGCCCGGGATCTCCGACAGCGGCACCACCATATCCTCGTCCAGTTGCTCCACGTTTAACGAGCTGAACGCGTCGCCGATCTTCTGGCGCGGCCGCCACATCTTGCGGGCCAGGTCGGGCGTGTTGCCCACGTAGATGTCCAGCGCGGCCGCCTGGCTCAGCAATTGGGCCAGGGTCTCCAGTTGCGCTTCGACCTCGGCCGCGGTGTAGCCGTCCACCTCGATCAGTAGCAACGCCCGGGCCGCGCGATGCGGCAGCTTTTCTTGCGTATACTCATACGCCAGCTTCATGGCGGCATAGTCCATGAACTCCACCGCCGACGGGATCAGATGGCCCTCCTGGATGATGCGCGGCACGGCGTGAATGGCGGTGTGGGGATCGTCGAACGCGGCCAGAAGCACCGCGCCGGCCGCCGGCGCCGGCAACAGGCGCAGGATGATCTTGGTGAAGATCCCCAGCGTCCCCTCCGAGCCGACCATCAGGTGCACCAGGTCGTAGCCGGTGACATCTTTCAGTCGCTTGCCGCCGAACTGCACGATCTCCCCCGTCGGCAACACCACCTCCAACCCCAGCACGTAGCGCCCCGTCACGCCGTACTTGATGGCCCGGCCGCCGCCGGCGTTCTCGGCCACGTTGCCGCCGATGTAACACAGCTCCACGCTCATCGGATACCCGGCATAAAAGAGGCCATGCGCCCGCACCGCCTCGCTCAGCTCGTTGGTGATCACGCCAGGCTCGACGACCGCGGCCAGATTCTCCAGGTCAATCTCCAGGATGCGGTTCATCCGCTCGACCGAGAGGAGGATGCCGCCGAAGATGGGCACCGCGCCGCCCGAAAGCCCCGAACCGGCCCCGCGCGGGGTGACCGGGATGCGCTCTCGATTGGCCAGGCGCATGATGGCGGCCACCTCCTGGGCGGTGGCCGGCTTGACCACCACTTCGGGCATGTAGTGTTCGTTTTCGAACGATTCGTCGTGCGCGTAGTCGAGCATCCGTTCCGGCTCGGCATAGATCAGGTTCTGCGGGCCGACGATGGCGGCCAGTTGGGCGACGATGGACGGTGTGACGGGGTTGTAGGGTGTCATGGTGTTCCTTGTTTAGGTTTAGTAGGCGCCGATCTCGCGCAGGCGGTCGTCGTCTATGCCGAAGTGATGGGCGATCTCGTGGCGCACCACGCGGCCGACCAGATCGCGCACCTCCTCCAGCGTGCGACACTGTGCCTCGATCGGGCGTTGATAGATGCTGATTTTGTCCGGCACCACATTGCCGTAGTCGTGCGGCCGGGCGGTCTGCGGCACGCCGTGATAAAAGCCGAGGAGGTCGTAGCGCGAGGCGGCGCCGGCCAGGGCCAGCGTGTGGCGATCGGGCCAGTCTTCGACAACGATGTCCACGTTGTCGAGCATCTCGAGGAAGACTGTCGGCAGCGCGTCCACGGCTTCGGCCACCAGGGCCTCGAAATCTTCGGGCGACAGGCGCAGCGGGCTCACAGGTATCCTCTTGCACGAAACCAAGCCAGTGTATCGGTCATTGTCTCCGCGAGGGGCCGCGTTGTCAAGCCCAGCACGGCCACCGCTTTGGCGTTGTTGACCGGCTGCCAGAGGGGGACGGTCTTCAAGAAGCTGGCCTGGCCGCCCGGCGCAAGCTGGCCGACGGCGGCCGCTATGGCCAGAAGCCGGGGGCCGAGCCGGACCCACGGGGGGCGAACGCCGGCCGCGCGAGCCATGGCGGCGAACACGTCGTACAGCGCGACGTTGTGCGCGCTGAGGATGAAGCGTTCGCCGGTCGGGCCGCGCTCGGCCGCGGCGATGTGGCCGGCCGCCACATCGCGCACGTCAATCATCCCCAGGGTCGCATCGGGACAGATCGGCAGCCGGCCCCGCGCGGCCATCAGCAGCGGCCCGCTGACCGACAAGTGCACGTCGCCCGGGCCGAAGACCGCGGTCGGACACAGCACCACCACCGGCAGGCCCGCGCGGCCGGCCGCCAGCGCTTCGGCTTCCATGGCCCACTTGGTTTCGTAGTATGGGTCGCGAGTCGAACCCGGGACGTAAAAGTCGCGCTCGTCGGCCAGGCGGCCCGGCTCGCGCGGCCGGCCGATCGTGGTGTAGGAGCTGGTGTAGATCAGCCGTTCGACGCCGGCGCGCCGCGCCGCCTGCAAGACGTTGCGCATCTGCGCCACGGCCCGGTCGAGATCGCGCGCCAGCGTGCGCGGGTTGTGCGGATACGCGGCAGCGCAGTGAAACACCACGTCCCGGCCGCGCATGGCATCCAGCAGACTCGCGGGATCGTCGAGATCGCCCTGGAGCCAGGCGATGGCCACATCGGCCAGGTCGCCGGTCGCAGCAGGCCGACGGCGCAGGCCGGCCACCTGCCACCCGCGCCTCAACGCGGCCCGCGCCACCTGCCCGCCGATGAAACCCGTCGCGCCCAAGACCAGACAGTCGGTCATGATCGTCCCTGCTTTGGCTTGCGGCATCGTGATGCCGCTTTTTGGAGTGCGGCATC
>JBBIKA010000180.1:0-8695 GCA_037445695.1 Chloroflexota bacterium
CCGAGTTCCAGGAGGCCATCGAGCGGGTCATCGCCGGCCCCGAACGCCGCAGCCGGCTGATCTCCGACGAAGAGAAGCGGATCGTGGCCTATCACGAGGCCGGCCACGCGCTGGTGATGAAGATGTTGCCCAACGCCGATCCGGTGCATAAGATCACGATCGTCAGCCGCGGCATGGCCCTGGGCTATACCATGCCGTTGCCGGCCGAAGATCATTTGCTTTACAGCAAGAACAAATTCAAGGATGAGCTGGCCGGCCTGTTGGGCGGCCGCGTGGCCGAAGAGGAAGTGTTCGGCGACATCACGACCGGCGCCTCAAACGACCTCGAACGCGTCACCAAGCTGGCGCGGGCCATGGTGACCCAATACGGCATGAGCGAGGTGCTCGGTCCGCAGACCTTCGGCGAAAAAGAAGAGCTGGTCTTTCTGGGCCGGGAGATCGGCGAACAGCGCAACTACAGCGAGGAGGTCGCCGAGGCCATTGACCGCGAGGTGCGTTCACTGGTAGACGAGGCGTATAACCGGGCGCGCGCCATCATCCGCACCTATCGGCAGAAGCTGGATGAAATCGCGCACTACCTGCTCGAACATGAGACGATGGACGAGCAGGCCATTCAGGCCATGTTTGCGTGAAGCCTCATGCGGCATGCATTGAACCCACCTGCCGCCCGACGCGTTACGCACAACGATCTCATCATGTTGAGCGTTGTGTTGATTTGGGGCTTCAATTTCACGGTGCTGAAGTTCGCCCTGCACGATCTTTCGCCCCTGGCATTCAACGCGTTGCGCTTCGGCGCGGCGACCCTGGCCCTGTTGACCATCATGCGGCTGCGCCGTGAATCGTTCCAGATCCCGCGTCAGGATCTGGTGCCGGTGATCTTGTTGGGATTCGGCGGCCATACGCTCTATCAGGCGCTCTTCATCAACGGGATGGCGCTCACCACGCCGGCCATTGCCGCGTTATTAATGGCCACGTCGCCCCTCTTCGTGGCGCTCTTCGGCGCGCTGCTCGGCATCGAACGGTTGCGGCTCACGGTGATCGCGGGCATCGTATTGTCGTTCGTCGGCATCGCGCTGTTGATCGTCGGCGGTCAGGGAGAGATCAACTGGCGGAACGGCACGCTTCTGGGCGATCTGTTGATCCTGCTGGCGGCCATGATGTGGGCGATCTATACACTCGGCGGCAAGCCGCTGCTCGGCCGCTACTCGCCCCTCAAGTTGAACGCCCTGACCATGATCCCCGGCACGACCCTGTTGGCGTTGCTCAGCATCCCCCAATTGGCCGGACAAAACTGGTCGGCGGTGACGCCCGGCGCGTGGGCGGCCCTGGCCTATTCGACCACTTTTGCGGTCGTTGTGGCTTATGTGCTCTGGTATACCAGCGTCCAGCGGGTGGGCGGCGCACGCACGGCCGTATACTCCAATCTGACACCGGTCGTAGCCTCGCTCATCAGTTGGCTGGTGATGAAGGAAAGCCTGACGCCCGTGCAGATCGCCGGCGCGGCCGTCGTGATCCTCGGCATCCTGCTCGCCCGGCGCGGGGCCCGGGCCAGGAGGACGGAGTGACCCGCATGTTGCTCAAGCTGGCCTATCAACTGCAACACCATGCCCTGGGGGAATGGGCGCTGGATCGCTGGGGCGTCGCATTGGCGCTGTTGACGGTCGGCGCCATTGTGTTGCAGTGGTTCGGCCGGGGGCGGCCCTCCTTGCCCGCCTGGCATTGGGCCGTTCTCACCCTGATCCTGTTGTCGGCTCTTGGTCTGCTCTACCTGCGACGCTGGGCCGGCCGCCGGATGTTTGTGCAATTCCTTGCCGATCCCACGGCCAGGCCGCCCGCGGCCCGGGCGTTGGCCGCCGAAGACAAGGTGCCCGTGCGTGCGACCGGCCATTTCGAGGTCGAGGGCAAGGCCCATTTCTTTGCCGATCTGATGGCCTATTGGCGCACTTTCCACAGTCGCGAGCATGCCGTGATGGCCATCGTGCCGCGTTCCCGCTTCCTGCTGCTGGGCGCCGTGCCCGAACGGCTGCTCGGCATGTGGTACGTTTTCTTCCGGCCGGAAACGATCGCAGAGATCGCGGCCGGCACGCTCGCGTTCGGCCCCGCGCGGCGGCCGGCCCTGCGCGTGACCTATCGTGTGCCGGCCACCGGCCGCACGCGCGGGCAAAGCCATCCCCGGTCGCAGGTCGTCTACTTGAGCTTCGCGGACGAAACCGAGCGCGGCCAGGTGTGGGCCGACCTGCTGGCCGATGGGTGATCTCCTTCAGCGTCGGACGGCGACGTAGACGACCCACTCGTCCGCATCTTTCAGGGCCAATCCGTCCCAGGCGGGATGCGTTTGCACCTGTTCGAATCCTGCTTCGTGTAACATGGCAGTCATCTGTGCCACCGTATAGGCCTGATCGGCCAGGCCGTAGGTTTGCATCTCGCCGGTCTCCAGGTTGATGATGAAAAAGCGTTCGACCGCGGCGCGCTGGAGCGGATCCCAGGTGCGTTCGCCCAGATGCAGGTAGGGGAAATCGCCCCACAGTCCGCCCTGGTCGGTATACCACCAGTTGCTGTTCTCCTTGTCGAAACGGCCATCGTCCAGGATCTCGAGCAACAGGCGTGCGCCGGGCTTCAGGCCGGCCCAGATGCGCCGCAAGACGTCGGCCGATTCCTCCGGCCGCAGGACCGTGAACTGGCCATAGAGGTAGATCGCGGCGTCGAAGTCCCGGCCGGCGAAATCCATCTGCCGCACGTCGCCGAAGACGAACTCGCACGGCAGGCCCGCGCAATGGTTGCGCGCGTAGGCGAGCGCCGCCGGGCCGAAGTCAATCCCCGTGACTTCGACGCCCCGGCGCGCGAACTCGGCCGCGTAGAGGCCCGGACCGCACGTTACGTCAAGTAGGCGCTTGCCCGGCGCCAGATCCAGCCACGCCATGATCTGTTCCACCTGCGCCCGGATTTCGGGCAAGGGCCGGCTCGCCGCGCCGTGGCTCTGATCCAGGTGTTCGGCCAACATCCGGCGGCTGAACTCGGGGTCGTCCCAGGGCAGATTGGCGCCGTCGCGCCAGGGCACGGCCGGCTGTGGCCGTTCGTAGATGCGCCGCAGATTGGCGGCGATGCGGGCGCCGATGGTGGATTCGGCATTCTTCCACAACATGCATTGTCTCCTGGGTTTTTGAGGGTAGGGCGAAATTAATTTCGCCCTACCTCCCGCGTCATACCATCTCGACGGTCGGCGCGTCCGCGGCGACGATCTCGCCGACGAGCCAGGCGTCCGCGCCGAGCGCCCGCAGCGCGGGATCGGCCTGCAGGGGCGGCACGATGACCAGCATGCCCAGTCCCAGGTTGAACACATGGGCCATTTCGCGGTCGTCAATCTGGCCCAGATGCTGGATGAGCCGGAAGATCGGCGGCACGGGCCAACTGTGCCGCCAGAGCCGGCCGGCTACGCCCGGCGGAAAGATGCGCGGGGGGTTGTCGAGCAGGCCGCCGCCGGTGATGTGCGCCAGCCCCTTGATCGTGATCCCCGCGGCCCGCAGGCGCTGCACCTCGGCCAGATAGGCCCGATGCGGCGCCAGAAGCACGTCGCCCAGCGGCCGGCCCAGCTCCGCCACATGGACGGTCAGATCCCAGCCGTCGAACACGCGGCGGGCCAGCGAATAGCCGTTGGTGTGCAGGCCGGACGACGCCAGGCCGATGATCGCGTCGCCGGCCGCGATGGTGTGGCCGGCGATGATCTGCGCCCGCTCCACGACGCCGACGATCGTCCCGACCAGATCGAGCTCGCCCGGCGCGTAGACGCCCGGCATCTCGGCCGTCTCGCCGCCCAGCAGCGCGCAGCCGACGGCCCGACACGCGGCCGCGCACCCCCCGACCACCGCGGCGACCACTTCCGGGACGAGCCGGGCCGAGGCGATGTAGTCCAGGAAGAAGAGGGGCCGGGCGCCCTGGACCAGGATGTCGTTCACGCAGTGGTTGACGATGTCGTGGCCGATGGTGTCGTAGCGGCCCAGCGCGGCCGCGATCTTCGTTTTGGTGCCGACGCCGTCGGTGGAGGCCACCAGCACGGGCGCGGCCATCCCCTGCAGCGCGGCCGCGTCGAACAGCCCGCCGAACGCGCCGATGCCGGCCAACACTTCCGGGCCGTAGGTGGCGCGCACGGCCTCCTGCATCAGCTCGACCGCGGCCGCCCCGGCCGCAATGTCAACCCCAGCATCACGATAGGTGATCTGTTTCATGGTGTCATGATACCCTCGCGCCGATGTCGCGGCGATAGTGCATGCCCTCGAAATGGAGGCAGCGGATGCCCGCATACGCGCGGTCGAGCGCCTGGCGCAGGTCGGCGCCGATGCCGGTGACCGCCAGGACGCGGCCGCCGTCGGTGACAAGCCGGCCGTCGGCCGTGCGTCGGGTGCCGGCGTGGAAGACGGTGACGCCCGGCAGCGCGGCCGCAGCGGCCACGCCGGTGATCTCGCGGCCCTTGGGATAGGGGCCCGGGTAGCCCTCGGACGCGGCGACGACCGTGGCGGCGGCCGCCGCGCGCCAGCGCACCGTCACGCGGTCGAGCGCGCCCTCCAGGCACGCCTCGAGCACATCGAGCAGGTCGCTCTCCAGCAGCGGCAGGATGGCCTGCGTCTCGGGGTCGCCGAAGCGACAGTTGAACTCCAACACGCGTGGCCCGGCCGGCGTGAGCATCAGGCCGGCGTAGAGCACGCCCACGTAGGGGGTTCCCTCGGCCGCCATGCCCTCCACGGCCGGCCGGAGCACCGCGGCGACCAGCTCTTCCACGAGCGCGGGCGTCGCGAGCGCCGCGGGCGCAAACGCGCCCATGCCGCCGGTGTTCGGGCCGCGGTCGCCGTCGTAGACCCGCTTGTGATCCTGCGCCGGCGGCATCGGTACGACGGTGCGGCCGTCGCAGAAGGCCAGGAGCGACACCTCCGGGCCGGTCAGCCGTTCTTCGATGAGCACCTCGTCGCCGGCCGCGCCGAACTGCCGCTCGACCATGATCTGATGCAGCGCGGCCTCGGCCTCGGCGGCCGTGGCGGGCACGATGACCCCCTTGCCGGCCGCCAGGCCCGACGCCTTGATGACGACCGGCTGCTCGACGCGGCGCAAATAGGCCAGGGCCGACGCATAGGAGGTGAAGATGGCCGCGCGGCCGGTGGGGATGTCGTGGCGAATCATGAATTCTTTGGCAAAGGCCTTCGACGATTCGAGCCGCGCGGCCGCGCGCGTCGGGCCGAAGCAGCGCACGCCGGCCGCCTGGAACGCGTCCACGATCCCCTCGGCCAGCGGCGCTTCCGGGCCGACGACGACGAGGTCGGGCCGGGGGGTGGGGATCAGGGATTGGGAAGTGGCCGGTGCGTTGGAGATGCGCGCGGCGTTCTCGGTGCCGCCGTTGCCCGGGGAGACGAAGATGTGCTCGACGCGCGGAGACTGCGCCAGCTTCCAGGCCAGCGCGTGCTCACGGCCGCCGGAGCCGATGATATAGATGTGCATGAGCTACCCCCACATTTCTTCAAACGCCAGCTTCTCTTGCGCTTTGCGCGTCCACCACTCTTCCAGCGGGATCGGGTAGCGGCCGGTGAAGCAGGCGCTGCAATGGCCGCGCGCGGCGCCGATGCCGGCCAGGACCGCGCGCTGGAGGCCCTCGTGCGAGAGATAGGCCAGGGTGTCCGCGCCGATGTGCCGGCGGATCTCTTCGACCGTGCAGCGATGCGCGATCAGCTCCTCGTGGGTGGCCATGTCAATGCCCATGAAACAGGGATGCCGCACCGGCGGCGAGGAGACCCGCACGTGGACCTCGGACGCGCCCCCTTCGCGCAACAGCCGGATCATCGGGCCGATGGTGTTGCCGCGCACGACCGAATCGTCCACCAGGACGACCCGTTTGCCGGCCAGGTTGGCGGCCAGCGGATTGTACTTCAGGCGCACGCCGATCCGGCGGATGCGATCGTCGGGCTGGATGAAGGTGCGGCCGATGTAGCGGTTCTTGATCAGCCCCTCGGTATAGGGGAGGCCCGAGGCCAGGGCGAAGCCGATGGCGGCCGGCGTGGCCGAGTCGGGCACGCCGATGACCACGTCGGCGGCGGCGGGCGCTTCGCGGGCCAACTCCTCGCCGAGCCGTTGGCGCACGCGATGCACCGTCTGGCCTTCCAGCAGCGAATCGGGCCGGGCGAAGTAGACGTACTCGAAGATACACAGCGCCGACGGCGCCTTCGGCGGCGTGGCCTGATGGGCATGGATCCCTTCGGGGTCCAGCCGCACGATTTCTCCCGGCGCCACCTCACGCAGATAGGTCGCGCCGATGGTGCCCAACGCGCACGATTCGGACGCCACGACGTAGCCGGGCCGGCCGTTGATCGGCAGCTCGCCCAGGCAAAGCGGCCGCAAGCCCCACGGATCGCGCACCGCAAAGACGGCCTGCCGCGTCAGGATCACCAGCGAGTACGCGCCCTCGGCCACGGCCATGAACGCGGCGATGCGCGCTTCCCAGTTGGGGCCGTTCGGCTCGCCGCCGGGCGGGGGCGCGGCCAACATCTGGGTGATCACCTCGCTGTCGCTGGACGAGCTCAGGCCGACCCCGCGCTCCAGGAGCCGGCGGCGCAGGGTCAACGCGTTGGTCAGGTTGCCGTTGTGCGCCACGCCCAGCGGCCCGTGCAACGTCTCGATCAGGTAGGGTTGCGCGTTGCGGATGTGCGAGGAGCCGCTGGTCGAATAACGGGTGTGGCCGATGGCCAGATGGCCTTTGAGCGGCCGCAAGTTCTCCTCGGTGAAGGTCTGCGCCACGAGGCCCATGCCTTTGTGGATGTAGGCCGCCGCGCCATCGCATGTGGCGATCCCCGCGCTCTCCTGGCCGCGATGTTGCAGCGCATAGAGCGCGAAGAAGGTCAGACGCGCGGCATCGGTCCCCGGCGCGCAGATGCCGAACACGCCGCACGCCTCGTGCGGCCGATCCAATTCATCGTCGTGTTGCCAGTCCAACCCCACCATATTTCGATTCCTGGTCAGATTCACCGCTGAGGCCGCATGCTCGCGTCGTCATCCACGATCTGCTGCGTGGCCGCGGCCTGAGCCGCCGCGATCCGCTCGCGCAAGGCCGGATCGGCCAGCGCCAGGATCTTGGCGGCCAGGAGCGCAGCGGCGGCCGGCTCCAACACCACGGCCGGCGCCACGCCCGACGGCATGCGCAGGGACGAAAAAATGTCTGTGCCGGCGAAGCGGTCGGAGTAGGGCGGACAGGCGATCACCGGCGCGGTGACGTTGGCGTCCACCACGCCGCTGAGCGCATTGGAGCGGCCGGCGATGGTGATGTAGACCTTCGGCTGCCCATCGGCCTCATACGCGGCCAGCAGATCGAGGGCGTAGCGCGTGGCCTTGTGCGCCGACGCGACGCGCAGTTCGCTGGGAATGCCGAACGCCTTCAATGCGTCCGCAATGGCCTGCCCGTGCGGCAGGTCGGCTTTGGAGCCCATGATGATGGGGACAAGCATGTGTGCCTCTGGAATTGTTAGGGATTAGAGATTGGGAATTGGGCAAGGGCGCGGGCGATGCGGTCGGCCGCGGGCTGCGTGCCGGGCGCGAAGGTCTCGCCGGTCAACCGTTCGTAGGCCGCGATGTAGCGCCGGGCGACCAGCGCGATGAATTCGGCCGGCATGGCCGGCGGCGTACCTTCCCCGCGGTAACCGTGCTCCACAAACCACAGGCGCAGGAACTCCTTGTCGAAGTTCTCCGGCTCCTGGTCGGTGCCGCGCGTCGCCTGGTAGCTCTCGGCCACCCAGAAGCGGCTCGAATCGGGGGTGTGGATCTCATCAATCAACACGGGCCGGCCGTCAACCAGGCCGAACTCGTACTTGGTATCCACCAGGATCAGGCCGGCGCGGCGCGCCACCTCCTGGCCGCGCAAAAAGAGCGCCCGCGCGGCCGCGCAGATCTCGGCCCAGAGATCGGCCTTCACCAGGCCCCGTTCCACCACCTCGTCGGCGGTCAGCCGCTCGTCGTGCGCGCCGCCGGTGGCCTTGGTCGTGGGGGTGATGACCGGTTCGGGCAGCGGGTCGTTCTTGCGCAGGCCCGGCGGCAGGTCCAGGCCGTAGGGCCGGGGCACGCCCTGCTGATAGAGCGTCCAGAGCGAGGTGGAGGTGACGCCGGTGATGTAGCCGCGCACGATTACCTCGACCGGCAGCGGCTGCGCCTCGCGGGCGATCGTAACGTTGGGGTCGGGCACGCTGAGCACGTGATTGGCGATGATGTCGCGGGTTTGGGCGAACCACCAGGCGCTGAGCTGGTTGAGCACCTGCCCCTTGAACGGGATCGCACCGAGCACGCGGTCGAACGCGGAGACGCGGTCGGTGGTGATCAGCACGCGGCGGTCGCCGACGACATAGATATCGCGCACCTTGCCTTCGCGGCGCGGCCCCAGGCCGGGCAGGTCGACGCGCGTCAGGGCGTGCGGGATGGCAGCCTCGATTTCGGAAAGAGATAACATGTTCGGTGCTCCTTACAGATCGTCCCGGTTTTCGGATTGCGGGGACGTGTCCCCGCTTTTGGGATTGCGGGGACACGTCCCATTCGCATCAAGCTAAGCCGTCCAACAGAGGTTGGAACGCGGGAATGATTCAGCGTGGGCTGGCATTTGCTATGCCTGCCGTTTTCTGCCCCTCACCCCCCTCTGTCCCCCCTCTCCCCTTGGCCGCAGGCCAAGGGGAGAGGG
>JBBIKA010000181.1:0-3261 GCA_037445695.1 Chloroflexota bacterium
CCCTCATCCATTATCCCCCTCTCCCCTTGGCCTGCGGCCAAGGGGAGAGGGGGGATGGAGGGGGGTGAGGGGCAAAAAGTAGGACGCGCCCGCGTAACCAAATAGAAACATCTGCATCTAACAAATGCAAAGGCTTTAACTTGCGAGGAGCACATCATGTCGAACATCGGCGAGCACGAACATCAACAGTCCGCGCGGCGGCCCATAGGCCGGCGCCTGGTCTGGTGGTTGGCGGCGCTCCTGCTAGGCGTTGCCGCGGCCTGTCAGGCGCCCGCGACGCCGCCGGCCGCGCCCCAGGCGGCCGCCGTGGCCCAGCCCCCGGCGCGCAAGCCCCTGCCGGCCGAAGTCTCGGTGGCCGAAGCCGCGCAGAAACGCGCGGCCGGCGCGTTCATCCTGGACGTGCGCACGGTCGAGGAGTGGAACGAATACCACGTGCCCGGCTCCAAGCTGATCCCCCTCGATCAATTGGGGAATCGCCTGGCCGAGATTCCCAGGGATCGCGAGATCGTGGTCGTGTGTCGTTCGGGCAACCGCAGCGCGGTCGGCCGCGATCTGTTGCTCAAGGCCGGCTTTCCACAGGTGACCAGCCTGTCCGGCGGCCTGCAAGCCTGGCGCAACGCCGGCCAGCCGGTGGAATAGGGCACGCGATGCGTCCTGAGCGGCCGGATTGCGGCCGCCCCAGGACGCATCGGGCAGCTACCATCCTTCGACCGGCGTCTGGCGCTCCTCGAAGGTCGCCATGCCCTCGGTCCAAAAATACCAGCGCACGCTCTCCGTGGCCCGGCCGATGGCCATCACGCACGGTCGGCCGGTCGCATCTATGGCATGGAGCGTGACGCCGCCTTTGAAACGCCGCTCGGCCGCGCGCAGGTCGGCAATCGCCTCGCGACACGCCTCTTCGACCGTCATGCCCATCTTCATATAGAGCACCACCGCGCGCGCGGTGCCACAGCGGATGGTCAATTCACCCATGCCGGTGCAACCGGCCGCACCGTAACGGCTATCGGCGTAAGTGCCGGCGCCGATGATCGGCGAATCGCCCAGCCGGCCCGGGTATTTGTAAGCCCAGCCGCAGGTGCTCACGCCGCAGGCGATCCGGCCGCCGCCGTCCTTCACCAGCGCGATGGTGGTGCCGCGCGCGGTTTCCGGATCGGCCGTCAGCCGCGCCCATTCGATCAGCGGCACATCGGGCCAGCGCTTGCGCACGTCCGCGGGCACGTGCGCGGCCAGCCACTCTTCCCAGCCCTGCCGCGCCGGCCCCTCGGTGCCGGCCGGCCCTGGCTCCGCGGCGATCTCGGCCGCGAAGCGCTCCGCGCCCGCGGCCACCAGCAGCACATGCGGCAGCCGCTCCATCACCTGCCGGGCAATCGAAATGGGGTGCTTGTAGCCGCGCAGCGCGCCCACCGACCCGCTATGCAACGTCGTGCCGTCCATGATGCTGGCGTCGAGCTCGGCCTCGCCCAACAGGTTGGGCCAGCCGCCCAGTCCCACGCTGCGGCATTCCGGCGCCACTTCCACCGGCCGGATCGCCGCCTCTACTGCGTCGAGGGCCGCGGCTCCCCGACAGAGCGCCGCCACCCCGTCTGCAATGCCGTACTTGCCTTCAGAACTCACGAGGATCGTCTTGGTCAAAGGTCCTTCTCCGCACTGCGAAGTTGAAGCGCCGTCTCGAACAGCGCCTGTACGTTGGGCCAGGGAAAGCCCGGATCTATCTCCAGGTAGAGCCACGAGCCGCCGTCGAGCATCGCGAACTCGTCCACCAGCCGCAGGACATCATCCCGCACCTGCGCCGGCGTGCCGCGCTGCATCAGCTCCCCGCGGTCGGGGTGCAGTTGTACCGCCAGGCCGAGCTGCCGACAGCGCCGCGCCAGCTCGCGATGGTCGAAGAGCGGCAGTTGCGGCCAGATTGCGTTCGCGCCCAGGTCGGCCAGGTCTTCCAGCAACGACGCGATATAGCCGCAAGAGTGGAAGAAGACGGCCACGCCGGCCCGCCGCGCCGGTTCGATCAGAGCCTGATAGCGCGGCTTGAAGAAGCGCCGCCAGACGTTGGGCGCCATCATCAACGCGCGCTGAGTGCCGAAATCGTCCCCGATCGCGATGGCATCCGCGCCGACGGCCAGGGCATTCTCCACAATCACCGCGTTGTATTCGACCAGCATGTCGGCCAGGCGATTGATCTCCGGCGTGTCGTGGAGGATGTCCACCAGCACATCCTCGAACGGCCGCAGCGACTGCATCGTCTCAAAGATGCTGATGCCGCCGATCAGGTGGTAATATCTCTGGCGATGGGCCTCGCCCGCGGCCCGGGCGCGCGCCAGCTCCGCGCCGCTCAGCCGCGCGATGGGGGGCGGCCGATAGGTGGCCAGCCGGGAGATGTCGGCCAGGGGATAGCCGATCCGATAGCCCCAGACGCCATAAAGCCGATATTCCCACGTCACGCCCCACTCGTCCGTGGCGATGCGATGGTAGCGGCCGTCGGCATCGAAATCCCCGGCCGGCGGCCGGGGAATAGCCAGATGGCTCAGGTCGTCGAAGTCGTGGCCACAATGCCGCATCAGGTCGAGCAGCTTCTGGCCATGCTCGAATAAGCCGCCAGGCGAAGGGTGGATCTGCAGGGGCACCACGTCCACCGGCCGAAAGGCAAGAGCTGCTTTGACGCGTTCGCGTGGCAACATTCCATCGCCTCCCCTGTCGGGCGCAATTCAGGTTCTCCAGCTTCTGGCGGGACAAGAGGCATTTCGGCAATTCCGGATGCAGTGGGCCCCCCACCCCTGACCCCGCCCCCCGCTTGCGGGGGGCGGGGAATTCCTTGAAAGGGGTATTTTGGCCGCCGAAGGCGGCCAAAATACCCCGCTATTCGCCTCGCCCCTTCCCCGCTTGGCGGGGAAGGGGCCGGGGGATGGGGCCACGCAAGTTGCGAGTCCTACCGTCTTCCCACCAAAAGCCGCAGAGCCGCAATTCATTTCGTCCCGCCAGAAGCTGGAGAACCATGAGGTAAACACTTGCTCGCGCCCTACTATAGTCGAGAGGGCGCATTGAGGCAAATCGCGTTGCCCCTTTTGACAGAGTTCCCTGCCCCTGTTAGAATGTTCTTATTGTAGCGCGGAGCCGTTCAAGGTGACTTTTTTTACCTCACCTCTCCCCCTGCCTCCTCCCCTCTCCTGGCCTTCGGCCAGGAGAGGGGAGGGGAGATCATGGGGGTTGGAGGCGGCGGGGTTTCCCCCCCCCCCACACCCCGGTGGTTGGATGCGTAGATTCCAC
>JBBIKA010000181.1:3271-8576 GCA_037445695.1 Chloroflexota bacterium
CCCCCCCCCCCCCCCCCCGCCCCGCCCCGCCGCCCTGCTGGGGGGTGGTTATTACTGGGGGGTGGGGGGGGCGGCAACCCCCCCCGCCTCCAACCCCCTTTGTTTCCTTCCTTACTTCCCCGTTTCGAAGGAGAAGGAGGGGAAGGGGTTGAGGGGCAAAATGGATCTACCGACCGAGTAAGATGGGCAATTGCCTACTACATAATTATATCGGAGGAAAAATGGCCAAAGTGTACAAGGTCGGCATCATCGGCGTCGGCGGGATCGCCCGGACCCACATGCCCGGCTGGAACGCATCCGGCATGACCGAGGTGGTAGCCGCCTGCGACATTGATGCAGCGACCGCGGAGAGGTTTGCGGCGGAATGGAAGATCCCCAAGGCGACGACCGACGCGGCCGATCTGTTTCGCGATCCCGACATTGACATCATTGATGTCTGTACCCCGAACAACTATCACGCCCCTCTCAGCATCGCGGCGATGGAGGCCGGCAAGCACGTGATCTGCGAGAAGCCCCTGGCCCCGACCCCGGCGCAGATCCGCGACATGATCGCCGCCCGCGACCGTACCGGCCGGCTGCTGATGACCGCCCAACACTTTCGCTTCCGCGGTTCGGCGCGGGCCATGAAGGCCGAGATAGATACGGGCGCCCTAGGCGACATCTATCACGCCCGAAGCTGGATGCTGCGCCGGGCGGCCGCGCCCAATCGGCCGGGCTTCATCATGAAAAAGCACGCCAGCGGCGGCGCGTGCATTGACATCGGCGTGCACATCCTCGATCTGACCCTCTGGTTCATGGGCAATCCCGAGCCGCATTCGGTGGCCGGCGTCGCCCGGGCCGAGCTGGCCCATCAGCCGGGCGCATTCACCACCATCATGGGCGGCGGGCCGATCCCGTCGGAATTCGACGTGGAGGACTTTGCGGCCGCGTTCGTGCGCTTCAAAAACGGCGCCACCCTCATCCTGGAGGTGAGCTGGCTCCTCCATCACGACACACCGGGCGAGGACATGCAGATGTGGCTCTACGGCACGAAGGCCGGCTCGCATTGGCCCAAGTGCGAGATCTACGAGTCGAACTACGCGACGCGGCAACAGTACAACCGGACGTTGAAGCTGGTGGCCGACACCATGGAGCCGCACGCCCTGGAGTGCGTCGAATTCGCCAGGGCCGTGGCCAACGGCGGGCCGTCGCCGGTGCCGGCCGAACAATCGTTGCAGGTGCTGAAGATCCTGGACGGCATCTATCGGAGCCAGGCGGCCGGCAAAGAGATCATTCTGGACTGACGCGCAAGGAGAAGACCCATGGCTATCGTTGCCCTGGTCGGCTGTGCCCATATCCACACACCGGGCTTCGTCAAGCGGCTGCAGGCGCGCCGCGACGTGACCGTGAAATACGTCTGGGATCATCGGCCCGAGCGCGCGGCCGTGCAGGCCGAAGCGCTCGGCAGCCGTACGGTGGCCGAGGCCGAGACGATCTGGGCCGATCCGCAGGTGGAAGGAGTGATCATCTGCTCGGAGACGGATCGCCATGAGCCGCTGGTGTTGGCGGCCGCCGCAGCGCAGAAGCACCTGTTCGTCGAAAAGCCGCTCGGCCTGGCCGCCGCCGATGCCTATCGCATGGCGGCCGCGGTGAAACAGGCCGGCGTCCTGTTCCAGACCGGCTACTTCCAGCGCGGCCAGCCGTTCAACCAGTTCCTGCGCGAGCAGATCGCCCTTGGCCACCTGGGCACGATCACCCGCATCCGCATCACCAATTGCCATGCCGGCTCGCTCAAGGGCTGGTTCGACACCGAATGGCGCTGGATGGCCGATCCGGCCCAGGCGGGCGTGGGCGCGTTCGGCGACCTGGGGACACACGCGCTCGACCTTCTGTTGTGGATGATGGGAGAGGTGAAAGAGGTGACGGCCAGCATCCGAGCCGTCACCGGCCGCTACGGCGATTGCGACGAGACCGGCGAGGGGATCCTCAACTTCGCAAACGGCGCCATCGGCACGCTGGCGGCCGGCTGGGTAGATGTGGCGCATCCGGTCTCGCACATCCTCAGCGGCACCGAGGGACATGCTTACGTGGCCAACGGCCGGCTCTTCTTCCAAAGCGAGCACGTGGCCGGCGCAGACGGGAAGGAGCCGTGGGAGAAGCTGCCCGAGGCCTGGCCCCACGCGTTCGAGCTGTATCTGGACGCGCTGAACGGCAAACAGGTACCCCTGGTGGGAGTCGAAGAGGCGGCCATCCGCAGTTCGGTCATGGCGGCGCTGTACGAGGCGGCCCGGACGCACTCGTGGGTCGCACCTGCCTGAGCTAAGCGGTCGGTTTCATTCGGGCTTTTGTATACAAGGAGAGGAGGCGGCCATGCGTGTTCGATTCGTTTTGCCCGTTTTGGGGGCCATGTTGATCTTCCTGTCGGGCTGTACGCCGATCTTGACCGGCGAGGAACTGGTCGAATACGAACGTTACGTTGCTGCGCGGGCGACCGAGGCCGCCGCCGAATCCGCGATCGCGGAGGCGCGGGCCACTCAGGCCGCCGCGCTGGCCCTCATCGCCCAGGCCACCGCCGGCATCCTCACGCCAACGCCGACGGTGACCGTCACGGTCGGCGGGACGCCGACGATGGCCGCGATGCCGACCGAGACGCCCGGCATCAGTGCGACGGTCACTGCGACGGCCGTTTCCACCAGGCAGGTCATCACGGGCACCCGGCTGTTGATCCCGGCCGTCCCGGCCGGTTCTGCGCTGACGGCCACGCTCGCCGCAACGCCGACTCTCACACCGACGCTGACGCCGTCTCCTACTCCTTCGCCTTCGCCCACGGCTATGCGTTCGCCGACCCCGCCGTCCACCCCGACGGTGGCGCCGAGCGCCGCGGTCCTGACGACGACGGTGCCGTTCACGGCCACGCCGCCCGTCGCCGCGGCGATCACCGTCACCGCGGGGGTGACGCTGGAGGTGCGGGCCGCGAGCGGCAATCTGCGCAGCGGGCCGGGCACCGAGTTCGACATCCTGGCCACCACCTCCAAGGGCCGCCGGTATGCGGTGATGGGCCGCAACGCGGAGGGCACCTGGTGGCAGATCTGCTGCGTCAACGACCGGCCGGCCTGGATCGCCGATAGCCTGGCGACCATCAGCGGCGACCGCAATCGGGTGCCGATCCGCTTGCCGCTGATGCCCGATCAACTGGAGGCTACCTGGGCAATGCACTGGCTTTGTTACGGCGAGGGATGTCCCCAGGCCGAATGCGTCGGCCAGAGCAAGGCGCAGGCGCTCCAGGTACGCAATGTCCGCTGGCTGGAGGTAAAGCGCCATTCCACCTGGGAGAACAACTGCGGCAAGGAGGAGGATTGGCTCGTCCAGGTGGATCGCTACAGCGGGCAGGAGGCGCGGGCCGCGGCAGAGCCACCGCTCTTCTACGTCTGGCAGGGCGCCGACCCCGGCCCCGAGAACCGCACCATCGCCCATCTCGGCCGCACGTTGTCGCTGTGGTGCACGGGCACGCGCACGCGCGAAGTGCCGCAGAGCGGCGGTTGGACCGCGCTGTTCGAAGGCCAGGCGTGTTACGACCGCGCTGCGGGCCTGTTGGTCACCTTGGAGTATGTGAAGCGCTGGCTCTTCACGGGCACGATAGAGGGCAAGAAATATGAACGCCAGTACTTCGGGGATTATGAGGTCTATCAGCAGATCCTGGTCAACACCAACGTGCCGTTGAGCGCGCAGTAAGCGGCCCCGGCCGTCCGAGACGGCGTCAGCCTGCCGCTATGCACATGCCCAGGCCATTCTGGCCTGGGCATGTTGTTGCTCAGAAAGACTAACCTGAAGATAGCCCGTCAAACGTGCCAGGCACTTTGAAAGTGCCCGGCACGTGACGCGCTGTTCAAGCTCATTCGGTATAAGGCTTGCCGTCCACCCAGACCTGAACGTTGTCGAAGTAGGCGTTGACGTTCTCAGGCATGATGCTCTGGACCTGGAGGAAGATCATGATGCGCCCCTCCGGGCCGGCGGTGACGGTCTGCTCCAGCGGCAGCCATTGCCCATGCCAGGGGCCGTTCACCCAAGTCGCATCGCAATCATCCACCTTGACGCCCATGGAGACCCAGTCATAGGTGAGCACGTTGCCGCCATGGAGGCCGCCATGGTCGTAGAGGGCGTACATCACGCGCACCCTGACCTGGGCGCCGGGCGTGACCTTGATGGTGCGCGAGACGCCCGCCTCGAAGGGCACCGAAGCGGCGATCTTCAGCGCGTAGGTGCCGTCGGTGGGGGCCTCGTTTTTGATCACCTGCTCCCGATCAATGGTTACGCTATCCGCGCCGCGGTAGGCATAGGCGCCCCACTTGTGCGGGATCATGCGCCATGTCTCGCCGTACCAGTCGTTGAAGACCTCGAAGAACGGTCCGGGGTTGGAGTCCTTGCGCAGCGTGCCGCCCGTGGCCCAGGCGTTCACGCTGGCCGGCTCACTCTTGGCCGGGCCATGGCCGATGATGGTGGAATGGTCCGGGCCGCGGGCCACCTCCTCGTTGTGTGCCGCCAACGCGGGTGGAGGCGCCAGATGAAGCATGTTTACCCATGCCATCAACAGCACGTCCGAAGGCGACTTGGTGGGGATGGGGCGGCCGGCCGGATTGCCCGGCCCGTTCGGGCCGGCGGGGATCAGGGGCGTGAAGTACTGCTGCCATTTGGACCAGTCGGACAGCGTACATCCGCCATCGGCGCTGCTGCTGGCGGTGGAGAGCAGCAGCAACAGGACGACAACCAACGAGCCAAGTGCATACGTGCAGCGGTGTCTCATTTTGTCCTCCTTTCAGGTTTGAGACAGTCTGCCGAAACCCACAAAGGACAAGAAAGAGGAACGCCCGATAAAGCCGCGGCACGCGTAGCGAAGATGGTGGCTTTAGAAGGGAGCGCGCAACGCTGCGATTGATCAGTATAGACCGCAGAATCTCGCCTAATGCAGCACTGAACTCACGTTAGATTATACATTATTTTCCTACAAATGTCAAATTGCCCTAAAGATCTACCACGCCGTATCTTTTATCCCATTATTTCGGTCATGACCGATTGCAATTTAAGCGTATATTCCAGAAGCTATTGCTTTGTTGCCCGCGCTCCCCTTCCAGGGGGGCGCGGGAGCAGGGGGGGTTTTTTTGCGGCATTCGCATCAAGCGAAGCCGTCCAACAGAGGTTGAAACGCGGGAATGATTCAGAATGGGCCGGCATTTGCTATGCCTGCCGTTTTTGTGCCCCTCACCCCCCTTTGTCCCCCCTCTCCCCTTGGCCTGCGGCCAAGGGGAGAGGGGGGATGATGGATGAGGGT
>JBBIKA010000182.1:0-8525 GCA_037445695.1 Chloroflexota bacterium
CCGTATTATTCCTTGAAATTAACACTATTTTCAGGTTCTCCAGCTTCTGGCGGGACAAGAGACATTTCGGCAATTCCGGATGCAGTGGCCCCTCCACCCCTGACTCCGCCCCCCGCTTGCGGGGGGCGGGGAACCCCTTGAAAGGGGTATTTTGGCCGCCGAAGGCGGCCAAAATACCCCGCTATTAGCTCGCCCCTGCCCCGCTTGGCGGGGCAGGGGCCGGGGGATGGGGCCACAAAAGCTGCGAGCCCTACCGTCTTCCCACCAAAAGCCGCAGAGCCTATTTTCATTATACCGCATCCCCCCGTGAGGGTCAATTCAGGGCCCCTTGCGCTCCAGGCCGCACGCCGCACGGGCCTGCATCGCGCGCTGCATGACCGCCTCCCACAAGATCACGATCTCGCGCACGCCGAGCGTGCGCAGCGCCCCCAGATAGAAGAGGCCTCCCGCCGCCCCCGCGCCGGCCACCGTCAGCAGTTCGCCGGCCAGGCCGGCCGGCAGGTGGCCGGCCAGCTCGCTTCCCAGCCACGCCATGAGCCAGCCCATCGGCAGGACGGCCAGGGCCGTCCGCGCCGCGGTCTGCTCGATGCGCTGGCCACGAAAGCGCCCCAGCGCGCGGATCAGTAAGGCGCCCATGATCGTCGCGTGGCCGATCTGCTTGGCCGAATCGGCCAGCACCAGCCCCAGAAAGCCAAGCGGCTCCTTCAGGAGAAGAGCAGTCACAAAATAAAAGCCCACGCCGATCACGCCGACGACCGCCGGGGTGCGCGTGTTCTGACGGGCGTAGTACGTGTAATTCAGCAGATAATCCACCCCGGCGAACGGCAGGCCGATCAGGTAGAAACGCAACGCGCGCGCGGCCATCTCGGTGTCGGCCGGCGTGAAGCTGCCGTGCTCGAACAACAGGCGGATGATCGGCTCGGCCAAAGCCCACAGGGCGACAACCGCGGGGAAAAGCAACACGATCACCAGGCGCAACCCGCGGGCAAAGAGATCACGAAAGCCGTCCCAATCGCCCACGGCCGCATGTTGCGAGAGGCTGGGCAGGGCCGCCAGCGAAACCGCAACCGGGATCAGGCCGAGCGGCAACTGGATGAGCGTCGTCGCATAGCGCATCCAGCTCACGCTTTGCGGGCCGGTCGCCGAAGCCCACCGGCCATCCACGACGATCTGGAACTGGGTGACGATCAGGCCGAGCGCGATGGGCAGGTACAGGCGCAAGATCCGACGCACGGCCGGATGGCGCCATGTCGGCGCCCAGCGCAGGCGCACCGCGCGCAGGCCCGGCAGGAGGACGGCCAGTTGCAACGCGCTGCCGAGCAAGATGCCGATGGGGAGCGCATAGACGCCGATCCGGTTCGCCAACAGCGGCGCCGCAATGACGATCCCCAGGTTGAAGACCGCGCCGCCGGCCGCCGTATAGGAGAAGCGTTTCAGCGCATAGAGCAGCCCCATCACGCCGCCGGTCAGGCCGAACAGGAGCACGGCGGGTGCGATGAGGCGCAGACAGCGCGTCAGCACCTCTTGCAGCCCGGGATCGGCGAAGTCGCCCAGGATGCCCGCGACGGCCGGGGCGAACAGCTCCAGGCTCAGGACGATGAGCGCCATCAACACCGCGATCAACGAAAGCATGGCGCCGGCCACACGGGCCAGTTCGTCGCGGCGTTCGGGCCGCGCATATTCGCTGAAGACCGGCACGAGCGCGGCGCTCAACATGCCGCCCACCAGCAGGTCATAGATCATGGTCGGCACGCGCGCGGCCAGATTGAAGGCGCTCAACTCGCCGCGCGAGCCGAAATACCACGAGGTGATCGTATCGCGCGCCAAGCCGATCACGCGGCTGGCGATGTTGCCCAATCCGACGATGCCGGCCGAGAGCGCCAGCCCCACGCCGCGCTCGCCCCGGTCAACCTGCGTCCCACCCTCGGCGGCTCCGGATGGGAAGTCAAGCGGCCGCGAAGCTGAGGTCTGCAGATCAGGATGGTTGAGGCGGCTCACGGTCGTCGGCTCATTTCGGTGGCGTCAGTCTTTGTTCGACGATCTTTTCGATCAGAGCCGTCGTCGAGCGCTCGGCGATGTACGGCAGGAAGACCACCCGGCCGCCGTAGCGGGCCACCACCTCGGCTTCGGGCGGCCGCGGCCCGTCGGGGCGGCTCCAATCGCCGCCCTTGACATAGATGTCGGGCCGCAACGCCTCCACCAGCGCGTTGGCGGTGAGATCATCGAAGATCACCACCGCGTCCACGCACCCCAGGGCGGCGACCAGCTCGGCGCGCTCGTCTTGTGGCACGATCGGCCGGCCGGGCTTGCGGGCGCGCGTCGACGCGTCGCTGTTCAGCCCCACGATCAGCGCGTCGCCGAGCGCCCGCGCGGCCTGCAGATAGCGCACATGGCCGACATGCAACAGGTCGAAATGGCCGTTGGTGAACACCACCGTCCGGCTGGCCTCCCGCAGCGCCTGCCGCCACGCCAACGCGGCATCAAGGGTAAGAATCTGTCCCAAATCTCGCTCCCTGGTAACTACCTGCCCTTCTCGGTCGGCAGGCCCATTTTGACCCCCTCAACCCCCGCCCGCCCCGCAAGCGGGGGCAGGGAATCGTTCTAGGCGGGGTATTTTGGCCGCCTTCGGCGGCCAAAATACCCCGCTATCAGTCTCGCCCCTTCCCCGCCTAGCGGGGAAGGGGCTGGGGGATGGGGCGACGCAAGTTGCGAACCCTATCGTCTTTCCACCGAAAGCCGCAGAGCCACACTTACTTATGACGTTTGGCGTCCATCCTCTCGCGCCACACGGCCCACACGAAGCGCGGCAAGGCCAGTTGGCGGCGCCAGCGCCACGGCTGGGTGAGCAGGCGAAAGAGCCATTCCAGATTGAGGCGCTGCACCCAACGCGGCGCGCGCCTGCGCACGCCCGCCAGATGATCGAACGCGCCGCCCACGCCCATCATCACAGGCACGCCCAGCTCGGCCCGGTGTTCGGCGATCCAGAGATCCTGCTTCGGCGCGCCGTAGGCGACGAAGAGCACATCGGGCCGGGCCGCGCGGATGCGGCAGATGATCTCGGCCGCTGCGGCCGGCTCGGCCGAGCCGGCATAGGTGCCCGCGATGATGCCCCGGCCGTAGCGCGCCTCCAGGATGCGGCCGGCCCGTTCGGCCACGCCGGGCCCCGCGCCGAGCAGGAAGAGCCGCCACCCCGCGGCCGCGGCGCGCGCCGCGATCAACGGCACCGCATCAGAGCCGGTCACGCGCTCGGGCAGGCGCTGTCCCTGGCGCCGCGCGGCCCACAACAGCCCAACGCCGTCCGCCACGCACAGTTCTGCCTGCTCTAACACCGCCCGGAACCGCGCGTTGCGCTGCGCTTCCATGACGAACTCCGGGTTCACCGTCGCGATCTGGTGCGGCGTGCCGGAGGCGATGAACGTGGCGATCCGCTCCAACAGCTCCGCGTAGGTGATGGCGTCGACGCGGACGCCGAGGATGCGGACCGAGGAGGGGGATTGGGGATCAGGGATTGATCGGGGATCGGATTGCGTGGCCATTACCTCTCTCCCTGTCTCGCCGTCTCCTTGTCTCCTTGTCTCCTGATCCCCGCCTCTTCCAATACTGCCAGCGTTTCCCGCGCGCACTTCTCCCACGAAAAACGCTTGACGTTCTCCTGACCGCGGCGGATCAGCTCGGCGCGCAGGTCGGGATCGGTGACCAGGCGGTACATCGCCTCGGCGATGGCATCCACGTCGTGCGGATCTACGAGCAACGCGGCGTCGCCGGCAACCTCGGGCAACGACGAGGTATTGCTGGTGATCACGGGCACTTCGCACGCTCCTGCTTCGAGCACCGGAATGCCGAAGCCTTCATAGAGAGACGGAAACACAAACGCCAACGCGGCGCTCAACAGCGCCGGCAAGTCGGCGTCGGCGACGTAGCCGGGGAAGAGCACCCGGCCGGCCAGCCCCAGCCGGGCCACCAACGCGAACAGGTGATCGTAGAGCCAGCCGCGGCGACCGGCCAACACGAGCTGAACGTCGGCCAGTTCCGGCGCGGCAGCCAGACGGCCGAACGCTTCGATCACGCGCGCCAGGTTCTTGCGCGGCTGCAGCGTGCCCACGTACAACAGATAACGTCCGCGGATGCCGTAACGTTCCCGCACAGCGGCCAGCTCATCCACCGCGCGCACCGGGCCGAACGCCTCATCGCGGCCGAGATAAACCACCTGGATCTTGCCCTCATCAATGCCGTAGGCGCGTACCAGATCGTCTTTCGTGGCCTGCGAATCGGCCAACACCGCGACGGCCTGGCGGGCGTTCCAGCGCGTGGACCAGTCCAGATAGCGCCGATCGGCCGGCCGGTGCGCCTCGGGGTAGTACAGATAGCCCAGATCGTGCACCGTGACGACACAGCGCCGGGGATGGATCAGCGGCACGACGTGCGCCGGCACGAAGAGCACGTCCGGCGGCCGGACAAGCATCTCCGCGCTGAGGCGGACGTGCGTCCACAGCCGCGGGAAGGGGATGTTGCGTATTTCGACCTTTCCCGCGCCTGGAAGGGAAGGAGTTGAAGCGGACCCACCGGCCTCGCCTCCCGTTCCTCCCAGATGCGGGAGGCCAGAGGGCGAAGCGTCTTGATTCACATACAGCCGAAACCGATGCTCCGATCCCAGCCCAAGCAGCGCGCGGATCAGATGCAGCGAATAGGTCTCGGTGCCGGTGCGCCGGGCCACAAAGGCGCGACTGGCGTCAATCCCGATCAACATGGTCGCAAGATGGCGTCTGGCCGGCGTCCAGGATGAACCGTTCGATCACCGCGGCCACGCCGTCCTCGGTCACGGGCGGCGCGATCCAGTCCGCGGCCGCCAGCACCTCGGGCGTGGCGTTCGCCATGGCCACGCCCATGCCCGCCCATTCGATCATGCTCAGATCGTTGCCCGAATCGCCCACCGCGATCGTCTCGGCCCGGGGTATGCCGTACCAGGCGGCCAGGAACGCGAGCGCCTGCCCCTTCGAGACGTTCGGCGAGGTGACCTCCACGAAGAGCGGGTGTGAGCGCATCACGGTCAGCCGGCCGGTCACGCGGGCTTGCAGCTCCGCGGTCAGTTGGTCGCTTGCGGCCTCTTCGCTGATGAAGAGGCCCTTGAGCACGGGGCGGCCGGCCCGGCACAGATGCGCAAAGGCTTCGGCCAGGTCGTCTACGGGTTGCGCCGCCAGGCCGAACCAGAGGTCGTAAAACTCCGGCGAGTGGGCCGTGGGACCGTGATAGATCATCTCCTCGGTGTAAATATTCAGCTCCAGCCCGCGCGCCTGGGCCAGGGCCACGATCTCGGCGAACGGCTCGCACGGCACGGCTTCGGCGAACAGCGTACGCGCCGTGCCGCCGCATTCCTTGATGAGCGCGCCCTGAAAGCAGATGAGCGGCGTGCAGAGGCCGAGCGCCTCGCCGTAGCGCCGCGCCGACACATAAGGCCGACCGGTCGCCACGATCACATGGACGCCGGCTGCGGTGGCCGCGGCCACCGCCCGGCAGACGCGCGGGGTAGGCATCTGACCGTTATCTACGGTTGTGCCGTCCAGATCAAGGGCAAGCAAACGATAAGGCATGAACAACCATCCATCACCCGGGGCAGAATGACATTCCGCCCGGCAATTCACGTGGCCACGACGACGATCCGCTCGCGGCCGGCATAATCGGGCAAGACGGACACCTCGGCGCCGGGGAAGGCCAGACCGGCCAGCAATTTCACAGCCGATCCCTGATCGGCGCCGATCTCCAGATAGATCCGGCCGCCGGGGCGGAGTTTCGCGGCAGAACCGGCGCGCACCAACGCGTCGAAGAACGCGCGCAACACCTGCAGGCCATCCGGACCGCCGTCAAGCGCCACCACCGGCTCATAGTCGCGCACGGTGGCGGGCAGGAGAGGTATCTGCGGCGTGGGGATGTAGGGCAAATTGGCCACGATCACATCCACGGCCTGCGGCAATGGATCGGTCAGATGGCCTGCCAGGAGCTGCACGCGGCCCTCCAGGCCGTAGCGCGCAATGTTCTGCCGGGCCACGGCCAGCGCCTCGGCCGACACATCCACCGCGTACACTTCGACGCCCGGCGCGTTGAGCGCCACGGCCACCGCAATCGCGCCGCTGCCGGTGCCGATATCGGCCACGACCGGCTGCCCGCCTTCCTTCTGCAGAGAGCCGATATAGTTAAGCACGCGCTCGACCAGCAGCTCGGTTTCGGGCCGTGGGATCAATACGCTGCGATTGACAATGATGTCAAGCCCGTAGAACGCCTTATGTCCCACCAGATAGGCGACCGGTTCCTGGCGGATGCGTCGCCGCACCAGCGCCTCGAACTGCGCGATCTCCGTCTCGGTGAGATGGCGCTGCGGATGGGCATAGAGCCAGGTCTTGCTGACGTTGAGGACGTGCGCCATCAGGAGCGCGCTATCGAGCTGCGGCGAATCGCAGCCGGCCTCGCGCAAGCGCCGCGAGGCCGCCAGCATCGCCCGGCCGACGTCGCAAGAGCGATCCAGCGACCAGGCAAATCCCACGGGCAACACGTCGGGCCGCTCCGCGACCGTCGCCGACTGAGCCGCCTTCCCGCCTGCGCCATTGCCCCCGGGCGTCTTTGCCGTCGGGAGCGGGGGGTTGATCTTTTGATGTAACATGTTCAACTCAGGTCTCGTCCTCCATAGCCTGCAATCGTTCCGCCTGCTCGGTTGCGGCCAGCTCCTCGATGAACTCGTCCAGTTCGCCGTTCAAGACCGCCGGCAGATTGTAGATCGTCTTGCCGATGCGATGATCGGTGACCCGGTTTTGCGGGAAGTTATAGGTGCGGATCTTCTCGCTGCGCTCACCGGTGCCGACCTGGCTGCGTCGGGCCTGGCTGCGTTCGGCGGCCAGGCGCTCCTGCTCCATCTGATAGAGCCGGGCGCGCAGGATCGCCATGGCCTTGGTGCGGTTCTGGAGCTGCGACTTTTCGTCCTGACAGCTCACCACGATGCCGGTCGGCAGGTGGGTGACGCGCACGGCCGAGTCGGTCGTGTTCACGCTCTGACCGCCGGGGCCGGTGGCGCGGAAGACATCAATGCGCACGTCGTTGGGGTTGATCTCGACATCCACCTCGTCGGCTTCGGGGAGCACGGCCACCGTGGCCGTCGAGGTGTGGATGCGCCCCTGCGCCTCGGTGATGGGCACGCGCTGGACGCGATGGACGCCGCTCTCGTACTTGAGCCGCGAATAGGCCCCGCGGCCCTTGACCTGGAAGATCACCTCTTTGAAGCCGCCGATGCCGGTCTCGTTCTGGCTCATCAGCTCGGTCTTGAAGCCGTGCATCTCGGCCCAGCGGGTGTACATGCGAAACAGGTCGGCGGCAAAGAGGCCCGCCTCCTCGCCGCCGGCGCCGGCCCGGATCTCGACGATCACATTCTTGTCGTCGTTGGGGTCCTTGGGCAAAAGGAGGCGTCGCAATTGGCCGAGCCGCTCCTCCTGCGCCGCGCGCAAGCGCGCCACCTCGCTCTGCGCCAGCTCCACCAGCTCGGGATCGGTCTCGGTCTCGGCCATGAGCTGCGCCTCGGCCAGCTCGGCTTCGGCGGCGCGATAGGCGCGATAGACGCCGACGATCTCGGCCAGCTCGGCCTGTTCGCGCGCCAGCCCGGCCAGCCGCGCCGGATCGGTCGCGACCTCGGGCGAGGCCATCAGGTCGTTCAGTTCTTCGTAGCGGCGCTCGAGCGCCGCGACCTTGTCCAATAACATCTTACCCCAGGAACACCGGCAGGTTGCCGGTGGCGATGATATGCTTCCACTGCTCCGGGTCGTTGCCTTCGGTAAACGCGGCCGCCTCGGCCACCACCTGGCCGCCCGAGACCTCGACCAGCTTGCGCATGCCGGCCAGCGTGCTGCCGGTGCTGATCACGTCGTCCAGCAAGATGATGCGCTTGCCCTGCACCAGCCCCAGGTCCTTGCCGTCCAGCCACAACGTCTGCGGCGTGCCGGTCGTGATGGAGAGCACCTCGACGCTGGTCGCACCGACCATGTACGGCTTTTTCGTCTTGCGCGCCACGATGTAGGGCAGCTTCAGGCGCACGGCCACGGCGTGCGCCAGGGGAATGCTCTTCACCTCGGCCGTCATCAGCGCGTCGGCATTCTTGGGCAAGCGCGGGGCCAGCTCGTCGGCGATGGCCTCCACGACCTCGTAATCGCCGAGCATGTTGAAGATCGCGATGCGTACGCCGGGCGCTACCTCGAAAAGCGGCAGATGCCGCGTGAGTCCGCAGATCTGGACGGTATAGAACTCTTGAGACATGCTTGACTCCTCGCTTTGCATAAAGTTCAGTCGTTCGGCCAGTTGCTATTGTACCACAGGGCCGACGGAAGGAAGTAATCGCGCCGCGGCATTGATATGCGGAACGCCTGAGCACTGCAACTGTTCACCGTTATCCCGCGAATTGCGCCTTGGGAGCGGACCCTCACCCCCTGACCTCATAGGCATCAAGCTAAGGTTGCCAGTAGGCCTGTTGCCGGTCATCACCCTCACCCCTC